>JACMOV010000064.1 GCA_014377845.1 Herminiimonas sp.
AGATCAAGCGCCTGAAGACGATGCTGCCGATGCCGTCCACCGATCTCGCCATCGGCATGTTCGTGGCTGACATCGATTGCGGATGGCAGAATTCTCCGTTCCTCCTTGAAGGCGTGCTGATCCAGTCGATCGAGGAACTCGAGACGTTACGCATTCTGGCCTTGCAGGTCGCAGTCGACCCGACGCGAAGTCGCATCGATGCTTTCGTTGCCCCCTATTGCGACGCAATCTACGAGGCCCATGAAACACCGCCTGTGCGCGAAATCGACGTGCGGCGGTCTGTGAGTTTCGCGCCGGTGCGCTCTGCCACGGCAGATGCGGCCGGGATAGAGGAGCACGGCAATTGGCGGCCGCAGCCGTACGCGGGGGGATGGAAAGTTTTGTGGCAACACATCAGGGAGCGAATGGAATCGATCCTGACAGGTGCAAATGCCACTGGCAAGAGGCCGCAGCCCGACACCCTGCCGGCATCGGACCCGCAGAAATTTTCCGGTTTTCTGAAATCGGTCTACGTTGCGCCAGTCGGGACCGAGGTCTCGGCGGTCCGACGTTTCTCAGCCTGGCTGCGCGGCCTGCGGTCACCGGGATCGGTTGCGATCCCCGTCGCGCGGCCGGAATATGTTCCTCAGCAGTACGATCTGGTTGTCTATCCGGAACCCGAGGCGACCAGCGCTGCCATGCCCAAGGCTCTCGCTGCGTGCGAGTTGTCGGCAAAGACGCTCAACGAGATCATTGCCAAGATCGCCAACAACGATGCGATCGACTTGCCCGCATTGCAAAGCGCGGCGGAAACCCTTGCGGAGAACATGATCAGCCGGCCTGCAACCATGATGCTGGCTGCGCGCATGCGCGACGAGAACGACCGCATCTATCAGCATGGCCTCGGCGTCGCGATCTATCTGACGATGCTTGGCCGGCATCTTGGCTTCCAGCGGGAGCCGCTGGCCGAGCTCGCGACTGTCGGCCTGTTGCTGGACCTGGGAAAGATGGAACTTGACCAGAACATGCTCGACAAGCCTGGCAATTTCGATGCAAGCGAAAGCAAGATGATGCAACAGCATGTGACGATTGGCGTCGAACGACTCGCATCCGCCGGCGTGACCTCGGAACTGGTGCTGCGCGCAATCGGCGAGCATCACGAGCGGGTCGATGGCCTGGGATATCCAAACGGGCGTACCGACGAAGAGGTCAGCATCTACGGCAAGATGGCAGCGATCGCCGACAGCTTCGTCGCCATGATCGGCGACCGGCCTTATGCGCCAACGATGTCGACCTTCGAGGCGTTGCGCGCCCTGTTCGCGGAAGCCGGAACCCGCTGGCACGCGCCGCTGGTGGAGCAGCTGGTACAGGCGATCGGCGTCTTTCCGGTGGGCTCGCTGATCGAACTTTCGACCGGCGAAGTGGCGATCGTCACCCAAGACAATCGCTTCCGGCGCCTGGAGCCGAAGGTCCTGATCCTGACGGATCGCGAAAAGAAATCGGTCAAGGATCTCTGGAGCCTGGACATCATGAAACACAACTTCGAGATCGCGCCCAAGGCGATTCGGATCGTTCGGGGTTTGCCTGACGGTGCTTTCGGCGTCAATTTCCGCGAATATTATTTGAACCGTAACCGATGAGTCGCAAAGAGGGGTTTTTGTCTGCACTGTTTTCCGCCCGCGTTGCACGGCCGGCTGCGCTCGAGTGCGGCCCGGTGCACGACATTGCTTCGGACGTCGCGCCGGATGCCGATCTGGTCCTCGATCCGCATGCGCTGGTCGCGCGTCTCGATGCCGACCTGAAGGCCGTGCCGGGTTCCGGTATTCTCGCGCTGCTGGTGGTCGGTCTCGCACGCAGCGATAGCATCGACGCCGCACTCGAGTCTGCCAGTGCCGCACTGGTACAGACGGCGATTCTGAAGCGTATTCGTTCCACGCTTCGGCCCCAGGATTATCTTGCGCGAGCGACCTTTGATGAAATCTGGGTCGTGCTGCCAGCGCTCAGTTCGCCCGCCATTGCCAACCTTGCCGCAACGAACATTGCCTACGCACTGGAGACGCCATTCATTGGCGACCATGCAGTCGTTACGGTGCGTCCAGGGATCGGGATTGCCGTGACGGGCGATTCCCAGCGCAGCGGCCTCGGCTTGCTCAAGTCTGCTGCCCACGCGCGTTTTCGGGCGCGGACGCTGAACCAGCCGTATTTCGTGACGAGCGCCGGCGATGACAATGAGCAGCTCAGCCGCGACCTGATCAAAAGCCTGGAAGTGGCCCTTGCAAGCAACATTCTTTCACTCGCTTACCAGCCCAAAGTCCATCTGCGCAGCCGGGCAGTCCTGAGCGTCGAGGCGCTGATCCGCTGGCCCAGTGGCGTCAAGCCGGTGCTGACGCCTGCAAGCCTGGTGGGCATCGCCGAAGAATTCGGCATGATGGAAGAACTCACGCGCTACGTGCTGCAAACCGCGCTTTCGGATTACGTCAATTACCTCAAGGGCGTTGGCGTCGGGCGGGTCTGGATCAACCTGTCTGCACGCATGCTATGCGAACCGCATCTGCCAGCCCTCTTGCAGCAAGCGCTGGCGATCTGGGGCGTTCCGCCTGCAGCGCTCGGTCTCGAAGTCACGGAAAGTTCGTTGATCACCGACATCGAGCAGTCGATCACGATGCTGCATACGCTCAAGGATCTGGGGTTCGAAATGGCGATCGATGATTTCGGTACAGGCTATTCTTCACTAGCCTACCTGCGGCGGTTTCCGATCAGCGAACTGAAGATCGACAAGATTTTTGTACAGCACATGATCACCTCGGAATCCGACATGCAGATCGTGCGCAGCATCATCGACCTTGCACACAACTTCGGTCTGATCGTGGTGGCCGAAGGCGTGGAAGACCAAGCGACGCTGGCGGTACTGCATGAGATGGGATGTGACCAGATTCAGGGCTATGTATTTTCGAAGGCATTGCCGGCGCGCGAGTTCGTGCCATGGGCAATGCAGTTCGCGGCGGCGAATCGGTTGCACGCGAATGCACATCAGATCAGGGAAGAGGCGCCGGATTGTCCTGCACCTGCAACAACGCCTGCGCGACATCGTGGTGAAACCGCGCCAGCCGCTCCAGCGGCGGGTCCTCTGGCGTGATCGCGGTCCACAGCATGCTGGTCAATTGCGCTGCCGTGGTCGCAATATCGGGCGGGTTGTGGTTGACCATGGCGTCCCACAACACGTGTTCCATGGAGCCGTAGACCATGTCGCGCAGCAGCGGCAAGGGCATGTCCTGCCGCACTTCGCCGGCGCGCTGGGCGGCGGCGAGGACTTTCATCAGGGGCGCCGTGTAGCGCCGCTTGAGTCCGGCGATCAGCGCGGCGAATGCATCGTCAGCGCTGCGGCCTTCGCCGAGCACCAGTTTGCACATGCCGGTGCCGTCCTGCATGAGCGTCACGAGATGCTTGTGGACGACGAAGTGCAGGCGGGCGCGGGTGCCGTCTACCAGCGGCACGTCCTGTTCCAGCACCAGCGAGATCTCGTCGTACCAGATCTTGATCACCTGCATGCAGAGGTCCCGCTTGCCGGTGAAATACGAAAAAACAGTGGCCTCCGAAATACCCAGCCGGCGCGCGATTTCAAGCGTGGTCGATTTCTCGTAGCCGTGCTCGGCAAACACTTCACGCGCCACGGCAAGGATTTCCCGCACCCGTTTCTCGGAGCGAACCCCCAGCGCCTCGCGCTTGCGCATCGGCTTTGCGATTGCAGTCATCGGCGTGTTTTCAAGCGCGGTTCAGGCCGGTCGGACACGGCTCAGCTCTTGAACACCAGCAGCTGTGCGCCATCATCGACCTGGTCGCCGGTGGCATAGAGCAGCTCCTCGATCACGCCGTCGCGCGGCGCGGTGATCGTGTGCTCCATCTTCATGGCTTCCATGATCAGCAGCGGGGCGCCCTTGAGCACGCTGTCATTCGGCTTCACCAGGATCGCCACGATCTTGCCGGGCATCGGCGCGGTCAGGCGGCCGCCGGTTTCTTCCGCTTCGCCCGCATGCACCATCGGATCCTTGTACTGCAAAACGACGTGCCGTTCGCCAGAAAATACATGCAGGTCTTCGCCATCGATGACGACGGTGCCGCGCACGATATGGCCGTCACAGCGAAGCACGAGATCGCCGGCGTCATGACTGACCAGGTCGATCGATGCCGGCGCCGCGCCCGATTGCAGCTGCCATCCATGCGGCAGGTACGAAAGCATCACCTCGCGCGCGAGATCGCCATCGCCGAACACGAAGGCACGATCGAGGACGGCATTCATGCGCCAGCCGCTGGTCTGCGCCCATGGATCGCCTGCAAGCGATGCGGGCCCTGCCTTTTGCAGCTGCTGCAGCTGCTGCGCCTGGCGTCGTGATTCTGCAGAGACGAGCGCAATGGTTGCCAGCGCGATCACGTCATTGCTGGCCGGCGCGGCAACCGGGAACAGCGCCGCCTGGTTGCGTTCGATCAGCCCCGTATCGAGATCGGCAGCGGCGAACGGGTCGCTTTCGACCAATCGTTTCAGGAAGGCGATGTTGGTGACCAGTCCCACCACCTGGCACGCTGCCAGCGCCTTGGACATCAGCGCCAGCGCCTCCGGCCGGTCGCGGCCCCAGACGATCAGCTTGGCGATCATCGGATCATAGAACGGCGAGATCGCGTCGCCCGCCCGCACACCGCTGTCGATCCGTACGGCTGCCGGGTGGGAGGGGTTGTCGCCGAGGCTGAACGTGACCGCATCCGGCATGCGCAGGTGGCGCAGGTGGCCGGTCGACGGCAGAAAATTGTTGTCCGGGTTCTCGGCATAGATGCGCGCTTCCAGCGCATGGCCGCGGATCGCCAACTGATCCTGGCGCAATGGCAGCGTCGCGCCACCGGCTACCCGCAGCTGCCATTCCACCAGATCCTGCCCGGTGATCATTTCCGTCACCGGATGTTCGACCTGCAGGCGGGTATTCATTTCCATGAAGTAGAACGCGCCATCCTGGTTGGCGATGAATTCGACCGTGCCGGCGCCGACATAGCCGACCGCCTTCGCCGCTGCGACCGCTGCCTCGCCCATGGCGCGCCGGCGTTCGTCGCGCATGCCAGGCGCAGGCGCTTCCTCGAGCACTTTCTGGTGGCGGCGCTGCACCGAGCAGTCGCGTTCGAAGAGGTAGACGCAGTTGCCGTGGCTGTCGGCGAAGACCTGGATTTCGATATGCCGTGGCCGCGTCAGGTACTTCTCGACCAGCACCTTGTCGTCGCCGAAACTGCTGATCGCTTCCCGCTTGCAGGAAGCCAGCGCCGCCTTGAAATCGTCACTGCGCTCGACGATCCGCATGCCCTTGCCGCCGCCGCCGGCAGATGCCTTGAGCAGCACGGGATAGCCCATGCGGTCGGCTGCGTCCTGCAGGAACTCAGGCTCCTGGCGCTCGCCGTGATAACCGGGCACCAGTGGCACGCCGGCCTTTTCCATCAGCGTTTTGGCCGCCGATTTGGAACCCATGGCGTCGATTGCGGATGCCGGCGGTCCGATGAAGACGATGCCGGCCTCGGCACAGGCGCGGGCAAAGCTGGCGTTCTCCGACAGGAAACCGTACCCCGGATGGATCGCCTGCGCGCCGGTCGCCTTCGCTGCAGCGATGATCCTGTCGATCCGCAGGTAGCTTTCCTTGGAAGCCGACGCGCCGATCGGCGCCGCTTCATCGCACAGCGCCACATGACGCGCACCCGCATCGGCTTCCGAGTAGACGGCAACCGTCTTGACGCCAAGCCGCCGCGCCGTGGCCGCAACCCGGCAGGCAATCTCGCCACGATTGGCGATCAGGATTTTAGTGAACATGGTGTCTCCGGAATGCGGTCGTGGATACGTCCGTGGGAACGGTCGGGTGAGCGTGTGGAATGCGGATCAGCCGAGCCATGACGGCTTGCGCTTTTCAAGAAAGGCGCGCACGCCTTCCTGGCCTTGTTCCGAGGCGCGGATATCGGCGATGCGGGCCACGGTTTCCGCGACCAGCGCATCCGTCATTGGCTGTCCGGCCACATCGCGCACCAGCCGCTTTGCCTGCGTCACCGCATGCGGGCTGGCGGCCAGCAGTGCCTTGGGCAGGCCGGCGACGGTCTCGTCGAGCCGGTCTGCCGTCACCACCTCGTGCACCATCCCGATGCGCTGTGCCTCGGCGGCGGCGAAGCGCTCGGCCGTCAGGAAATAACGCCGCGCCGCCTGCGCGCCGATGGCGCGGATCACGTACGGCGAGATGGTGGCCGGGATCAACCCGAGTTTTACTTCCGAAAGGCAGAAATTTGCCGTGTCGATCGCGACCACGATGTCGCAGGCGGCTGCCAGTCCCATGCCGCCGGCATAGCAGTCGCCCTGCACCCGCGCCACCACCGGCTTGGCGCAGTCGTGGATCGCCCGCAGCATCGCCGCCAGTCCGGCCGCATCGGCCAGGTTCTCGGCATGGCTGTAGCCGGCCATCTTCTGCATCCAGTTCAGGTCGGCGCCAGCGCAGAAGGCCGGGCCGCGCGCGGCCAGCACCACCGCCCGGATCAGCGGATCGGCGTCGAGCGCCTGGAAGACGGCGGTGACTTCGGCGATCGTCGTTTCATTGAAAGCGTTGCGCACGTCCGGACGATTCAGCCAGACGGTTGCGACCACGTCGTCGACGTGCAGTTCGAGTGTCTGATAGGTCATATTGATCTTGCCTCTGCCGCTACATCCGGAATATGCCGAACTTCGTGTCCGCGATCGGTGCATTGAGCGCGGCCGACAGCCCCAGGCCCAGCACCTGGCGGGTATCGGCCGGATCGATCACGCCGTCATCCCACAGCCTGGCGCTGGCGTAGTAGGGGTGTCCCTGTTGTTCGTACTGCGCCTTGATCGGCTGCCGGAAGGCGTCTTCCTCTTCGTTGCTCCAACTGCCGCCGCGGCCTTCGATACCGTCGCGCTTGACGGTGGCCAGAACGCTTGCCGCCTGCTCGCCGCCCATCACCGAGATCCGCGCATTGGGCCACATCCACAGAAAGCGTGGTGAAAACGCGCGGCCGCACATGCCGTAGTTTCCGGCGCCGAAACTGCCGCCGATGATCACCGTGAACTTCGGCACCGCGGCGGTAGCGACTGCCGTCACCATCTTGGCGCCGTTGCGGGCGATGCCTTCGTTTTCATATTTGCGGCCGACCATGAAGCCGGTGATGTTTTGCAAGAACACCAGCGGGATCTTGCGCTGGCAGCACAGTTCGATGAAGTGCGCGCCTTTCAATGCGGATTCCGAAAACAGGATGCCGTTGTTGGCGATGATCCCGACCGGCATGCCGAAGATGTGCGCGAAGCCGCACACCAGCGTGGTGCCGTAGCGCGCCTTGAATTCCTGGAACACGCTGGCGTCGACGACGCGGGCAATCACCTCGCGCACATCGAACGGTTTGCGGGTGTCCACCGGGATCACGCCATAGAGTTCTTCGGCCGGATACTTCGGCGCAGTTGCCTCGCGCATCGCCAAGTCCGGCGCCTTCTGCCGGTTCAGGTTGCCGACGATGCTGCGCGCCAGCGACAGCGCATGCAAGTCGTCGTTGGCCAGGTGATCGACCACGCCCGAGAGCCGGGTATGGACGTCGCCGCCGCCGAGATCTTCGGCGCTGACGACTTCGCCGGTGGCGGCCTTGACCAGCGGCGGGCCGCCGAGAAAGATCGTGCCCTGTTCCTTGACGATGATGGATTCGTCGCTCATGGCAGGCACGTACGCGCCGCCAGCGGTACACGAGCCCATCACGACCGCGATTTGCGGAATGCCGGCGGCCGACAGGTGCGCCTGGTTGTAGAAGATGCGCCCGAAGTGGTCGCGGTCGGGAAAGACATCATCCTGGTTCGGCAGGTTAGCGCCGCCGGAATCGACCAGGTAGATGCAGGGGAGCCGGTTCTGCAGCGCGATCTCCTGCGCCCGCAAGTGCTTCTTGACGGTCAGCGGATAGTAGGTGCCGCCCTTGACGGTTGCATCGTTGCAGACGATCACGCATTCGAGTCCGGACACGCGGCCGATGCCGGTGATGATGCCGGCCGAGGGCGCGGCATCGTCATACATCGCGTACGCCGCCAGCTGGGAAAACTCCAGAAACGGCGTACCCGGATCGAGCAGCATCTGCACCCGGTCGCGCGGCAGAAGCTTGCCGCGGGCAGTGTGCTTGTCGCGGGCGGCCGCGCCGCCACCGAGCGCAATCGCCGCCACCTTCTGCTTCAGGTCCTCGACCACGATACGCATGGCCTCGGCATTGGCACGGAAGTCTTCGGAACGCGGATTCAGTCTGGATTCGATGCTGTTCAAGCGGCCGTCCTCGTGGTGAGTAGCGCCAGGCTGCGCGTGTCGTGCACAGCCCGGGCATATTGATCCTGTGCAAATGAGTATAACTCACGACAAATGGACGAGGACGATCTGGCGAAGGAGACCGCCGTGTGCTTTTCCCGATGCGCCAACATGCTGACAATGCGCCATCGCCGAGAACCGGCAACGCGTGAGGATTACTCACAAGTGTCCGCAAGATCATACGGACCGACCCGGGTATGGTCAGATCAGGCGCATCTTGAAGCCGCGCCCCTTGATATTGCAGGCGCTCAGCCGGGCGACGGCTTTTTCGGCGATGCGACGATCGAGCGCGACATAGGTCATGAATTCGAAGACATTGATCTTGCCGACCTGTTCCTTGGTCAGTCCCGCATCGCCAGTCAATGCGCCGAGCAGGTCGCCGGGGCGCAGCTTGTCCTTCTTGCCGCCCATGATGCACAGCGTAACCATGGGCGCCTGCAACGGTCCGCCCGGCGCTGCTTCCAGCGCGGCGAGGTCGAACCAGCCGACCGGTCCGTTCTGGTACGCCTCGATCAGCCTGACCCACTTTTTTTCGTTCGGCGCACACAGGCTCAGCGCCAGTCCGCGCGCACTGCCGCGTCCGGTGCGGCCGACCCGGTGGACATGCACCTCGGTATCTTTCGAGACGTCGACGTTGATGACGGCTTCCAGGCTCTGGATGTCGAGGCCGCGCGCGGCGACATCGGTCGCTACCAGCACCGAGCAACTACCGTTTGCAAACAGCACCAGGATCTCGTCGCGCTCGCGCTGTTCCAGTTCGCCGTACAGCGCAAGTGCGCTGAATCCTTGCGCGCACAGTTCGTCGGCCAGTTCGCGGCAATGGATCTTCGTGTTGCAGAACGCCAGCGCCGATGCCGGCCGGTAGTGGCGTAGCAGCCGCGCGACCGCGGCATTGCGGTCGTCGTAGCCGACTTCATAGAAGCGCTGTTCGATGCGGCTGTCGTCATGCTGCGCCTCGACCGTGATTTCGGTCGGGTCACGCAGGAACGGGGCGCTCGACTTGCGGATGTCTTCCGGATAGGTCGCCGAAAACAGCAGCGTCTGCCGCCGCGCCGGACAGGCCGAGACGATTCCTGCGATCTCTTCATAGAAGCCCATGTCGACCATGCGGTCAGCTTCATCGAGCACCAGCGTCTGTACTGTCGACAGATCGATCGTGTTGCGGCCGATGTGGTCGCGCAGGCGTCCCGGCGTGCCGACGATGATGTGGGCGCCATGTTCGAGCGAGGCGATTTGCGGGCGCATCGGGGCGCCGCCGCACAGTGTCAGGATCTTGGTGTTGTCTGCAAAGCGCGCCAGCCGGCGCAATTCATTGGCGACCTGGTCGGCCAGTTCGCGGGTCGGACAGATCACCAGCGCCTGGACCGCAAACCAGGTCGGATTGAGGCGCTGCAGGATGCCGATGCCGAAGGCAGCCGTCTTGCCGCTACCGGTCTTGGCCTGTGCGATCAGGTCGCGCCGGTCCAGTATCACCGGCAGGCTCTGCGCCTGGATCGGCGTCATGCGGTGGTAGCCGAGCGAATCCAGGTTTGCCAGTAACGAGGGCGACAGCGGCAAGGACGAAAACGATGTGTCCGATTCGGAATCAGGCGAGGTAGCAGGCACGAGCGACATAAACGAAAAACCGATCAGAAAAATGACGTGCCGTCGCCGCGACCGCGCAATGCGGTGGCGGATCGGGCAATGAAAACGCAGTCTACAGTGCGGCAGGGAAGATGCGGCGAACGCCGGTTGGAGAGTGATGCCCGATCGATTCTTGCTGTTGGGTCGGGCAAGTACGAGGGAGGGGGGACTCAGGCGCTAAAAAACGCCTGAGGCGTTGCAGGTTCAGCGTGCTCAGGCGGCTTCGTCGAACGGCATTTGCAGTCGGGATTGCAAATGAAATTTATCCGGAGTCGCCGGCGCCGGCGCTGCGCGTTGGCGATCGATTGACGCAGACAACGCCGCAAGATGTTCCTGGATCTTCTTGTGACCGGCGATCAGGTCACGGGATGGCATGCCGCCATTGGCGAACGCCTGGTCGTTCAGTGCCGTCCATGCCTTTCCGAGCGCCTCGGTGTTGCGCGACAGGCCGGACCGATTTTTACCTGCGTCACCTGCGTCACCTGCCTCACCTGCCTCACCTGCCTCACCGTCACCGCGCGGCTGCGCGACCGTGTCTTCCTGCAGCAGGACGGAGATGGCCTGGGTCACCAACTGCGCAAGATTCTGCCATTTGCCGTGCGCCTGCTCGGCCAGCGCACCGTCGGTCATCGGCGCATTTCTGGATCTCTCGATATCTTCCATGATGCCCGCGACCATGCTGCCGGAGCGTACCGGGTTAAGCGCCATGGCCCTGTGCAGGCAGCTGTAGGCGGCGATGCAGGTCGAAATCGCGGCATGCCACTGCGGGGCTTTTGCTTCCGTCGACGAGAAGCTCTTCAGGTAGTCGTCACCGGCCGACTCGATCTGGTTGCACAGTGCATGCAGGGCCTGGTTGTCCGCGTCTGAAAAGGCATCCTCCCTGATCGCGGCGAGCGCGGTCTGGAGTGTCGACTGGAATGACACCGAGGCGGCCCAGCGACGCGGGTCGTTCAACGAGAATTCTGCAGGATCCTGGATGTTGATGAAGGCATCTTCATGGTTCAGCGTGCCGACTTTCCGGATCAGATCGAGCTTGAGCCGCGTCAAGGCATTGCCTTTTTCAAGCAGGCTGGGCCCTTGCGCGACCTCTTCGGGTATCGGGGTGAGCGGGACCGGGCCGTTCGCCGGCAGGAAAAACTTGCTACCGCTCAGGCGACTCGGACGCGCCGTATCTGCAGATCCGGAAGCAATATTTTTTAACGCGGAAAACGGCGTCGCCCCGCGGGGGGTCGTGGCTTGCTTTTCGGCAGTCTCCACTGCCGGTTGTTGCGCGGACTGCGACGCGTGCGGCAGCGTCGCCGCAGAACTCTTTACTTCAGCACACCTCATGTTGAATCCTCTGTTGGAAATGAATGAAATGCGCCCGTCGGGCATTGTGCGATTGCAATGCACCATGAGGCACCAGCCGATTCTGATGATCGACGTTTTCAGGATTCCTTTTTCAGCAGGGGCTTGTCAATCGAGGTACGGTGAATTTGCGATCTTGATTGGGATGGGTCAATCAAGTGCTGCTGCGCACAGGAAGAGGCGCGGCGGATAAAGCCGCAGCCTGTTGCGCTCCGGACGTGCAACCGCCATGCGCGTGTCCGGCCGTCAGTCCGGCATTCAGCTGATCAGCAGCGCCGATGCCAGCGATGCGACATCTTCTGCGGATTCCTGGAGAATGCTTTGCAGGGTGCCGTCACCACAGGCGAAGTCGATGGCGGCGTGCAGGCTTTCGGTGGTGGGGGAGGCGGTCACGGCGAACGGCGAGGACGTCTGCGCCAGTTGTTTGGCAAGCAGAATCGTATTGCCCATCTGCGAGGTGGTCGCCTCTTGTTTTGGCACCAATGGCAGGATCAGTGCGCCGAACCAGACATCCTCCATTGCAGTCAGCACGATGTCGGGCACCGCGAGCTTTTTCATGACTGCGCGGCCAATGCTGCGTTCGCCGTACTCGCGCCAGTCTTCGCCGCCGCCCTCGAGCAGGCTGGGGAATTCGCTGGCGCGCGAGAGCAGGTAAAAGCCGCCGACGTCATGCACGATGCCGGTAAAAAACGCGGTCTCCGGATCTTCACCCGTGATGCGCTTGGCCAGCACATGGGCGATCGCGGCGGTCTGGGCGCTGTGTTCCCACAGCTGCGCTGCCTTGACGCGTAAAACGGGGTCGGCGAGCATGCTGGCGAATTGCCGCATGATCTGGGCCGCCACCAGGGAACGCAGGGGCCGGAAGCCGAGCCGAGACACGGCCGCGTTGACGCTGGTGATCTCCCGTCCGCCCGGATTGTAGGCCGCCGAGTTGGCGATCGCGACCATGCGCGCAGCCAGCAGCGGCTCGGCCGACACGAGCTTTACGGCACGCTCCAGATGGCAGTCCGGGTCGTCGAGTGCGCTTTGAATCTGCAACGAGGTATTGACGTTGGTCGGGAAATTCAGTTCGCCGCGGCTGGCTTCGGCCGCAATCTGGCGGAACGCGTCGATGTTTTGCATGGTGTGCCTTCCTTGTTCGAAACTGCCATTCGTGAATGTACGCCGGTTTACGATAAAAAACATGCTTCAAGGCAACAAAAAAGACATTGCGGCATCACTTCCAGGATCGGCCCCGGCAGGTGGCGATTGCCCATTTACGACGGATCGGTAACAATCGCAGAACCCAATTGTCTTCGAGTAAGCGTGAATATCCTTGCCTTGAAGCGCGCTTCCCGAATGGATCTGGTTGCCGGTGTGTCGCTGGCCGGACTCCTGCTGCCGGAGGCGGTCGCCTATTCGACGATTGCCGGTCTTCCTCCCCAGGCAGGCATCTTTGCGCTCTTCGCCGGGCTGATTTGTTATGGGCTGCTCGGCACCAGCCGCTTTGCGATCACGTCGGCGACTTCCTCTTCCGCAGCCGTCCTCGCGGTGGCGGTGGCATCGCTTACCGGCGGCAATGTCCTGTTGCGCGCCGAATTTGCGATGGGCCTGGTGCTCTTGACCGGGTTGCTCTTTGTCGTGGCGGGGGCGGTGCGAGCTGGAAATCTGTCTGAATTCATTGCCAAACCGGTGCTCCGCGGCTTCGCGTTCGGCCTGGCGATCGTCATCATCGTCAAGCAGGTGGCTGGCATCGTCGGTGTGCATCCGGCACATGCCGATCTGCCGCGATTCATTGTCGAGCTGATCGCCCGGATGGCGCACTGGAACTGGACGGCAGGTGGTGTCGGCATCGTGGCCCTGTTTCTGCTTTTCCTGTTCGGGCGGCTGCGCCGCGTACCGGGCGGACTGCTGGTCGTCGTGCTCGGCATTCTCGCCGAATCGATGCTGAACCTGTCCGGCCGTGGCGTCCCCCTGGTCGGCCCCTTGCAACTCATGCCGGTCGCGCCTTCCCTCCCTGACCTGTCGTATGCAGCCTGGCTGCGGGTCGGCGAAGTGAGCATGGCCATGGTGCTGGTCCTGTATGCCGAGTCGTACAGTTCGATCCGCAGCTTCGCGATGAAACATGGAGACAAGGTGACCCCGAACCGGGATTTGCTTGCGCTCGGGGTAGCGAACCTGGTTTCGGGGCTGTTTCATGGCATGCCGGTGGGCGCGGGGTTTTCGGCGACCGCTGCCAATGAGGCTGCGGGTGCGACGTCGCGAATCGCCGGTGGCGTCGCCGCACTGACATTGCTCGCCATCGTTGCGATCGCATTGCCGGCAATCGCCATGACGCCGCAGCCGGTGTTGGCGGCGATCGTCATCCATGCCCTCAGCCACACACTGAATCCTGCGGTATTCCGGCCGTATTTTGCCTGGCGCCGGGACCGGCTGGTGATCGTGGTCGCGGTGTGCGCGGTGCTGATCCTCGGCGTGCTCGATGGCCTGCTGGTGGCGGTTGCGGTCAGCTTGCTGATGCTGTTGCAGCGTCTTTCGGAATCGTCCGTGACGGTGCTCGGACGACTTGAGGCGAGTCACGATTTCGTCAGCCTGGCGGCACATCCGAAAGCGCGCGCGGTGCAGGGCATGGTGATCCTGCGGCCCGATGCCGGCCTGTTCTTCGCGAATGCAGACCGGGTTCTGACACAGGCGCGCCACATGATTGCGGCCGGCGGCCCGGGGGTGCACGCCGTCATCCTCAGCCTGGAAGAGTCGCCCGACCTCGACGGTTCTGCCATCGAAGCCCTCGGTAATTTCAGCGATGCGTTGCAACAGCAGGGAAAGCGCCTGTTCATCGCGCGCCTCAAGACGCCGGCGCATCACGTACTCGAACGCGCCGCATTACCGGGACTGACGTCGACCGCCCTGACGGACCTGAGCGTCGACGATGCAGTCAGCCTCGCCCTCGAGATTCAAATGCACGAAGCGCTCTGAAACGACCGTCCTCGAACGTCATTGCAGGCTTGCTTGTAGACTGCACCGGTCTGCCGGCCAAGCGTGTCCAGCGTTTGAGGATGCCGTCCCGGTTCTCTTTTAACTTCATTCAAAAAAGGACTACCCGTATGTCTAACATTGCATTTCTCGGTACCGGTCTGCTCGGATCAGCATTCGCAGAAGCTGCCGCAAAACGGGGCGACATCGTCACTGCCTGGAACCGGTCGCCTG
>JACMOV010000007.1 GCA_014377845.1 Herminiimonas sp.
AACGTGAACAGATTAAGCAAATATGTCGTGATGCTGGCAATGACCGCAACGGTGGGCGCCACCGCGATTGCGGCCGACATGGCCGAAAAATCCGGTGAATCGCATATGGGCTGGCACCACATGACGCCGGAAAAAATGCGCAAGCACATGGGTGATCGTGCCGCGATGGACAAGCTGTCGGCGCCGGAGCGGATGGGGACGCATCTGCAGATGATGAAGGATAACGAGGCGCGCATGAGCACGCAACTCGCGGCTCTCAAGACCTTCTATGCAACGCTGACGCCGGAACAGCAACTGGTATTCAACAAGCAGACCATGCACGGTAACTGGCATCACGGCCATCATGGCGAACATGGTGAACGCGCTGCCGAAGGCAAGGCAAAAGGCTGATCGATCCGATCCTCGGTTCCGCAGTCCAAAAAAAACATGGCATGACCTGCCATGGTTTTTCCCCCTGGAGCTGCCGAAGACGGTTCGGGATACGAACGACAGCCCGCCAATGCTGGCATCTTGATGCTCTTGTCAGCGCCAGTCGACGGCGCCGAATCCATCCTTGCCGAGAAGCGTGTAATAGATCCCGATCGTGCCACGTGTTTGCGTCTGATCGCCCGTCACGGGGAACGATGCATCGCGTCGCGACCAGAGGTATTTCAGCGCGATGCCATGCTGCTTATGGACGCGGTAGGTCAACGATACATCGGCCCGGCTGATGTTTTCATGGCCGCCGCGTGAGGCAGCAGCGACCCTGCTGACGTAGTATTCACGCGCATTGACCGACAAGGCTGCCGTGTCGTCATACACGAGGCGCGCCGACAGCAATGCCTGCGGCGCCAGACCGTAGTTGTAATCGCGCTCGCCCACGGTGCGCACCGAACCGGCGGCAGCGTAGCCGATACCACTCATGGCCGTGCCCTGAAAGGCAATCGTTTTCGTCAGCCACCATTGGGCGGTCGTTCCAAGGGACAGGGCGGTACTCGAAATCCGGAAAATCTGCGGTGCAATGTAGTCGTAGCTGCCGTACAGGCCCCAGATACCGCGATAGTTGTCGCCCACCGCATAGCTGCGCCCGACCAGGAGGCCGCGATCGAGGATGCTTTCGACAGCGTTGGCCGAGGAGACATTGACCTCGAAGTTGAAATAGTCGAACGGACGCGTGTAGTCGTAGCCATTCTTGCCGGGCAAACCGTAATCCATGGCGAAGTTGGTTTGAAATTCATTGCGCTTGAGACTGGTCGAGAGTCCCGGCGCATTTTGCGACGTACCAGCCGCACCCAGTTGCAGGCGTCCGTAGTAGGCGGGATCGTGGCTGTTGAAGACGGCGTCGAAGCGCTTGCCGAAGGCCAGGCGGTTGAAGCCGGTCGACGGTGAAATCGCCGCCGCGCTGGTCTCGCGCCAGAACGGCGACATCTGGTTTTCCTTTTCCAGCACCAGGTTTGCCATGCGGAAGAGCGACTCGCCGAGGAAACTGCCGGCGATGCCGCTGGCAATCTGGTCGTTGCGCGACGGTCGGGTCGTTTCGCCGAATACTTCCCAGAAGGCGCTGCCGGCAAAGGTATAGCCCAGCGATTCCCAATAGTTCATGCCGGCCGAGCGGGCGAAGCCATGGTACATCGCGCCTTGGTAAGGATGGGCAAACTGGTTGGTGCTGAACGGATCAGTATCGACTACCCAACTGCTGTGGATGTTGCGGCGCCAGGACGGCAGCGTCACGTGGTAATCCTGCGTGTCGTGGATGACGTGGTTGTCGATGCGGTTCAGGACGGTGTCGAACCCGATGATTTCCAGCGCGGGCAGGATGTAATCCTTGGCAGGCGCCGCTGGCACGAAGTCGCTCTCCGTGCCGAGCGCAGGTAACGCTGCAGGACGTGCCTGGCGCTCGAGCGCAGCGCGCGACACGGGCCCCTGGGGTACCTGCGAATTGTCCTGCGCCAGCGCGTTGGCGGTGCCGAAAGCGCTGCTTACCGTCGCTGCAATGAGCGCCAGTCGTATCTTTCCATCCCGTGCGTGCTGCCCCATAGCGCCCCGTGTCTGTTATCCGAATGCCGGATTGTGTTGTAATTCGTCAAATTATTACACCTGTTACTCCTGACCAATGTGCGCCGCCGCTCACAAGCGTGTGTGCAGCGCAGCAGATCTGCATGTTTTTCAGGGATTTCTACCGGGTTCAGGCTAAGCTTCATGCCTTTATTGCGGAACGGCGTGCAGAATGCCGCCGGATGTTCCATTTTTAGTCGAGCAAAAATTGACCGAACCTACCAAGAGCAGTCTGCCCGCACTCACGATCGCGGCCATCGGTATCGTCTATGGCGATATCGGCACCAGCCCTCTCTACACGATGAAGGAAATCTTTTCGGCCCAGCATGGCCTGACGCTTGACCATGGAAACCTGCTCGGCGTGGTGTCGCTGATCCTGTGGGGGCTGACGATGATCGTGTCGCTGAAGTACGTAACGCTGATCATGCGAGCCGACAATCACGGCGAAGGCGGGATCATGGCGTTGCTGGCGCTGGCGATGTCGACCGTCGCCCAGAACACGCGGCTGCATTATGCGTTGATGGTCATCGGCCTGATCGGCGCGGCGTTGTTCTTTGGCGACGGCGTGATTACGCCGGCGATTTCGGTGCTGTCGGCGATCGAAGGACTCGAAGTCGCCACGCCCGCATTCAAGCCGTATGTCGTGCCGCTGACGGTGGGCGTGTTGATCGGCCTGTATGCCGTCCAGTACAAGGGCACGGCCGGGATCGGCGTCTGGTTCGGACCGTTGGTGGTGCTGTGGTTCGGCGCGCTGGCGGTCATGGGCGCAATCAACATCGTCGGTCATCCGGATATCCTGCATGCGCTCAATCCGCTGCATGCGTTGCGTTTCCTGGTCCGTAACGGCTGGGTCGCCTTCGCCGCACTCGGTGCGATCGTGCTGGCGTTCACCGGCGCCGAAGCGCTGTATGCCGACATGGGTCATTTCGGCCCAAAGCCGATTCGCATCGCATGGTTTTCGCTGGTCTTCCCCGCGCTCGGACTGAGCTATCTCGGACAGGGCGCGCTGCTGCTCACCAATCCGGCCGCCGTGTCGAATCCGTTCTACCAGCAGCTCGGTCCGTGGAGCATTTACCCGCTGGTGATCCTGTCGACGGTTGCTACCGTGATCGCATCGCAGGCGACGATTTCCGGCACGTTCTCGATGGTCAACCAGGCGATTTCGCTCGGCTTCCTGCCGCGCATGCGGGTGCTCTACACCTCCAAGCGCGAGATCGGCCAGATCTATGTGCCGCTGGTGAACTGGCTGCAACTGGGCGTGGTGATGCTGGCCGTGATCGGCTTCGGTTCGTCGTCGAATCTGGCCTCGGCCTATGGCATCGCGGTTACGGCGACGATGCTGGCGACAACCGTATTGACGTTCTTCGTGATCCGCTTCAAGTGGCATCTGAACCTGGCACTATGCGTCGCTGCCACCGGTTTCTTCCTGCTGCTGGATGTCGCATTGTTCTCGTCGAATACGCTCAAGATCGTCAGCGGCGGCTGGTTCCCCTTGCTGCTGGGGGCGGCGATGATGACCGTGATGCTGACCTGGAAATCGGGACGCGAACTGGTGCTCAACAATATCCAGAAGCACAGTATCCCGCTGACCGATTTCCTGGCGTCGCTGTTCCAGGCGCCGCCGCATCGGGTCGAGGGCACCGCGATCTTCTTTCGCGCCGAGGGTGATGGTGTGCCACACGCCATGCTGCACAATCTGTCGCATAACAAGGTGCTGCACGAGCGCACGATCTTCCTGACCGTGCGCGCAGCGGAAATCCCGTTCGTGCCCGAGGCCGAACGCGTGACGATCGAGCCGCTCGGCCACAATTGCTTCCAGATGACGATGTGCTTCGGTTTTCAGGAAGAGCGCGACATCCCGCGTGCGCTGGCCTTGTGCGCCGCGCAGGGACTGGAATTCGAGATGATGGAAACCTCGTTCTATGTCGCCCGCCAGACCGTGATCCCCACCATCGGCGGCGGCATGGCGTTGTGGCGGGAGTCGATGTACGCGACGATGGCCCGCAATGCGCGCGACGCCGCCGATTATTTCCGGCTGCCGAGCAACCGCGTGATCGAGCTGGGCACGCAGGTCGAGATCTGAGCGGTCGCTGTCGCGGGACACGCGTTGTAAAACCGTGAACGCGGGCAACTAAACCCGGGCGAAGCATGGTTTAATCGGGTTTTACGCCCGGTGCCCGGCATGCTCGACGACTACGCGCAGCAACGCATTCTGACCATCTCGAAAGTAGCCAATAACAGCCGGCAGGCGCTCGGTTATTTCCGGCTCGCGGTCGGCCTGTTCTATCTCAGCGAAATCATGGTCGACCGCGAGATCGACTTCGATGCGCTGCACAAGCAGTACAACCGCTTCATCAGCGACAGCATCGGCGCCGGACACAGCATCACCAGTGTGCTGCAATTCATGAGCGGTGAAAAAGTCATGGCGATCGTGCATTCCGAGCGCTTCATGAACGCCTTCATGGACAACTTCGGCGTACCGTTCCAGCACATTCCGCTGATGCTGCTGGTGAACCTCGAAGTCTCGAAAAAAATATCCAAGGTCGGTATCGAGGGTCCCCTGCATCGCTGGATCCTGGAGCAGCAGGCCCGCATCGCGAACCAGCAGGAAGCGGCGCCGCAAAAGAGCCGGACGTCGTAGCCAGACGTACGCGACCGGCATGCCGTTTACGCATACCGGTGCGGTGCGATGCGCTCACCAGCTGGTGCCGTTTTCGGCAGTCGAGCTGATGTTGTGGATGGACAGATCCGCGCCGTCGAATTCCTGCTCCGGATCGAGCCGGATGCCGACCAGTTTTTTCAGCGCGCCGTAGATCACGACACCACCGGCGAAGGCGATCGTGATGCCGATCGCGGTGCCAGCCAGTTGCGACCAGATCGATACGCCACCCAGTCCGCCCAGCGCCTTGGTGCCGAAGATACCTGCGGCAATGCCGCCCCAGACACCGCAGAGCCCGTGCAGGGGCCAGACGCCGAGCACGTCGTCGACCTTCCAGCGGTTTTGCGTGAAGGTGAACATCCACACGAACACCGCCGCAGCGATGCAGCCGGTAGCCAGCGCACCCAGCGGATGCATCAGGTCCGAGCCGGCGCACACCGCCACCAGTCCCGCCAGCGGGCCGTTGTAGACGAAGCCCGGGTCGTTCCTGCCGAGCACCAGCGCCACCAGCGTGCCGCCCACCATCGCCATCAGTGAATTCAACGCCACCAGTCCGTTCATCTTGTCGAGCGTCTGCGCGCTCATCACGTTGAAGCCGAACCAGCCGACGGTCAGAATCCAGGCGCCCAGGGCCAGGAAGGGAATATTGGACGGCGGATGGGCCGCAATCGCACCATCGCGGGTGTAGCGCCCACGCCGCGCTCCCAGCAGCATCACCGCCGGCAGCGCGACCCAGCCACCGACCGCATGCACCACGACCGACCCGGCGAAGTCATGGAACTCTGCGCCGAATGCGGCCAGCAGCCAGGCCTGGACGCCGAGCCGGTGATTCCAGGCGATCCCTTCGAAAAACGGATACACCAGCGCCACCAGCAACCCGGTCGCAACCAGCTGGGGAAAGAACTTCGCCCGCTCCGCAATGCCACCCGAAATAATCGCCGGAATCGCCGCGGCAAAGGTCAGCAGGAAAAAGAACTTCACCAGTTCGAAGCCATTGCGCGCGATCAGCACGTCGGCGCTGCTAAAGAAATGCACGCCGTACGCCACGTAGTAGCCGATGAAGAAATAGGCGATCGTCGAGACCGCGAAGTCAGCCAGGATCTTTACCAGCGCATTGACCTGGTTTTTCTTGCGTACGGTACCGACTTCGAGGAATGCAAAGCCGGCATGCATGGCCAGGATCATGATGGCGCCGAGCAAGACGAACAGCGCATCCGCGCCATTTTTTAGTGCATCCAAAATCAACTCTCCCAAATTAAGTGCATTTATTGCCAAAGGCGTTGCCTCAA
>JACMOV010000065.1 GCA_014377845.1 Herminiimonas sp.
AGCATCGATTGCGGACGGTTCGGTCGAGAAGCTGTCCAAGAAAGAAGGCCTGATGTTCCAGCGCGAGATGATCAAGCTGCAAAAATCCATCGGCGGCATCAAGGACATGGGCGGCATTCCGGACGCGGTCTTCGTGGTCGACGTCGGCTATCACAAGGGTGCGATCACCGAAGCCGCAAAACTGGGGATTCCGGTCATCGGCGTGGTCGATACCAACCACTCGCCTGAAGGCGTGACCTACGTCATTCCTGGTAATGACGATTCGTCGAAAGCGATCATGCTGTACGCACGCGGCGTGGCCGATGCGATCCTCGAAGGCCGCGCCAACGCGACCAACGAACTGGTCGATGCCATCAAGAGCGGCGCAACCGGCGATGAATTCGTCGAGGTCAGCGAGCAGGCATAAGGTTTCGCCTCTGACGGCAGGCGCTTCAGAGGTGAAGCAAAATTGGGGCACCATCGGTTTGCCCCTTTTTTTTGAGTACGACGTCCGCGATCCGGCGTCACCGACATGAATTGCGGCACAGGCCCCAGCCGGGATGTGCCGAACCAGGAGAACACTATGGCGACAATTACCGCAGCAATGGTAGGCGAACTGCGCGCGAAGACCGACGCGCCGATGATGGAATGCAAGAAAGCACTGACCGAAGCCGACGGCGATCCGGTCAAGGCGGAAGAACTGCTGCGCGTCAAGCTGGGCAGCAAGGCATCGAAGGCATCGTCCCGTATCACCGCCGAAGGCGTGGTCGCGACCTACATCGCCGGCAACATCGGCGCGCTGGTGGAAGTCAACTGCGAAACTGATTTTGTCACGAAGAACGACGAATTCCTGGCGCTGGCCCAGACCTGCGCCAAGCTGATCGCCGAGAAGAATCCGGCTGATTTGGCCGCTCTGGCTGCCCTGCCGCTGGACGGCAAGACGGTCGAGGAAAAACGTGCCGAACTGATCGGCCGTATCGGTGAGAACATGTCGATCCGCCGTTTCAAGCGTTTCGAAACCGCAGCCAAGCTGACCTCGTACCTGCACGGCACGCGGATCGGTGTCGTCGTCGAATTCGACGGTGCGGACGAACAGGTCGGCAAGGACGTTGCGATGCACGTTGCTGCCATGAAGCCGGTATCGCTGTCTTCCGACCAGGTGCCGGCCGACCTGATCGAAAAGGAGCGTTCGGTCGCAACCCTGAAGGCGGCGGAGCAGGGCAAGCCAGCCGACATCGCGGCCAAGATGATCGAAGGCTCGGTCCAGAAATTCCTGAAGGAAGTCTCGTTGCTGAACCAAACCTTCGTCAAGAACGACAAGCAGACCGTCGAGCAGATGCTGAAAGCAACGAATACATCGATCAAGTCGTTCACCATGTACGTGGTCGGCGAGGGCATCGAGAAGAAGCAGGACGACTTTGCAGCCGAAGTGGCAGCGCAAGTCGCCGCCGCCCAGAAGGCGTAGGCGACGAAGGCAGTATCAGCGGGCCGAAAGGCCCGTTTTTTCAGATTCGGCAGTTCGCCGTTGCGCTTGCAGGAACACTGCGGGTGCGCCGGCAAAGCGAACTACCGCGGCGAACCGTTACCCCGGTGAGCCGTCAGATCAGTATCCAGCACGTACCCGACAGGAGTTCTCCCCATGACCAAAGCAGCCTACAAGCGTGTTCTCCTCAAACTTTCCGGTGAGGCGCTCATGGGCGACGACGCCTACGGCATCAACCGCGCCACCATTGACCGCATGGTGTCGGACGTGGCGGAGGTAGCTGCATTGGGCGTCGAACTGGCAATCGTCATCGGCGGCGGTAATATTTTTCGCGGCGTGGCGCCGGGTGCGCAGGGCATGGACCGCGCCACGGCTGATTACATGGGCATGCTGGCCACCGTCATGAACTCGCTGGCGCTGGCCGACGCGATGCGGCAGGCCGGTATCACCGCGCGCGTCATGTCTGCCATCGCCATCGAACAGGTAGTCGAGCCCTATGTGCGGCCAAAGGCACTGCAGTACCTGGAGGAGGGCAAGATCGTCGTCTTCGCAGCCGGCACCGGCAATCCGTTTTTCACGACCGATACGGCCGCGGCATTGCGCGGCTCGGAAATCGGCGCCGAGATCGTGCTGAAGGCAACCAAGGTCGACGGCGTCTACAGCGCCGATCCGCACAAGGATCCGAATGCGACACGTTACGCGACGATCACTTTCGACGAGGCGATCGCCAAGCATCTGCAGGTGATGGATGCCACCGCGTTCGCCCTGTGCCGCGACCAGAAGCTGCCGATCAAGGTGTTTTCGATCATCAAGCCGGGCGCCCTCAAGCGCGTGATTTTGGGGGACGACGAGGGTACACTGGTGCACGTTTGAAGTCCGGCCTCACCCTGCCAGCAAGACACAGATCAATCGCCATTTGGAGAGCAGCATGACTATCGCTGACGTCAAGAAAAATACCGATCAACGCATGCACAAGTCGATCGACACGCTGAAGGCCGACCTGGCCAAGGTCCGCACCGGCCGC
The DNA here is from genome assembly GCA_014377845.1 of Herminiimonas sp. Lineage (GTDB taxonomy): Bacteria > Pseudomonadota > Gammaproteobacteria > Burkholderiales > Burkholderiaceae_D > JANXSS01. Next base: position 2,487 of record JACMOV010000065.1, read on the forward strand.
GCGCACGTCGGCATCCTCGATCACGTGCAGGTGGATTACTACGGCAACCCCACACTGCTGTCCCAGGTTGCCAACGTGACGTTGATCGATGCACGCACGATCGGCGTGCAGCCGTGGGAAAAGAAGATGATCGCCGCGGTTGAAAAGGCGATCCGGGAAGCCGATCTCGGCCTCAATCCGTCGACCCAGGGCGATATCATCCGCGTGCCGACACCGCCGCTGACCGAAGAACGCCGCAAGGAAATGGTCAAGCTGGTCAAGAGCGAAGCCGAAGATGCAAAGATCGCGATCCGCAATATTCGTCGCGATGCCAACGAAGGTCTGAAAAAGCTCTTGAAGGACAAGGCCTGCTCGGAAGACGACGAGCGCCGTGCACAGGATGATATCCAGAAGCTGACCGATCGCTTCGTGGCCGAAGTCGACAAACTGGTCGCCGACAAGGAAAAGGAAGTCCTGACGGTGTAGCCCGATCGCGGGCGCGCCGCTTGTGGTGCCTGCGCCGCCAGCCGTCAACAGCCGTGACGTACCGACAGTTTGCAGTCCGCAGTTTCATTAACCCTGTTTCCCTCGGCATGCAACCTGCAATCCTGCCTGCCGCTCTTTTGACTGCCGCCTTCTCATGAGTGCAACCAGTTCGACGCAGGTCGTGCCACAGACTTCGCCAGTGCCGCGTCATGTGGCCATCATCATGGATGGCAATGGCCGCTGGGCGACGCAGCGCTACCTGCCGCGCGTGGCCGGCCATGTCAAGGGCGTCGACGCGGTGCGGATCATCGTCGAAGCCTGCGCCGAACGCGGTATCGAATTCCTCACCCTGTTCGCCTTCAGTTCCGAAAACTGGCGGCGGCCTGCCGAAGAAGTGTCGTTGCTGATGCGACTGTTCATGACGGCGCTCGAGCGTGAGGTCGCCAAGATGCACTTGAACGACATCCGTCTCAAGGTCGTTGGCGACCTGTCGCGCTTCGACGCCAAGCTGCGCGCGATGATCGCCGATGCCGAGCGCCGCACCGCCAACAACAAGCGCCTGACCGTCACGATTTGCGCCAACTATGGCGGCCGCTGGGATATCACGCAGGCCGTCAACAAGATGATTGCGGCCCGCACTGCTGCCGGCATTGCAGGCGCAGCCGACACAGATGCGGACGCTGCGGATTTCCAGGAAGCCGACCTGGAGCCACATCTGGCGATGGCCTACGCGCCGGAGCCGGACCTGTTCGTGCGCACTGGCGGGGAAGAGCGCATCTCCAACTTCCTGCTCTGGCAACTCGCCTATACCGAACTGTATTTCACCGAAACCTACTGGCCGGATTTCGACGATGCGGCGCTGGGCGCGGCCATTGATTCATTCCAGCAGCGCGAGCGTCGTTTCGGCCGTACCAGCGAACAGCTCGTCGCAAAGAAAAAGGCTTCCTGATGTTGAAGACCCGTGTCGTCACGGCGGTTGTGCTGCTGGCCGTTCTGGTCGCGATCCTGCTGTCGGATTCGCTGCCGGTAGTGGCCGTCGCAGCCGGCGTGTTCTTCGCCGCTGCGGCATGGGAGGCGCTGCGCCTGTTCAAGAGCCGCAATGCCGCGCTGGTGGCCGGTGTCTGGTGCATCGCCTTTGCGCTGATCGTGATCCAGCATGCCTATTCGAACGCCCGGGTCCTGATGCTGCTGTGCGTGCTGATCTGGGCGGTGCGGCTGGCACCCTCGCTCAAGCTCGGCCTGCCGCCGATCGGTGGCTTCGGCAACAAGCTCCTTTCCGGTATTTACGGCGTTGCGATCCTCGGCTGCTTCGTGGCGATCCTGGCCCTATTTTCCCATTCTGCGCTGTACCTTTTTTCGGTAATGGCGATCGTCTGGATCGCCGACAGCGGCGCGTATTTTTCGGGTAAGGCATTCGGCAGGCACAAGCTCGCACCGTCGATCTCCCCCGGCAAATCCTGGGAAGGCGCGATCGGTGGCTGGATCGCCGTGCTGGTGATCGCATGCCTGTCGACCCAGGCGCCGCAATTGCAGGATACGTTCGCCGCCCAACTGCTTGCCCATCGCGGCTGGCTGATCCTGGCTGGCGTATTGACGGTCATGGTCGCCGCCAGCGTCGCCGGCGACCTGTTCGAGTCCCAACTCAAACGGCGTGCCGGCGTCAAGGACAGCAGCATGTTATTGCCTGGGCATGGAGGCGTACTTGACCGCATCGATGCGCTGATCCCGGCCCTGCCGTTCGCGTTGCTGGTCGATGCCTGGCGCTGATCGCGCCCACCGAAACGGGATTCAACAAACATGACAGTGCAGACGATTACGATTCTGGGTGCAACCGGCTCCATCGGGCTGTCGACTCTCGATGTGCTGGCGCGCCATCCCGAGCGCTACCGCGTCTTTGCACTCACCGCACATTCGAGCGTTCCCCAACTCGCCACGCTGTGTGCGACCTGGCGTCCTGAGGTCGCCGTCGTCGGCAGCGCCGAAGCGGCGGCCGCGCTGTCCGACCTGCTGAAGGCCGCGCGGGTCAATACCGAAGTCACTTATGGGGAAGCGGCCCTGTGCGCGGTAGCCTCCGCGCCAGGCTGCGACATGGTCATGGCGGCCATCGTCGGCGCCGCCGGCCTTGCGCCCACATTGGCCGCGGCCCGCGCCGGCAAGAAGATCCTGCTGGCGAACAAGGAAGCGCTGGTCATGTCAGGCAAGCTGTTCATCGATGCCGTGCGCGCCAGCGGTGCGACACTCCTGCCGATCGACAGTGAACACAACGCGATCTTCCAGTGCCTCCCGCACGACTTCGATCGCGACCGTATCGGCAAAGGCATCGCCCGGATCGTCCTGACGGCCTCGGGCGGGCCATTCCTGAACCGGCACGTGGCTACCCTGGAGTCGGTCACGCCGGATGAAGCGGTCGCCCATCCGAAATGGGTCATGGGACGGAAGATCTCGGTCGACTCCGCCACCATGATGAACAAGGGTCTGGAAGTGATCGAGGCGCACTGGCTGTTCGGCGCCAGCGCGGCGCAGATCGATGTCGTCATCCATCCGCAAAGCGTAATTCACTCGATGGTCTCCTATGTCGATGGCTCGGTGCTGGCGCAACTCGGTAATCCGGACATGCGCACGCCGATCGCGCATGCCCTGGCATATCCCGAGCGGATCGCGTCGGGTGTGGCGCAGCTCGATTTGACAACTATTGGGAATCTGGCATTTCAGCGGGCCGATTTCGCCCGTTTTCCGTGTCTCAAACTGGCGTATGATGCCTTGACAGAAGGCAACTCTGCGCCTGCTTTGCTGAATGCGGCGAATGAAGTCGCGGTCGAAGCATTTCTTGGCGGGCGGATCGGTTTCCGCATGATCGATCAGTTGATCGGACGGGTCATGGACGCGCTGCCGACGGCGCCGGTCGACGACATCGAAGCGTTGCTGGAACACGATGGGCGGGCGCGGGAACTGACGCGGTCGTTGATCGGCTAAGATCACTGTGCAGGATGGTGCAAGCCTGCATGCCGCCTTCCGTATCGTCGCAACAAATTACACGCACGGGCACACTGGCGGGACACGATGTGCTCCACGCCGCTTCCCCACTAGGCTCTTACTGGAGATACCCGGATGAACCTGCTGCAAACGCTTCTCGCATTTCTTGTCGTCATTGGCGTCCTGATCGTCATTCATGAACTTGGTCACTACTGGGTCGCGCGCTGGTGCGGCGTCAAGGTGCTGCGCTTTTCGGTTGGCATGGGAAAAGTGGTCTGGTCACGCCGTATCGGTCCGGACCAGACCGAGTGGGCGCTGTCGATGTTGCCGTTCGGCGGCTATGTCAAGATGCTCGACGCCCGCGACCAGGATCTGGCCGGCTTGCCCGACGCTGACCTGACGCGCGAATTCACGCGCCAGACGGTATGGCGCCGCATGGCGATCGTGGCGGCAGGACCGATCGCCAACTTCCTGCTGGCGATCGCGATTTTCAGCGGCCTGTTCATGCACGGCATCCCGGAACCAGTGCCAAGATTGCGCGCAGCAGCCACCAGCACCGTCGCTTACCAGGCTGGATTGCGGGGCGGCGAACTGATCACCGCGATCAACGGCGAGCCGGTGCGCATCTGGTCGGACCTGCGCTGGAAGCTGCTGCAGGCCGCCATCGAAAAGACGCCGGTGCGCATGGACGTGCAACGCCCGAATCCGCTGCAGGCAGGCGGTACCCTGATCGACAGCGTGAACCTGCCACTCGACAGCGTCACGACCAAGGACATGGAAAGCGATTTCCTGCAGAAGCTCGGGCTCGATCTGGCGCGGCCGAAGGCCGTGCTTGGCAAGGTGGTGCCCGATGGTCCGGCGATGCGTGCCGGCCTGCGCGAGGGGGATATGGTCACGGCAATCGATGGCGAGCCGTTGGCCGACGGCCTGCGCTTCCTGGAAGTGGTGCGTGCATCGGCCGGCAAGCCGCTCTCAATGACCGTCGTGCGGGCTGGTGCCACGTCGACGATTGCGGTCACACCGGTTGCGATGCAGCAGGATGGGAAAACGGTTGGCCGCATTCAGGTCGAAGTACCGCTCGCACTCGAGATGACGGTGGCCAGCGATGCGCCGTTCGAGGCTGTCACGAAAGGCATGCGCAAGACCTGGGATACCAGCGTGCTGACGCTGAAGATGGTCGGCAAGATGATCGTCGGCGAAGTCTCGCTCAAGAACATTACCGGACCGATCACGATCGCCGATTACGCAGGCCAGACCGCACGCATCGGCATGGTCAGTTATCTGAGCTTCATTGCCCTCATCAGCATCAGTCTCGGCGTCATGAACCTGCTGCCCATTCCAGTGCTGGATGGCGGTCTTTTGCTGTATTATTCGCTGGAAGTTTTGACCGGGAGACCTGTCCCCGCACGCTTCGGCGATATGGCGCAACGTGCTGGTGTCGGAATTCTGATGACCTTGATGGTCGTGGCCGTGTTCAACGACATTGTGCGGCTGATTTCCTGACTGGCAGTCGCGATACATCGCGATTCCGAAGGGCGACCACGGATGCGTCATGACTGTCGCCGGAGCCTGATGTCAGGCGTCCGGGAGCGACAGTGCGATGTGCTCAGGTACCGCTTCGACGCTGCTTCTTAAACAATCCCACGGCACATGAAATTACACTCCCCGCGTTTCGTCGTTCCTTTTTTCCCCCGTCGTCTGATCGCATTGGCTGCCATGGCATTGTGTGCCGGACCAACCCTTGCAGTCGAACCGTTTGTCGTCAAGGACATCCGGGTCGAAGGTATCCAGCGTACTGAGGCTGGCACCGTATTCAGCTATCTTCCGGTTCGCGTCGGCGAGACCTTTACCGACGACAAGGCGGCCGCCGCGATCAAGGCGCTGTATGCGACCGGGTTCTTCAAGGACGTTCGCATCGAAGCCGATGGCGATGTTCTGGTGGTGCTGATCGAGGAGCGGCCGGCAATTGCCAAGGTCGACTTCACCGGCGCCAAGGAATTCGACAAGGATGTGCTGACCAAGGCGCTGAAGGAAATCGGCCTCGGCGAAGCGCGCATCTACGACAAATCGGTGGTCGATCGCGCCGAGCAGGAATTGAAACGCCAGTATCTGTCGAAGGGCCTTTACGGCGTCGCCATCACGACCACCGTCACGCCGATCGAGCGTAACCGGGTCAACATCACGTTCGCCATCGATGAAGGCGAAGTCTCGCGTATCCGCCAGATCAACATCGTCGGCAACAAGGCATTCAACGACAAGGAACTGCTGCGTGCAATTTCCCTGACGACGCCGGGCTGGTTCACGTGGTACACCAAATCCGACCAGTACTCCAAGCAGAAGCTGACCGGCGACATCGAGGCGTTGAAGTCGTATTACCTCAATCGCGGCTATCTGGAGATGGAGATCGAGTCGACCCAGGTGTCGATCACACCCGACAAGAAAGACATCTACATCACGGTCAACATCAAGGAGGGTGAAAAGTACACCGTCTCCGATGTGAAGCTCGAAGGCGAGACCTTTGGCCGCCAGGAGGAACTCAAGAGCTTGGTGCTTCTCAAGAAAGGCGAAGTCTACAACGGCGAACTGCTGGCGGAATCGGTCAAGCGGATTTCCGAACGGCTGGGTAACTTCGGCTATGCCTTCGCCAACGTCAATACCAATCCCGAACTGAACCGGGAGAAAAAGGAAGTTTCGTTCACCGTCCTGATCGATCCGGGCAAGCGCGTCTACATTCGCAAGATCAACGTCGCTGGCAATACCAAGACGCGCGACGAGGTGGTGCGCCGCGAATTCCGCGCCTTTGAAAGTTCCTGGTACGACGGCGCGAAAATCCGCCTCTCGCGCGACCGCGTCGACCGTCTCGGCTACTTCAAGGAAGTGACGATGGAGACGCCGGAGGTGCCGGGCACCACCGACCAGATCGACGTCAACATGGCGGTCGTCGAAAAACCGACCGGCAACATCCTGATCGGCGCCGGTTTCTCCAGCAGCGAGAAGCTGACCCTGACCGGTTCGATCCAGCAGACCAATGCTTTCGGCAGCGGCGACACGATCGGTGTCGAAGTCAACACCAGCCGACGTAACCGGACCATCGCATTTTCCGAAGTCAATCCGTACTTCACGGACAACGGCCTCAGCCGCAGTTACGAGCTATACGTACGCACCACGCGTCCGCCTCAGATCAATGCCGGCGATTACGTGGTCCGCACCCTGGGTGGCAACATCAAGTTCGGTGTGCCTTTTTCCGAACTCGACACGGTGTTCTTTGGCCTGGGTGTCGAAAGGACGCGTATCGAAACGTTCCTGAACCAGCCCAACGAGATCAACAGCCCGCAGATCTACTTGAATTACGTCGCGGCCTTCGGCGATGGCGTCAACGCGACCACCACCTCATTTCCGCTGACGGTGGCGTGGCAGCGCGATAGCCGCGACAGCGCCCTGACACCGAGCGCCGGCCGATACCAGCGCGCCAATTTCGAGCTCGCACCGTTCGGCGACCTGCGGTATTACCGCGCGATTTATCAGCAGCAGTACTACAAGCCTTTCTTCAAGGTAGTCACCCTGGCGCTGAACGGCGAGGTCGACTACGGCCGCGGTTTTGCCGGCAAGCCTTATCCGATTTTCAAGAACTTTTATGCCGGCGGTATCGGTTCCGTGCGTGGCTACGACAGTGCGTCCCTGGGTGATGCGCGCGATCCGCTGACCGGCGATTCGCTCGGTGGCAGCAAGCGGATCATCATGAATGCCGAGTTGCAGTTTCCGTTCCCGGGGCAGGGCAATGATCGCAGCCTGCGCTGGTTCGTCTTCAGCGACGGCGGTAACGTTTTTGCCGAGAAGCAGAAAATTCGGGCGACCGATCTGCGGTTTTCAGCCGGTATCGGCTTCAGCTGGGTGTCGCCGGTGGGACCTTTGAAGCTGAGCTACGGCAAGCCGCTGAACCTGAAACAGGGCGATCGGCCACAGAGCTTCCAGTTCCAGCTCGGCACCGGATTCTGATCGACAAGCCTGCGGGGTGGCATAATAGAAATAGGGCTCGATGCCGGGCTACACCAACACTTGAAATGCGGAGAATTGCTGTGAAGTTTTTACCTCAGTTTCAGGCCTTGCCCGTCCGTACGGCAGGGCGCATCGCACTTTGCATGGCTGCCCTGACAGGTGGCATGCAAGCACATGCGCAGGAAACCAAGATCGGCTTCGTCAATACCGAGCGCATCCTGCGCGAAGCGCCGCCAGCCAAGGCAGCGCAAGTCAAGATCGAGCAGGAATTCTCGAAGCGTGAGAAGGATCTGCAGGATACTTCTGCCCGCATCAAGTCGATGTCTGAAAAACTCGACAAGGATGCGACTGTCCTGCCGGAAGCCGATCGCGCACGTCGCCAGCGCGAGCTGACCGATCTCGACAAGGATTTTCAGCGCAAGCAACGCGAGTTCCGGGAAGACCTGAATCAGCGTCGCAATGAAGAAGTCGCCAATGTACTCGAGCGGACCAACAAGGTGATCAAGCAAATCGCAGAGGCTGAAAAATTCGACATCATCCTGCAGGATGCAGTGACTGTCAGCCCGCGCATCGACATCACCGACAAGGTGCTGAAAGCGCTGAACAATAAATAATCCTGGCAGAGGCGACGATGAGCACGCGACTGGCTGACTTGGTCGAACGCCTGGGCGGCCATCTCAAGGGCGACGGCAGCATCTGCGTCGCGGGAATTGCCCCGCTGGCAGACGCGACGCCGTCGCAGATCAGTTTTCTTTCCAATGCAAAATTTCGTGCGCAGGCAACGTCCTCCCATGCGGCTGCATTGATCCTTGCGCCGGCTGACGATGCGGCAATCGGGTCGGTCTACACCGGCGCCCGCATCGTCACCGACAATCCTTACGCCTATTTCGCCCGCGCGGCACAATTGTTCGCCGCGCTTTCAGCGCCGCCGCGCCGGCCCGGTATCCATCCGCATGCCAGCATTGATCCGGCGGCTACCATCGCACCGACCGCGGTGATCGGCGCGCATGTGACCGTCGATGCTGATGCGGTGATTGAAGACGGGGTCGTCATCGATCCGGGCTGCTTCATCGGCCGTGCGGCACGCATCGGCGCCGGTACCCACCTGCATCCGAACGTGACGTTCGAATCGGCCTGCCGGATCGGACGCAACGGCATCGTGCACGCCGGCGCCGTGATCGGTGCGGACGGCTTCGGCTTCGCCAACGAGGGCGGCGCGTGGATCAAGATCCCGCAGACCGGCGGTGTATCGATCGGCGACGATGTGGAGATCGGCGCCAACACGTGCATCGATCGCGGTGCGCTGACCGACACCGTGATCGAGGATGGCGTCAAGCTCGACAACCAGATCCAGATCGGCCACAACTGTCACATCGGCGCCCACACGGCGATGGCTGGCTGCGTCGGTGTGGCGGGTAGCGCGCGCATCGGAAAATACTGCACCTTCGGCGGTGCGGCGATGGTGCTGGGACACCTGACGATCGCCGACCACGTGCATATCTCCTCGGCCAGCATGGTGTCGCGCTCGATCCACGAGCCGGGCCAGTACACAGGATTCTTCCCCCTCTCGAAAAATGCGGACTGGGAAAAATCCGCTGCAATTGTTCGCAATCTGGCCTCGATGCGTGAGAAAATCCGCGATCTCGAAAAAACCGTTAAATCGCTGAGCGAAAAAAAACAATGAAAAGCCTCGACATCAACCAGATCAAACAGTACCTGCCGCATCGTTATCCGCTCCTGCTGGTCGATCGGGTTCTCGACTGGGAGTCGGGCAAATCGATCACTGCGATCAAGAACGTCACCATCAACGAAGAATTCTTCAATGGCCACTTTCCGCACAAGCCGGTGATGCCGGGCGTGCTGATGATCGAGGCGCTGGCGCAGACCGCGGCGTTGTTGTCGTTCCTGACGATGGGCGTCAAGCCCGACGACAACAGTGTGGTGTACTTCGTCGGCATCGACGGCGCACGCTTCAAGCGGCCGGTCGAGCCGGGCGACCAGTTGAAGATGGAGGTGCAGATCGTGCGTACGGCGCGTGGCATCTGGAAATACAAGGCCAGCGCCAGCGTCGATGGCCAACTGGCGGTGGAAGCCGACCTGATGTGCACCATGCGCAACGCCGCCGACCCCAGCCAGCCGGCGGCCTAGCGGGAAGCCAGATGAGCCTGATCCATTCCACCGCGATCGTCGATCCGGCCGCGCAGCTCGACAGCACGGTGGCCATCGGCGCCTACGCCGTGATCGGTCCGCACGTGCGCATCGATGCCGGCACCACGATCGGTCCGCACGTCGTCATCGACGGCCGGACGACGATTGGCCGCGACAATGTGTTCCATTCGTTTTCGGCCATCGGCGGCGCACCGCAGGACAAGAAATACGCCGGTGAGCCGACCCGGCTCGAAATCGGTTCGCGCAACACCATCCGCGAATTCTGCACGATCAACCTCGGCACCGCGCAGGACGAGGGTGTGACCCGGCTCGGCGACGACAACTGGATCATGGCCTACGTGCACTTGGCGCACGACTGCCAGGTCGGCAACCAGACCATCTTCGCCAACAACGCCACGCTCGCCGGCCATGTGCACGTGGGCGACTGGGTCATCCTCGGCGGTTTTTCGGCGGTACACCAGTTCTGCAAGATCGGCGCGCATGCGATGCTCGGCATGAACACCAGCCTATCGCAGGACGTGCCACCGTTCGTGCTTTTGTCCGGAAATCCTGCCACCCCGTACGGCATCAATATCGAGGGCCTGAAGCGGCGCGGCTTCACGCGCGATCAGATCGGCGCCTTGCGCACTGCCTACAAGACCATCTACAAGTCCGGCCTGACGCTGGAAGAAGCGAAGGTTGCCATCGCCGGCCAGGCCGACGCCTTGCCGGACTCTGCTGCACACCTGACGCGGCTGCGCACGTTTCTGGCCGAAACCACCCGTGGCATCGTCCGCTGACGTAATCGCAGTGCGGTCCGGCCCGGTGTCGATTGCGATGGTGGCGGGCGAAACCTCGGGTGATCTTCTCGCCGGCCGGCTGCTGTCGGGATTGCGGCCGCTGCTGCCGGACGCAGACCTGCATGGCATTGGCGGACCGCGCATGCAGGAGGCCGGCTTCCGCAGCGACTGGCCGATGGAAAAACTGGCAGTGCGCGGCTTGTTCGAGGTACTGGCGCATTATCGCGAGATCAAGGCGATCCAGACTGCACTGAAACAGCAGTTGCTGCGCGAACCGCCGTCGGTATTCATCGGTGTCGATGCACCCGACTTCAACCTCGCGCTCGAGGCCAGCCTGAAAGGCGCCGGGATTCCAACCATGCATTTCATCGGTCCGTCGATCTGGGCCTGGCGCGGCGGGCGGATCAAGAAAATCGCGGCTGCAGTCTCGCACATGCTGGTGGTGTTTCCCTTCGAAGAGCAAATCTATCGCGATGCCGGCATCGACGTCACCTACGTCGGTCATCCGCTGGCCGAAGTCATTCCGATGACGCCGGACGTTGCGCAGGCGCGGCGGGCGCTGGATCTGCCGGAGGCCGCGCCGGTGGTGGCGATCCTGCCCGGCAGCCGGATGTCGGAGCTGAAGTACAACGCCGTGCCGTTCGTCGAAGCGGCGCGCATCCTGCTGCGGCGCGAGTCGTCGCTTCGAATCGTGGTGCCGATGGCGGGCGCCGCCCAAGCGCGATACTTCCGGCAGTTGATCATCGACGCCGGCCTGCAGGATGTGCCGTTGCAGTTGATCGAAAACGCGTTGCCGGGTTCGCCGCAAGGATCCCATCTTGCGCTGGCCGCAGCCGATGCGGTCCTGGTTGCATCGGGCACCGCCTCGCTTGAAGTGGCGCTGTTCAAGAAGCCGATGGTGATCGCCTACAGGATGCTGCGCGCTTCCTGGGAGATCCTGCGCCATCTCGGCTACCAGCCCTGGATCGGCTTGCCCAACATCCTGGCGCGCGAATTCCTGGTGCCGGAATTGCTGCAGCAGGCGGCCACGCCGGCAGCGCTTGCCGATGCGCTCTGGTTCCAGCTGACCGACGCCGTCAATCGCGACCGCCTGGCGGCGCGTTTCACCGACATGCATCACACGCTGCTGCGTGACACGGCGCAGGAAAGCGCACGGGCCGTCATGTCGCTGATTGAAGAAAGGTCCTGATCACCGATGGCGAAGTCATCACCGAAAACCGAGCGGCTGCAAAAACCGCTGCCGCTGTTCGACCGCATCAACGAGCTCATCTGCGGCGTCGACGAAGCCGGGCGCGGACCGCTTGCCGGACCGGTCTTTGCGGCCGCGGTCATCCTCGATCCGGCGCGGCCGATCGCGGGCCTGCGCGACTCCAAGAAGCTGACCGCCGCGCGCCGCGATTCTCTGGCGCAGGAAATCCGTGCCCATTCGCTGTCGTGGGCAGTAGCGCAATGCTCGGAAGCCGAGATCGACAGCCTCAATATCCTGCGCGCCTCGATGCTGGCGATGCGCCGCGCAATCGATGGATTGCATCGCCGGCCGACGCTGGCGCTCATCGATGGCAACTGCTGCCCGGTGATCGACCTGCGTTGCGATGCCATCATCCAGGGAGACGACCGGGTTGCCGAGATCTCTGCCGCCTCGATCCTTGCCAAGACTGCGCGCGACGCGGCGCTGCTGGAACTCCATGCGCTCTATCCCGAATACGCATTCGATCAGCACAAGGGCTATCCGACGGCGCTGCATCTGGCGCGGCTGCGATTGCACGGCGTCTCGCCGGTGCATCGCCGGACCTATGCGCCGGTGCGTAATCTGATCAGCGAACTGGCGGCGTTCGCCAAGCGCCCTGCCGCATGAGCCTCAAGCCGATTACTTCGCGCGACAATCCGCTGTTCAAGGAACTGCGGCAGCTCGCCACCAGCTCGCAGGCGCGGCGGCGTGCCGGGCGGACGCTGCTCGACGGCGTACATCTGTGCGAGGCCTATCTGCAGCAGGCCGGCATGCCGCAGCTCTGCATCATCGGCGCATCGGCGCGCAGCCATCCCGAAGCGGCCGCCATTCTGGCGCTTTGTGAAGCCGGCCAGGCGGCGTGCATCGAATTGCCGGATGCGCTGTTCGGCGCGATCAGCCAGGTCGAACATGGCGTCGACCTGGTTTTTGCGATCGAAACGCCGCAAGCTGTCACCACGCCGCGCCTGACCGGCTCGGCGGTCTTGCTCGATAACCTGCAAGACCCCGGCAACCTCGGATCGATCCTGCGCAGCGCCGCCGCTGCCGGCATCGAATCGGTCTTCTGCAGCGAGGGCACGGCCTTCGCCTGGTCGCCGAAAGTGCTGCGCGCCGGGATGGGGGCGCATTTCCTGCTGACGATTGCTGAAAACGTCGACCTCGGCGCGTTGGTGGCCGACGGTACGGTCCCGGTGATCGCCACCAGCTCGCATGCCGACAGGTCGCTCTACGCACTCGACCTGCGCCAGCCGGCCGCCTGGCTGTTCGGCCACGAGGGGCAGGGCGTGTCGACGCGGCTCCTGGCGCAGGCCACGCATCGGGTATCGATTCCCCAGCCGGGTACGATCGAGTCGCTCAATGTCGCCGCCAGTGCCGCCGTCTGTTTTTTCGAGCAGGTGCGGCAGCGGTTGGCCTGAGAGACCGTTCACGGCTTTTCAGATGAACGACGTGCAAGGGCTGGCAACAGAAAGTTGCTGGGTCCGTTTGCTTGGCTCGTTTGCCGGGTCGTCTGGCTAGTGTGTTTGCCTCGCGCATTTTCCCGGTTTCTTTGCTTGCTTTTGATCATGGTTTCGCGCATCGTTTCGGGCATCTTGATTTCCTTGGAAACAACATGCGGCCTCCATGCACAACCTCTCCAGTCCTTTCCCGACTGCTTTCTTCACTGGTCGCCGCTGCGCGGCTGAATCAGGGGTTCGTTTTTCTCGCCCTGGCCCTGGCCGCCACGACAGCGGCGTTCGCAGCCGGCAGCGCGCCGGCGATTCCGGCGGCCACGGCGCAGCACTACCCGGGCGTGATCACGCTCGACATCGACGCTACCGACCTCGACCACAAGATCATGGCGGTTCACGAAAGCCTGCCGGTGCGGGCCGGCCACCTCGTGCTGCTTTACCCGCAGTGGATTCCCGGCGCGCATTCGCCGATCGGCAATGTGTCGATGCTGACCGGGTTGCATCTGAAGGCTGGCGACACGGAACTGCGCTGGACGCGCGACCCGGTGAACGTGTTCGCTTTTCACCTCGATGTGCCACCGGGCACGAGCACGCTCGACGTCGATTTCCAGTTTGCCTCGCCGCTGCAGCAGTCCCAGGGCCGGGTCGTGATGTCCAGCGACATCCTGCACCTGCAATTCCACTCCGTGCTGCTGTATCCGGCCGGCTACCGAACCGATGGCATCACGGTCAGGCCGCAGGTGCGCCTGCCGCCAGGCTGGAAGCAGGCCTCGGCGCTGGAACTTGCCGCCGGCAAGGCCGCTGACCCGAAAGACTCGCTGCTGCGATTCAAGCCGATCGACCTGACGACGCTGATCGATTCGCCATTGATGGCCGGCAGCCACTTCAAGCGCTTCGAACTAACGCCGGGTGGTCCTGCCGCGGTCGGATTCGATGTCTTTACCGAGCGTGACGATGCACTGGCGGCCTCCGACAAGACACTCGCAGCGCACCGCGCGCTGATCAGCGAGGCAGCGCAAGTCTTCGGTCCACCGCCGTACTCCCATTATGATTTCCTGATGGCGCTGACGGAATTGATCGGCGGCATCGGGCGCGAACATTTCCAGTCCACCGAGATCGTCGAGATCCCGGCCTATCTTGCCGACGTACTGACGTCGTCCGGCCACAGCACCGTGGTGCCGCATGAATATGTGCATGCGTGGGTCGGCAAGTACCGGCGGCCGGCCGATCAGTTCACCGGCAACTTCAGCGAGCCGCTGCAGAACTCCCTGCTGTGGGTCTACGAAGGTCAGACCACCTATTACGGCGACGTGCTGGCGGCGCGCGCCGGTTTCCGCACGCAGCAGGTCGCGCGTGACCGCCTGGCCTTGTCTATGGCCTCTGCGGCCGAGCGCCAAGGACGTAGCTGGCGCGATCTGCAGGACACCGTCAATGATGAAATCGTCTCGCCACGCACACTGCCACGCAACTGGCCGAACTGGCAGCGCCAGCTCGATTACTACAACGAGGGCTCGCTGATCTGGATGGGCATCGATGCCCGCATCCGGTCGTTGACCGATGAGAAAAAATCGCTCGACGATTTTTCCGCTGCCTTCTACAGCGGCGCGGCGCAATCGCTGCGCACACCGAAGTTCTATCGGTTCGAGGATGTCGTCGCTGCCTTGAATGGTGTGGTCGCCTACGATTGGGCCACACTGCTGCGCGACCGGCTGGCAGCGCATGACGACAAGGCGCTGGTGGAGGACCTCGGACTGACCGGCTGGCGCCTGATCTATAACAAGACGCCCAATCCCGAAGCCGTGATTGCAGCCAAGGAAAGTGGCGACTGCGATGCGCTTTATTCACTGGGCATGGCGCTCAACAAGACTGACGCCATCGGTGGGGTGCTGTGGAACGGCCCCGCCTTCAAGGCTGGTCTGGCCGGCGGCACCACCATCATCGCCGTCAACGGCCAGAGCTATAAATGCAGCGTGTTGACCGATGCGATTGCCGCCAACGAAGGCAAGACAAGCCCGATCGAGCTGATCGTGAAACGCGAGAACCGGGTCACGGTAGTGCCAATTCTGTTCTCAGGCGGGGTGCGTTATCCGCACCTCGAACGCATCGAGAAAGTGACGGACCGGCTGACGCCGATTTTCAGTGCACGCGTATCGGTCGCGCCGGCAACACCCGTTGCCGCACCGGCGGTCGTAGCCGCAGCGGCGACCGCGTCGATCGATGGTGTGGCGACTGCGCACTGAGCATCCCGCATAACCGGCCGAGGCGGCGCTGCGCAGCCGCTTCGGCACAAAAGCCTAATAGAACCGTTTCTCCACCTTGATTTCCTGCAGGATGGTGGCGGAAATCTCCTCGATCGACTTGGCCGTCGACGACATCCAGCGAATGCCTTCGCGGCGCATCATCGATTCGGCCTCGTTGATCTCGTACCGGCAGTTTTCGACGGACGCGTACTTGCTGCCGGGCCGACGCTCGTTGCGCACCTCCGCCAGCCGGTCTGGTGAAATCGTCAGGCCGAAGATCTTGTGGCGGAAATCGCGCAGTCCGGTCGGCAGTTTGCCGCGTTCGAAATCGTCTGGAATCAAGGGATAGTTCGCCGCCTTGATCCCGTACTGCATCGCCAGGTACAGGCTGGTCGGCGTCTTGCCGGAGCGCGAGACACCCACCAGGATCACATCTGCGCGGTCGAGGTTCTTGTTGGTCTGGCCGTCATCGTGCGCCAGCGAGAAATTGATCGCCTCGATCCGGTGCTTGTATTCCTCCGAATCGGTGATGTTGTGATTGCGGCCGATGGTGTGCGTCGATTTCACGCCCAGTTCCTGTTCGAGCGGGTCGACGAAGGTCTTGATCAGGTCCATGTGCATGCCGTTCGAGCGGCGCACCAGGTCGGACACGTCGGCGTTCACCAGCGTCGAAAACACGATCGGCCGGTTGCCTTCGGTTTCGAAATTCTCGTTGATGCGCCGTACCGCCTCGCGCGCCTTGTCGAGTGTATCGACGAACGGCAGGCGGATTTGACGAAAGCGCAATTCGAACTGGCTCAGGACCGAGTGGCCGAACGTCTCGGCGGTGATGCCGGTGCCGTCGGAGACGAAGAAAACCGTGCGCACGCTGGTGGCAGGCGCGACCGCTGCAGGCGTTTCGACAGGGGCGATGAGGGGAGCGGATGACGAGTCGGACATGGGTCGAGGGATTCCTGAAGTTGCTAAAAAAGTCCACCCCGGGGTCGGCAGAGAGGGGTTGCAGCGGGTAAAATGGGCGCCGAACCGGCAACGCCGCTGTGCCCTAGAATAACAAAAACATGGCCCCCGCGAAGCGCAGCCGACAGATTTCTTATCATCAAAGTGGGGTAGTTATGTCCAATGCAATGCAAGCGGGTGTGTCCGCGGGAGCCACGTATGTGGCCTCCTTCGAAACCTTGCGCATGACCGATGTCGATTCGGTCGGCGGCAAGAACTCGTCGCTGGGGGAAATGATCAGCCAGCTCGCCAGTGCCGGCGTGCGGGTCCCAGGTGGCTTCGCCACCACGGCGCAAGCCTTCCGCGACTTCCTGTCGCACGGCATCGACGGTGGCGCGCCTCTCGCGCAGCGAATCGCCGATCGTCTGGTATCGCTCAACATCGACGACGTCCGTGCGCTGGCCCAAGCCGGTGCAGAAATCCGTCAGTGGATCATCGAGACACCATTTCAGCCACGGCTGGAGCAGGAGATCCGCGCCTCCTACGAGCAGCTGGTCGCCGATTCCACCGCTGAAATGTCGTTTGCCGTGCGCTCGTCGGCCACGGCAGAAGACTTGCCGGACGCGTCCTTCGCCGGCCAGCAGGAAACCTTCCTCAACGTCGTCGGCATCGACAACATCCTCGAGGCGATGAAACACGTCTTCGCGTCGCTTTACAACGATCGCGCGATTTCATACCGGGTCCACAAGGGCTTCACGCATGCCGAAGTGGCGCTGTCGGCCGGTGTCCAGCGCATGGTGCGCTCCGACCTAGGCGCTGCCGGCGTGATGTTTACGCTCGACACGGAATCGGGCTTCACCGATGTGGTCTTCATCACCTCCAGCTATGGCCTGGGTGAGACGGTGGTGCAGGGCGCGGTCAATCCGGACGAGTTCTACGTTCACAAGCCGATGCTGGCGCAGGGCAAGCTACCGATCATTCGCCGCAACATCGGCTCCAAGCTGATCAAGATGGAATTCACCGGCGAAGCCAAGGCCGGCCGCTCGGTGCGCACCGTCGATGTGCCGATCGAGATGCGCAACCGCTACTCGCTCAACGACGCCGAGATCGTCGAGCTGTCGAAATACGCAGTCATCATCGAAAAACATTACGGCCGCCCGATGGATATCGAGTGGGGCAAGGATGGCCGCGACGGCAAGCTGTACATCCTCCAGGCGCGTCCGGAGACGGTCAAGTCGCAGCAGAAGGCGACCGATGCCCAGCAGCGCTACAAGTTGAAGGGTACTGGCGTGGTGCTGACCGCCGGCCGGGCGATCGGCCAGAAGATCGGCGCCGGTCCGGTGCGCGTGATTCACGATCCGGCCGACATGGAACGTGTGCAGCCTGGCGACGTGCTGGTGGCCGACATGACAGATCCGAACTGGGAGCCGGTCATGAAGCGCGCCGCCGCGATCGTCACCAACCGTGGCGGACGCACCTGCCACGCAGCGATCATCGCACGTGAACTCGGCGTGCCGGCAGTCGTCGGCTGCGGCGACGCCACCGATGTGTTGAAGGACGGCACGCTGGTCACCGTTTCCTGCGCCGAAGGCGACGAAGGCAAGATCTACGACGGCCTGCTGGCAACCGAAATCACCGAAGTCGCACGCGGCGAACTGCCAGAGCTGCCGCTGAAGATCACGATGAACATCGGTAATCCGCAACTGGCGTTCGACTTCCAGTCGATTCCAAACGGCGGCGTCGGCCTGGCGCGCCTGGAATTCATCATCAACAACAACATCGGCGTACATCCGAAAGCGATCCTCGAATATCCGAACATCGATGCCGACCTGAAGAAGGCGGTCGAGTCGGTAGCGCGTGGGCATGCATCGCCGAAAGCGTTCTATGTCGACAAGCTGGCCGAAGGCATCGCTACGATCGCCGCCGCATTCTGGCCGAAGCCGGTCATCGTGCGCCTGTCGGACTTCAAGTCCAACGAGTACAAGAAGTTAATCGGCGGATCGCGCTATGAGCCGGACGAAGAAAACCCGATGCTCGGTTTCCGGGGCGCGGCGCGTTACCTGGCAGCCGATTTCGCCGGTGCGTTCGAGATGGAATGCCTGGCGATGAAGCGCGTGCGTAACGACATGGGCCTGACCAACGTCGAGATCATGGTGCCGTTCGTGCGCACGCTGCCTCAGGCACGCAAGGTCATCGACCTGCTCGCGAAGAATGGCCTGGAGCGTGGCAAGGATGGCCTGCGCCTGATCATGATGTGCGAGGTGCCTTCCAACGCAATCCTGGCGGAAGAATTCCTGGAGATGTTCGACGGTTTCTCGATCGGCTCCAACGACCTGACCCAGCTTACGCTCGGCCTGGATCGGGATTCCGGCATGGAACTGCTGGCTGCGGACTTCGATGAACGCGACCCGGCGGTTCTGTGGGGCCTGTCGCGCGCCATCAAGGCATGCCGTGATGCGGGCAAATACGTCGGCATCTGCGGCCAGGGGCCGTCGGACCATCCGGACTTTGCGCTGTGGCTCATGAAGGAAGGAATCGGTTCGATTTCGCTGAATCCGGACTCGGTGATCGACACTTGGCAAAAGCTGGCGGAACGCACGAAAAAGACCGGCTGACCGAGACTGGCGGGCCCGACGACATCGTGGATTCATGCGTCGCCGGGCGCCAAATGTTAAAGATCGTGAACTTTTCCGGATCATGCGGAAATGCTGCACGGTGCGTTGTAGGCGCGGAACAGCGTAGTTTGATTTAATTTGAAACACAGAAATTCTGCGGTAGACTTCAGTCCAGTTGCACCGGATAAGAAGTGTAAATATCAGCAGTGGATGTTTGAGCCCTCGCACCGAAAGGTCGCGAGGGTTTTTGTTTTCTGACGCATACTACCGCCACATACTTTGCTTAATCACGCCGTGGCATACGGCGTTGGATTCGGCGTTGGATTCGGCTTGGATTCGGCTTGAATACGGCTTGAATACGGCGTTATCGATCTGGAGAGACGACATGACACACTGGATGAACTGGCTGGTCCTGGCGGGCGGACTGGTGATTCTCGAAATGTTCTCTGGCACATTCTACCTTCTGATGATCGCCATTGGTATGGTGGCCGGTGCGGCTGCAGCGTTCGGCGGCATGCCCCTCGAAATCCAGATGCTCGTCGCTGCAGTGGTCGGCATTTTCACCGCTACCGTCCTGCACCGCAGCCGTTTCGGCAAATCCAGAAGAACCGATTCAACCCGCGATCCCAACGTCAATCTCGATATTGGACAGTCGATCGATATCGAAACCTGGATTGATGCCCGCCAGTCCGGCGGTCGGCCGACAACGCGCGCCATGTACCGCGGCGCACTATGGGATGTCGAACTGTCGGGCGAAGACAAGCCGGTCCCCGGACGCTTCACCATCCGTGAAATACAGGGCAGTCGCCTGATTGTCGGAGGCCATCGTTAGCGGCGGAATTCAGCGGAATTCAGTTGGCGCACAGCGCGAAATACCGAACCACGGCAAACGCTTCTTTCGTCTCATCAAACCCGCTCCGGCGGCTTGCAACACAATCAGGAGATTCCAAACATGGCATCCGGTTTCGGTAGTGTGGCGCTGATTTTTTTCATCCTGGCGATCGTCTTCGTGGTCAAGACGGTCAACGTCGTGCCGCAGCAGCACGCGTGGGTGGTCGAACGGCTCGGCAAGTATCATGCGACGCTGGGGCCCGGCCTGAACATCGTGATTCCGTTCATCGATCGCATCGCCTACAAGCACATCCTCAAGGAAATTCCGCTCGATGTGCCGCCCCAGGTCTGCATCACCCGGGACAACACGCAGCTGCAGGTCGATGGCGTGCTGTATTTCCAGGTGACCGATCCGATGCGGGCGTCGTATGGCTCCTCGAACTATCTGGCGGCGATCACGCAGCTGGCGCAGACGACCTTGCGTTCGGTGATCGGCAAGATGGAACTGGACAAGACCTTCGAGGAGCGCGATCACATCAACACGACCATCGTCAATGCCATCGACGAGTCGGCCGCCAACTGGGGCGTGAAGGTTCTGCGTTATGAAATCAAGGATCTGACGCCACCAAAGGAAATCCTGCACGCAATGCAGGCGCAGATCACCGCCGAGCGCGAAAAACGGGCATTGATCGCTGCCTCGGAAGGACGCAAGCAGGAGCAGATCAATATCGCCAACGGCGAGCGTGAAGCCTCCATTGCGAAATCTGAAGGCGAGATGCAGGCGTCGATCAACCGCGCGCAGGGCCAGGCCGGCGCCATCCTGGCGATTGCCGAGGCGAGTGCGGAAGCGCTGCGCAAGACGGCTGCCGCGATTCGCGAGCCCGGCGGTTCGGATGCGGTGAACCTGAAGGTCGCGGAGCAGTACGTCAATGCCTTTGCCCAACTGGCCCGCACCAACAATGCGATCATCGTGCCGGCCAACCTGAGCGACATCAGCGGCTTGATTGCCAGCGCGATGCAGGTCATGAAATCGCAGCAGAAGAGCTGACCCGTATAACGCCCGGCGAATCGGGCGTGGACATTTAGTCTAACGGCGGTGCACCTTCATCGCCGCTGCGATCTCCCGCTGGCTGTCGCGATTCTTTTCAGTTTCGCGCTTGTCATGTTGCTTCTTGCCCTTGGCCAGACCGATTTCGCATTTGATCCGGCCTTTCAGGTAGTGCAGGTTCAGCGGCACGAGCGTGTAGCCCGAGCGGTCCACCTTCGAGATCAGCTTCTTGATTTCTTCCGCATGCAGGAGCAGTTTGCGGGTACGGATATTCTGCGGCGTGATGTGCGAAGAGGCAGACAGCAACGGGCTGATGTGGGCGCCAAAGAGGAAGATCTCGCCGTTGGTGACGATCACGTACGCTTCCTTCAACTGCACGCGGCCGGCGCGGATCGCCTTGGCTTCCCAGCCTTCGAGCATGATGCCCGCTTCGTAGCGTTCCTCGACGAAGTAGTCGTGGAATGCTTTCCGGTTGTCGACGATGGTCATGAATGGGTACTGCTTTCTGGTCCGGGAACCGGTCCTTGAACCTGTCGGTTAAAATTGCCGCTTCGAGATTCTATCAAACGGTGCTCCATCGATGGCTGTCGTGCATAAATCAGTATTGCTCGGGTATAGCGCGCAACAGATGTTCGCGCTGGTCGACAAGGTCGAGGATTATCCGAAGTTCCTGCCATGGTGCGGCGGGGTCCAGGTACGCGAGCGCGAAGGCGACCGGCTGGTTGCCACGCTGCAGATCAATTATCACGGCGTGCGCCAGAGCTTCACCACCGAAAATACCAATACTGCGCCAGTGGCCATGAAGATGCGGCTGGTGGACGGACCTTTCAAGTCACTCGACGGCACCTGGACCTTCAAGGCACTGCGCGACGACGCTTGCAAGATCGATTTCGACCTCAGGTACGAATTTTCCAGCAGGCTGCTGGAACAGATCATCGGACCGGTGTTTTCGATGATCGCCAACAGTTTCGTCGACTCGTTCTGCAAGCGCGCCGAGGTGGTGTATGGGTGAGGGCGGTATGACTGGGCCGGGCTCGGGACCAGGCTCCGGAAAAATTACGGTGCAGGTCTGCTTCGCGCCGCTGCCACCGGGTGCACCGGCGATGATTGACCTGCTTGTCGCGCCGGGCACAACGCTGGCGCAGGCAATTGCAATGAGTGGCGCAGCTGACAGAATGGTGGGATGGGACCCCGCGTCATGCAGAACCGGTATCTGGGGCAAACTGCGGCCAGCCGACACCGTGCTGCGCGAGCGTGACCGGATTGAAATCTACCGGCCCTTGACCGCTGATCCGAAGGAAGCCCGGCGCAAGCGGGCTGGCGTCAAGCCGTCGAACACCGTCCGCCCATAGCAATCGTTTTTGCGGCGCCCCCGCTTGTCGAACCCGGGTCTTACTTGCAGCCGTCGAGCGCACGGCGGCTCGCAGCGACTTCCTGGGCCCGCTTCTCGTCGGACATGTAATCGCGTTCGCCATTCTTGTCGATCGAAGAAATTCGCTCGCCAGATTCGAGGGTCCTTGCGTACTGGCGCGTGCGGTCGCAGTTTGCTGATTTGTTGACTGCCAGCTTGGTATCGTCGGCGGCTTTCCTGTCTTTTTCGGCCTGTTCGAGCTTGCGCTTGTTGTAATCGGCATTCTTCTCGGCGAGTGTCATCGGGCCTTTTGGCTCCGCCGCTTTTACCGCTGGCACGCCTTCGGGTGCTGCGTCGGCCGCTGCGATTCCTGCCGCCGGCGATATCGGCTTCGCGTTGCGCAGCTGGCTGCCCGAATCTTTCAGGATCTTGTTCTTCGGGATCGACGCCGGTGGTGGCTGATCCGAGTACTGCCGCACGCCGTTCGGATCGATCCAGGCAAACTGGGCGAAGGCGGCGCCGGCAGCGACCTGCAGCAGGATGATCGCGATCGTTTTCTTGATGGTGTTGCGAGACATGGGAGCTCCTGGTTTAGTGCGCTGATACAACATTCTCGATTTCGCCATGCATTGCGCGGCGTGTCAATCCACCATGGCAGGAATCAGGTTTGTTTGGTTGATGCTGTGCACGAGAAGCTACGGATTTTGCGCTTTTCTGTATAATTCGATTTTGCGCCGACAGGATTTACCATGCGTCTTCTCCAGAAAGCACTCACGTTCGATGACGTGCTCCTCGTACCCGCGTATTCCAATATTCTTCCCAAAGACACGTCGCTCGATACACGGCTGACGCGCAACATTTCCCTCAAGATCCCGCTGCTTTCGGCAGCCATGGATACCGTCACCGAAGCGCGCCTGGCAATTGCCATGGCCCAGGAGGGTGGCATCGGCATCGTCCACAAGAACCTCACACCGAAGGAACAGGCGCGCGAGATCGTCAAGGTCAAGCGGTTCGAATCCGGCGTGGTGCGCGATCCAATCACGATTCCGCCGACGATGACGATTCGCGAAGTGATCGCCCTGTCGCAACAGCACGGCATCAGCGGCTTCCCAGTGGTCGAGGGCAAGCAGCTGGTCGGCATCATCACCAACCGCGATCTGCGGTTCGAGGAAGACCTCGGCGCCCAGGTGCGGGCCAAGATGACTCCGCGTGAACAGCTCGTCTACGTCAAGGAAGGCGCGGACCTCAGCGAAGCCAAGCGGCTGATGAACAAGCACCGGCTCGAGCGCGTGATGGTGGTCGACGATGCCTTCGAACTGCGCGGCCTGATCACGGTCAAGGATATCCAGAAAGCCACAGAGCACCCGTTCGCCTCCAAGGACGTGCACGGCAAGCTGCGCGTGGGTGCCGCGGTCGGTGTCGGTGCTGACAATGACGAGCGCATCGAACTGCTGGTCGCCGCCGGCGTCGACGTGATCGTGGTCGACACAGCGCATGGCCATTCACAGGGCGTGCTGGATCGCGTCAAATGGGTCAAGCGCAATTACCCGCAGGTCGATGTCATCGGCGGCAACATCGCCACGGCCGCTGCCGCCAAGGCGCTGGCTGACCACGGGGCCGATGGCGTCAAGGTCGGCATCGGCCCCGGCTCGATCTGCACCACCCGCATCGTCGCCGGTGTCGGCGTGCCGCAGATCACCGCGATTTCGAACGTCGCACAGGCCCTGAAGGGCACCGGTATCCCGTGCATCGCCGATGGCGGCATCCGCTTCTCGGGCGACATTTCCAAGGCGCTCGCAGCAGGCGCCTCGAGCGTCATGATGGGCAGCATGTTCGCCGGCACCGATGAAGCCCCCGGCGAAGTGATCCTGTTCCAGGGCCGCAGCTATAAATCCTATCGCGGCATGGGCAGTCTCGGCGCGATGGCCGACGGCTCTGCCGACCGCTACTTCCAGGATGCGGCCAACAATGTCGAGAAATTCGTCCCCGAAGGTATCGAGGGTCGGGTCGCCTACAAGGGCAGCGTGCTGGCGATCCTGTATCAGCTGGTCGGCGGCATCCGGCAGTCGATGGGCTACTGCGGTTGCGAAAGCATCGATGCGCTGCGCGAGCGCGCCGAATTCGTCGAGATCACGTCGGCCGGCATGCGCGAGTCGCATGTCCACGACGTGCAGATCACCAAGGAAGCGCCGAACTACCGGGCTGACTGATCTCCCCCAATCAAGGCCGATGGAGTATCCGGCCGGATACTTGCCGTCGGCTTTTTTATTTGTTTTTTCCACCCTGATCCCATGCACGCAAAAATACTGATCCTCGATTTCGGTTCCCAAGTGACTCAGCTGATCGCCCGTCGCGTGCGCGATGCCGGCGTGTTTTCGGAAGTCTTCCCGCATGACGTGAGCGACGAGTTCGTGCGCAACTATGGCGCGGCCGGCGTCATCCTGTCGGGCGGTCCGAATTCGGTAACCGACGGCGACACGCCGCGTGCACCGCAGGCCGTGTTCGAACTGGGCGTACCGGTTCTTGGCATCTGCTATGGCATGCAAACGATGGCGGCGCAGCTCGGTGGCGTCGTCGAAAACGGCCTGGTGCGCGAGTTCGGTTATGCGGAAGTGCGCGCCCGTGGTCATACGGCGCTGTTCGATGGCATCGCCGACTACACCACGGCCGAAGGCCAGGGCATGCTGAAAGTCTGGATGAGCCACGGCGACAAGGTGGTAGAGATGCCGCCTGGTTTCAAGCTCATGGGATCGAGCGCCAGTTGCGCCATCGCCGGCATGGCCGATGAGGCACGCAGGCTCTATGCCGTGCAGTTTCATCCCGAAGTCAACCACACTCTGCAAGGCACCGCCATCATCGGCCGCTTCGTGCACCAGATCTGCGGCTGCAAGTCGGACTGGAACATGCGCGACTACATCGGTGAAGCGGTTGCTTCGATCCGCGCACAGGTCGGCACCGATCACGTGATCCTCGGGCTGTCGGGCGGCGTCGACAGCAGCGTGGCGGCAGCGCTGATCCACCGCGCCATCGGCGACCAGCTGACCTGCGTCTTCGTCGATCACGGCCTGTTGCGTCTCGATGAAGGCGACATGGTCATGCGCATGTTCGCCGACAATCTGGGCGTCAAGGTCATCCGGGTCGATGCGGTCGACCAGTTCATGGGACACCTCGCTGGCGTCACCGATCCTGAAGCCAAGCGCAAGATCATCGGCCGCGAATTCGTCGAGGTGTTCCAGGTCGAATCGGCCAAGCTCCAGGATGCGAAATGGCTGGCGCAAGGCACCATCTATCCCGACGTGATCGAAAGCGCGGGCAAGGGCAAGAAGACGGCGCACACCATCAAGAGCCACCACAACGTCGGCGGCCTGCCCGACACGATGAACCTGAAACTGCTGGAGCCGCTGCGCGAGTTGTTCAAGGACGAAGTGCGCGAACTCGGGGTCGCGCTCGGCCTGCCGCACGACATGGTCTACCGTCATCCATTCCCCGGGCCGGGCCTGGGCGTACGCATCCTTGGAGAAGTGCGCAAGGATTTTGCCGACCTGCTGCGGCGCGCCGATGCGATCTTCATCGAAGAGCTGCGCAATACCCCGTTCGAACAGACGATCGGTGCTGGTGAGGGCGGCGGCCAGCGCACCCCCCACAAGAACTGGTACGAGGCGACCAGCCAGGCCTTCGCCGTGTTCCTGCCGGTGAAGTCGGTCGGCGTCATGGGCGATGGCCGCACCTACGAATACGTCGTGGCCCTGCGTGCGGTACAGACGCTCGACTTCATGACCGCGCACTGGGCGCACCTGCCGTACGACCTGCTGGGCCGGGTATCGAACCGCATCATCAATGAAGTGCGCGGCATCAACCGGGTCGTGTACGATATTTCGGGCAAGCCGCCGGCAACGATCGAGTGGGAATGACCTGAAGTGACATACAGCATCAAAGAAATTTTCTACACCCTGCAAGGCGAAGGCGCGCATGCCGGCCGGCCGGCGGTGTTCTGTCGCTTTGCCGGGTGCAATTTGTGGAGCGGCCGGGAAGCCGATCGGGCGACCGCGATTTGCCGGTTCTGCGATACCGATTTCGTCGGCACCGACGGCGAGCGCGGCGGCAAGTTCGACGAGGCCGAGGCACTGGCCGCAGTCATCGACAGCCTGTGGCCGGCGACGCACACGGCCAGCAAATACGTGGTCTTTACCGGCGGCGAGCCGCTGCTGCAGCTGGATGCGGCCCTGATCGCCGCCATGCATGCCCGCGGCTTTTGCATTGCGATCGAAACCAACGGCACGCTGCCGGTACCGGCAGGCGTGGACTGGATCTGCGTCAGCCCGAAGGTCGGCGCGGTCCTGCAGGTCAAGAGCGGTAACGAGATCAAGGTCGTGATCCCGCAGCTGGGGCAGACGCTCGCCGATTACGAAAGCCTGGCGTTCGATCACTTCTTCGTCCAGCCGATGGACAGTCCCTCGGCTGACGCCAATATCCGGCTTGCAGTCGATACCTGCCGGCGCAACCCGAAATGGAAGCTCAGCCTGCAAACGCACAAGCTGTTGCAGATACCCTGATGCTGACAATTACACGCAAGCTCGAATTCGACGCCGGCCACCGGATTCCGGATCACAACAGCCAATGCCGCAACCTGCATGGCCACCGCTACACGGTGCTGATCACGCTGACCGGCGAAGTGGTCGACGCCGACGGCCAGTCCGATTCCGGCATGATCATGGATTTTTCGGATGTGAAGGCACTGGCCAACACGCACCTGGTCAATGTCTGGGACCATGCCTTCCTGGTCTATTGCAACGACATGGTGGTGCGGCAGTTCTTGGACAGCCTGCCCGACCACAAGACCGTGGTGCTGGACCGGGTGCCGACTGTCGAAAACCTGGCCCGCATCGCCTTCGACATCCTCCAGCCTGCTTTTGAAAACCGTTACGGCCGCAGCCTGTCGCTGAGCCGCCTTACGCTCTACGAAACACCGAACTGCTGGGCTGAAGTGACCGCATGAACGACAGCATCTTCATGCGGCAGGCAATCGACCAGGCCCACAATGCGTGGGCGCTGGGCGAGGTGCCGGTCGGCGCACTCGTGGTGCGCGAGGGCGTCGTCATCGCCACCGGCTTCAACCAGCCGATCGGCACGCACGATCCCACGGCGCACGCGGAAATCATGGCCTTGCGTGCCGCTGCGACGATTCTCGGTAACTATCGGCTGCCGGGCTGCGAACTGTTCGTGACGCTCGAGCCCTGCGCGATGTGCGCCGGTGCGATGTTGCATGCCCGACTGGCGCGGGTGGTCTTCGGCGCGGCCGATCCGAAGACCGGCGCCTGTGGCTCGGTGGTCGATCTGTTCGCGCAGGGCCAGCTCAATCACCATACCTCTGCTGCCGGCGGTGTATTGGCAGACGATTGCAGTGCGATGCTGAAGGATTTCTTTGCCGAGCGACGGGCGTTGGCACAGCGGGCCACGATCGCAACAGCGAGCGATCGCGGCGCCGACGCTATCCACGGCACGGGCGGAACGGCATGAGCATCGGATTACCGCATCGCCGGCCGGTCGTGGCCATCGTCGCGCCGAGCGGCTATGCACCGGCATCGGTCGATCTCCTGCGCGCCGATGCCTTGCTGACGGCCCAGGGCTGCGACGTTCGTCATTTTGATGATCCGGCCGCGCGCCACCAGCGCTTCGCCGCCAGCGATGGCGAACGTCTGCGCGGACTGCACGACGCCGCGCGTGATCCGGAAGTCGACATCGTCATCGCTCTGCGCGGTGGCTACGGCGCTTCGCGCCTGCTGGATGCAATCGACTTTCCACTGCTGGCAAATTCGGGCAAGCGCTTTGTCGGTCACAGTGATTTCACTGCGGTGCAGATGGGCATGCTGGTACACGGCGGCGGCAGTTTTGCCGGGCCGATGATCTGCTCCGATTTCGCCCGCCCCGAGATCAGTGACTTCACGATGACCGAATTCTGGCGTTGCCTGCGTGGTCCGACGCATGCCGTGGCTTTCCACACCGATGCGACTGCCGTAGTCGATTCCACAGGCGTGCTCTGGGGCGGCAACCTGGCGATGCTGGCGCACCTGGTCGGTACGCCCTGGATGCCGGGGATCGAAGGCGGCATCCTGTTTTTGGAAGACATCAATGAGCATCCATTCCGGGTCGAAAGGATGTTGCTGCAGTTATTGCATGCTGGCGTTCTCGAGCGCCAGAAAGCGATCGTGCTGGGCGATTTCTCGGAAGGGCGTGCCGGCGAATACGACAACGGATACGACTTCCAGTCAATGCTGGCGTTCGTGCGCTCGCGTGTCGGCGTGCCCATTTTGACGGGCCTGCCGTTCGGCCATATCCGGGACATGGTCACGCTTGCGGTGGGCGCCAAGACGACGCTGAGAGCCGACGGGACTGACGCGACGCTGACGATGCGGAGCTATCGATCTCTTACGTGAAAACAGATCGTCAACGACCAACAGCCCGCGATGGGCTGTTCGTCATTCCGGCACAGTGATGCGAATGCACGCATCACCAGGCGCGCCTGTACTCAATTGCAGCTGGCGAGCCCCCCGCAACTCACATAATTGGTCGACACGCCAAGCTGATCGACATTGCGCCCATAGATGCCGACCATCTTGTAGGCTGCGGCATTTGCCGGCTTGTTGTGCATCGTGATGGTCTGGCCAGAATGGCCGTTCACAATTTCGTCGTGTCCGCCACGGCTCGCGCCATCGCAGCCGCCTGCCAGACAAAACGTCAGGTCCTTGCCGCTGACGGTACGGTTCGGTGTCCAGGCAACCGGGAAGGTGGCGGCCACACCGTCATAGGCAGTCAGGGCGGTGCGGGTTGCGGCATCCATTTCCATCCACGGGAAGGTTGCGAGCGATGCAAATTTCGGCGGTATGCCGTCGATCCGTTTTTCGATCACGACGGGCGTTCCGGTTGCTGCAAGCGAGGCATACAGTT
The DNA here is from genome assembly GCA_014377845.1 of Herminiimonas sp. Lineage (GTDB taxonomy): Bacteria > Pseudomonadota > Gammaproteobacteria > Burkholderiales > Burkholderiaceae_D > JANXSS01. The sequence continues at coordinate 31,511 of JACMOV010000065.1, forward strand.
CGACTTTCACCTTGCGGCCGCGCTTGTAAAAATTATCGATCAACTGGTCGCCGGCTGCTGCTGCAGTGGCGCCGGCGCCGCTGTCGCCGAGCGATACCCAGCTGCTGCCGCAACTGCCACCTGTCGACAGACGTGCGGTCTCATTGGTTTGCAGGGCGGCGATGCATGCATCGGTGAGCGTCAGCGTCACCAATGGCGTTGCTTCCCAACCGCTGCCATCCAGATTGCGCTGGAATACCTTGGCAGCGCGGATGCCGGTTGCACTGACGCCGTTGTTTGCAGAGATGTCGAAGGTCAAGGCACGCGTGTAGCTGGTCTGGGCGTCGGCTGCCGCACCTGCCGCCAGATCGACCCGCGACGTACGCTGAATGGCGGCCCCGACGTGAATGTCGTACACAGAATCACGACCGAGCAGCTTCCAGTCCGCGCCCGGGCGCAGCACAACGGCCAGTTCCGCGCCATCGAATCCAGCCTCGCCCTTGACGATATTGAAGCCGACGGTACAGACCTTGCGGCTGGCATCGGTAGTGAAATCGCAGTCGCGCAGGATCGGGTTGGCAACGCCGCCACCGAGCAGATCGCTCATGCCGACGAACTGACAGATGATGGCCGGAGCAGTCGCTTTGGAAACCGGTACGTTGCCGCCGAGGTTGAGCGAGAAGCTGTCGTCGAAGATGTTGGCAGCCGTCATCCGGCTCGTGCAGGTCGCCTGGTCGGGTGCGGCGATCGCGAAGGACAGGCCATCGACGAAGATGGCGGAGATACCCTTCAGGTCGACATCCGCGCCGGTCGCGGCGGTCAGCGCGCTGGTGGCGGCTGCGTCCTTGTTCAGGAAAACGTTACCGGAGCCGATGATGCCTTCCATCTGGACGAATGACTTGCTGGTGGCGCCATCGGTGCCGGTGCTGATCTTGACCGAGTCAAGGACCTTGTCCATGCCGGTGCGGTCCGCCGTGAAGGCGGTGGTCGCGAAGTCGGAGCCGGTGATGCCGGCCTTGGCCAGCAGGTCGGCGAGCGCGGCTTTGAGCTTGGCTTTCTGGGCGTCGAGATCGGCAGCAGATGGCGCTGCAACCGGTGCGGTTGCAGCGAACATGGCGGCCGGATCACTGCCCAGCGCGAGCGCCACGGTTGCGTTGGTCAATGGCGTGACGTTCGCCACGCCCGCCTGCGCCACCACCGAATAGAAGCATGTGTAGTTCGCATCCACCAGGCCGCATGCCTGCAACTGGAACGGCCCGACCAGGCCATCGGTCGAAATGCCGCTGTAGCTGCCATTTGCCGCAGCAGTCGCGGTGCGGATGACGCCGTTGGCATCCTTGACGGTCACGGTTGCATTGAGCATCGGCGCGCCGACCGCGATGGTGCCCGCCAGCGAGGTCGGCGCGGTGGACGTGATGACCGGCGCGGGCGCGGCGGCGACCGGTGTGGTCGTTCCGGATGTGGAACCGCCGCCGCATCCAGCCAGCAGCAGGGATACGGCTGCGGCAGTTGCGCTACCAAAACGCATGAATGACCGTGATGTTTTCGACATTGTCTTTTCCCCGATTGGTGAGCCTTCTTACATTGGCTTTTGATGTTGTTGCCGGCCTTGCATGAATGATCATCAAGAATGCAAGCCAGCCAGATAGTTAACGACAGGAAATATTCAGATTGAAGGACATGGCAATGAAATACGGCGTTTTTTTGAGGAAAACTCGCGCGAATTGACGATAAGCCAAGCTGTCTTGAGAGTGGTCCCAGACAATCGATCGACGCGGCTTTGCCGGCGCAAGCGGCGTGTGGTGATCGGTGCATGATCGGTAACCTGATCGACGTCCTGATCGACGTCCTGATCGACGTCCTGATCGACGTCCTGATCGATTGCAAATTGAATCGATCCCGTCGCGCGAAGTGCGCGTGCTGCCTTTTGATGCTGCAGCGCGGGATGGTAAAATAACTGGTTAGTCGAATTTCTCGACCCTTCCATTGCAAGAGGCTTTTCCCGTGCTATCCACCGCCAACATCACGATGCAGTTCGGCCCCAAGCCGCTGTTTGAAAACATCTCCGTCAAATTCGGCGACGGTAACCGTTACGGCCTGATCGGCGCCAACGGCTGCGGCAAATCGACCTTCATGAAGATTCTCGGCGGCGACCTCGAGCCGTCGGCCGGCACCGTCATGCTGGACACGAACGAGCGCCTGGGCAAGCTGCGCCAGGACCAGTTCGCCTTCGAGGAAATGCGCGTGCTCGATGTCGTCATGATGGGCCACACCGAGATGTGGGCCGCGATGGCCGAGCGCGATGCGATCTATGCCAATCCCGAGGCGACCGACGACGACTACATGAAGGCAGCCGATCTCGAAGCACGCTTCGCCGAATTCGACGGCTACACTGCCGAAGCGCGTGCCGGCGAACTGCTGCTGGGCGTGGGCGTGTCGATCGACCAGCATCAGGGGCCCATGAGCAGCGTCGCACCGGGCTGGAAATTGCGCGTCTTGCTGGCGCAGGCGCTGTTCTCGAATCCGGACATCCTGCTGCTCGACGAGCCGACCAACAACCTCGACATCAACACGATCCGGTGGCTGGAAGACGTGCTCAACGAGCGCAACTCGACCATGATCATCATTTCGCACGACCGGCACTTCCTGAACCAGGTCTGCACACACATGGCCGACATGGATTACGGCACGCTGAAGGTCTATCCGGGCAATTACGACGACTACATGCTGGCGTCGTCGCAAGCCCGGGCGCAGCAGCTTTCGGTCAATGCCAAGGCCAAGGACAAGGTGCTGGAGTTGCAGGACTTCGTCCGCCGTTTTTCGGCCAACAAGTCCAAGGCCCGCCAGGCCACCTCGCGCGCCAAGCAGATTGAAAAGATCAAGGTCGAGGACGTCAAGCCGTCGTCGCGCGCCAATCCGTTCATCCGTTTCGAGGAAGAGAAGAAGCTGCACCGCCAGGCAGTCGAAGTGCAGGGTCTCGCCAAGTCCTACGACAAACCCTTGTTCAGCAAACTGGACCTGATGGTCGAGGCCGGCGAGCGCATCGCCATCATCGGCGCCAACGGCGCCGGCAAGACCACGCTGCTGCGCACCCTGGCGCCGCAGGTCACAGGACTCGAACCCGACCAGGGCCGCAGCAAGTGGGCCGAACATGCGAATGTCGGCTACATGCCGCAGGATCCGACGGAGGATTTTGCGTCAGACCGTAACCTCACCGACTGGATCGGCCAGTGGACCAAGGAAGGCGACGACGACCAGGCCGTGCGCGCGATCCTGGGACGGCTGCTGTTCGGCGGCGACGATGTCAAGAAATCGGTCAAGGTGCTGTCGGGCGGTGAGAAGGGCCGGATGATGTACGGCAAGCTGATGCTCGGGCGCCACAACGTCATGCTGATGGACGAGCCGACCAATCACATGGACATGGAATCGATCGAGTCGCTCAACATCGCGCTGGAAAAATATGCCGGCACGCTGATTTTCGTGTCGCACGACCGCGAGTTCGTCTCGTCGCTGGCCACCCGCATCCTCGAGGTCAAGGAGGACAAGATCATCGACTTCCAGGGAACGTACGAGTCTTACCTGAGCAGCCAGGGCATTGAATGAGCGGAAGCGCTTGGTTGCTTCCGGCTGGCCCACAGCGTGTGCGGACCGGCCTGACGGGTGGCAGCGAGGCGCTTCTTAATCGCCCAGTTTCAACAACTGGTCGAGCCGGTTGCGCAGGCTGTGTTCCAGCTCGGGTCCCTTGGCCTTCAATACCGCATCCAGGTAGGGCTGCCGCAGGGCCTTGAAGTCCGCGATGGACGAAGCCCTTTCGATCTTGAGTTGCATGCCGTAGCCACGCAGGCCGATCGCGCTGCGAATGGTCTCGGTGAAAAAATTGTATAGCGCCTGGAACTGGGTTTCGCCCTCGCGCAGGATGCCTTGTTCGGTGGCGCTCTGGACTTCCGGGAGTGGCGCTGTCACCGGTTCCGCAGCGCCTGCGGAACGCCGCTCCGGTGACTCCGGTGCGGGCACCGACGGCGTTGGTGCCACTGCCACTGCTACCCCGGCGACGGGTTCGACCGCCGCCATTCCACCAACTTCGATGAAGCCCGCCTCCAGCAGGTCGACCAGGGCTTTCTGGTCCAGCCCCAGTCCGCCAACCTTTGCCATCAGTTCGTCAGTGTCCCGTTTGCCGTCGACGAGCAACAACAGCGTGCGCAAGCGCGGCGCAAGATGATGGCTGCGGGTTGCGATCTCTTCGCGGCCCTTCTCGGTCTTGTCAAAAACAGTGGTCGTCATTGGCAGGGCTATGGATTGCTGGGCGATGCAATGGCCTGCATCGGATAAACTGTGAGGCTTGGTGCGCGGTTAAGGTACGTCAGAAATTGTCCGATCGCAACTTGTAAATTTGAGAAATTTCCCAGACTGTTGTCAATTCAAGAAGACCATGCAATCAACCCAGATCAAGACCATCGAATTCGAACGCCCGCAGATCGCTGCCGGCGGCAGTTGCACGGCGAATGCATGGGCGCGCGTGCCGGCCACGCCGACTGCCGATGAGCGTACCACGTTGAAGGCGCGAATCCGGCAACTCCTGAAGGAACAACAGGCGGTCCTGGTGGCGCACTATTACGTCGATGCCGATCTGCAGGATCTGGCCGAGGAAACCGGCGGTTGCGTGTCGGATTCGCTTGAAATGGCGCGCTTTGGGCGTGACCACCCGGCCAAGACGCTGGTCGTGGCCGGTGTGAAATTCATGGGCGAGACCGCGAAGATCCTGAGTCCGGAAAAGCGCATCCTGATGCCCGATCTGGACGCCACCTGTTCGCTCGACCTGGGCTGCCCGGCGGATGAATTTTCTGCGTTCTGCGATGCGCATCCGGATCGCACGGTGGTCGTGTATGCCAATACCAGCGCGGCGGTCAAGGCGCGCGCCGACTGGATGGTGACGTCGTCGATCGGGCTCGACATCGTCGCCCACCTGCATGCGCAGGGCAAGAAAATCCTCTGGGCGCCGGACAAGCATCTCGGTGGCTACATCCAGAAAAAGACCGGCGCCGACATGCTCCTCTGGCAGGGCTCCTGTCTCGTGCACGATGAGTTCAAGGCGGTCGAACTGGCGCTGATGAAGCAGGCTTATCCGCTGGCCAAGGTACTCGTGCATCCGGAGTCGCCCGAAGCGGTCGTGGCATTGGCCGACGTCGTCGGCTCGACCTCCCAGCTGATTGCGGCGGCCCAGACGCTGGATGCACCGGAGTTCATCGTCGCCACCGACAACGGCATCCTGCACAAGATGAAGCTGGCAGCACCCGGCAAGATTTTTTACGATGCGCCCACTGCCGGCAACAGCGCGACCTGCAAGAGCTGCGCGCATTGCCCGTGGATGGCGATGAACGGCCTGCAGAACCTGGTCGACGTGCTCGAATCCGGCCGCAATGAAATCCATGTCGATCCGGAGACGCGCCGCAAGGCGGTCGTCTGCATCGACCGGATGCTGGATTTTGCGGCACACCGCAAGGCGAATGTGCGGCCAGCAGCCGACCTCGGACAGGAAGGCAAGCTGTTTTCCGGGATCGGGCCCGCATGAGCGCGCATGCGGTGACCACCACGCTGGTCAATCCTTTCGCGCCATTCGATATGGCCCTGCAGGCGGCCTTCGAAGCCAACGTCGCGCTGGCGCTGGCAGAAGACATCGGTGACGGCGACCGCACCGGCCTGCTGGTGCCGCAGCACGAGCGGGTCCAGGCCCGCGTCCTGGTGCGCGAAGCGGCGGTGCTGTGCGGCGCGCCCTGGTTCGAGGCCGTGATGGGGACGCTGGATGCAACGATCCGCATCGAGTGGCGTCATGGCGAGGGCGACCGCATGGCCGCCGACAGCATCGTCTGCATGATCGATGCGCCGGCGCGCGCGCTGCTCACCGCCGAACGCAGCGCCCTGAACTTTCTGCAATTGCTGTCCGGCGTGGCCAGTGCGACCCGAAAGTATGTCGATGTGGTTGCCGGCACACGGGCCGCTATCCTGGACACCCGCAAGACATTGCCGGGCCTGCGTCTGGCGCAGAAATATGCAGTACGGGTCGGTGGCGGGCAGAACCAGCGTCTGGCGCTCTACGACGGCATCCTGATCAAGGAAAACCATATCGCCGCAGCCGGCGGCATCGCACAGGCGATGGCGGCAGCGCACGCACTGCAGGGCGGGGTGCCGATCCAGATCGAAGTCGAAAGCATTGACCAGCTCCAGCAGGCACTTGATGCCGGCGCAGTCTCCATCCTGCTGGATAATTTCGAGCTGCAGGCAATGCGCGATGCGGTTGCCCGTACCGCCGGCAGGGCGGTGCTGGAAGCCTCGGGCGGCATCAACATGCACACGGTGCGGGCCATCGCCGAAACAGGCGTCGACCGGATCTCGATCGGCAGCCTGACAAAGGACGTGCGCGCCACCGATTACTCATTGCGCATAATCGGCTAAAGCATATTTATCGCCGCGGCGGCGACAGCACGCTCGGCAGCGCCTTCGGCAATGTGTCCGGATAATCGCGGCTGAAATGCAGGCCACGGCTCTCGCGTCGTGAGAGCGCGCTGTCGACGATCAACGATGCCACGTCGACCAGGTTGCGCAGTTCTAGCAGGTCGCGCGTGATCCGGAAATTCGCGTAGTACTCGTCGATCTCTTCCTTCAACAGCGTGATCCGGTGGGCGGCACGCTCGAGCCGTTTGGTGGTGCGCACGATGCCGACATAATTCCACATGAAGCGGCGCAGCTCGTCCCAGTTGTTGGCGATGACGACTTCCTCGTCCGCATCGCTGACGCGGCTTTCATCCCAGGCCGGCAGGGCGATCGCCTTGAGCTTCGGTTGCTTCTCGATGAACTGGGCAGCGGCACGTCCGATCACCAGGCATTCGAGCAGGGAATTGCTGGCGAGGCGGTTTGCCCCGTGCAGGCCGGTGCAGGCGGTCTCGCCGACGGCGTACAGGCCGGGCAGGTCGGTGCGGCCAGCCAGGTCGGTGACGATGCCGCCGCAGGTGTAATGCGCGGCCGGCACCACCGGGATCGGCTGCTTCGTGATGTCGATGCCGAACTCCAGGCAGCGCGCCAGGATCGTGGGGAAATGCTCCTGCAGGAATTCCGGTGACTTGTGGCTGATGTCGAGGTCGACGTAATCGAGGCCGCGTTTTTTCATCTCGGCATCGATGGCCCGTGCCACGACGTCGCGTGGCGCCAGTTCCGCCCGCTCATCATGCGCCGGCATGAAGCGCTTGCCGGCCTGCGCACCGGCAGACGCCGGCAGCTTGAGCACACCGCCTTCGCCGCGCACCGCCTCCGTGATCAGGAACGACTTCGCATACGGATGGTAAAGGCAGGTCGGATGGAACTGGATGAACTCCATGTTCGAGATCCGGCAGCCGGCGCGCCAGGCCATCGCGATGCCGTCGCCGGTCGCGGTATCCGGATTGGTCGTGTAGAGATACACCTTGCCGCCGCCGCCGGTGGCCAGCACCGTGTGGTCGGCCGCAATCGTGAGAACCTGCCCGGTCGTGACATCCTGCACGTAGAGGCCGAGGCAGCGCGGTGCGCCGTTCTTCTTGTCGAGTTTTTTCGATGAGATGACATCGATTGCGTAATGCTGTTCCAGCAGCGTGATGTTCGGATGCGCGCGCACTTTCTGTTCCAGCGTCACCTGCACTGCGTGGCCGGTGGCATCGGCCGCATGAATGATGCGGCGCTGGCTGTGGCCGCCTTCGCGGGTCAGATGGAAGCCGAGTTCGGCCGAGTCGTCGCGGGTGAAGGGAACCCCCTGTTCGATCAGCCAGTCAATCGCTTCGCGTCCGTGCTCGACGATGTAGCGGGTTGCTGGTTCATCGCACAATCCGCCGCCGGCCACGAGCGTGTCGGCGACATGCTCCGCATGGCTGTCACCGGAGTCAAGGACTGCGGCGATGCCGCCCTGCGCCCAGTTGCTGGCGCCATCGAGCAACGCGCGCTTGGAGACGATCACGACCTTGGAAGTTTGTGCGAGATGCAGCGCGACCGAAAGACCGGCCAGTCCGCTGCCGACTATGGCGACATCGAATTTCATGTGTTGATCATCTTGAAAGAGTTCTCCGGACTATAGACGATTTGGGATTCTCCTACAGCATAATCGAGTCTTCGGTCTGCCGCACGCGGGCGCATCGAAGCGTGCATTGTTCAATCAACGACATTTGCGGGAGACGTATTGCTGAACCTGTTCAAGAAATTCCTCAAGGCCGTCGGCATCGTGCTGACGGTACTGGTACTGACCGCCGGCGTCGGCTTGCTCTGGTATCGCAGCGCGAGCCAGCCGCAGATCGACGGCCGGTTGCAGCTGGCGAAAGTACCTGCCGGTGCCGACACGAACGCAGCCATCGCGGCGACAGGACAGACCGGGTCCGCAGCGGGCATGCCAAGCGCTGCGATCGAGATCGTGCGCGATGCCGAGGCAGTACCGCACATCTACGCGAAGTCGGCCAACGATGCCTATTTCGCGCTTGGCTTCGTGCACGCGCAGGATCGGCTGTGGCAGCTGGGGATGCATCGCCGGATCGCCTCGGGCCGGCTGGCCGAGATCCTCGGACCGAATGCGCTCGATACGGATCGGTTCCTGCGCACGCTCGGCGTGCGCCATAACGCCGAGGCGATCCTGCCGAATCTGTCCCCGGCAGCGCAGGCATCGCTGCGTGCCTATGCCGACGGCATCAATGCCTACCTGCGCCAGCGCCGCGGACCCCTGCCGCCCGAGTTCGTCATCACCGGCACGCCCGCGCCGGAGCTGTGGCAACCGGCCGATTCGATCGCGTGGGAAACCATGATGGCCTGGGACCTGGGTACCAACTGGTCCCAGGAGCTGATGCGCATGCGGTTGTCCCAGAAGCTGTCTTTGGCGCAGATCAACGAGATCATGCCGCCATATCCCGGCGATCCGGTGCTGGCGACCCGGGATTACACCGGTCTGTATCGCTCGCTGGCCGGCACCGTCGCGCAATTGTCGGCGGTGGCCGCGATCGCGCCGGCGTCGCATGTCGAAGGCATGGGATCGAACAACTGGGTGGTGTCCGGCGCCCGTACAGCGAGCGGCAAGCCGCTGCTGGCCAACGATCCGCACCTTGGCATGACCGCGCCGGCGCTGTGGTACCTCGCGCACCTGTCGGCGCCGGGCCTGAACGCGACCGGGGCCTCCATGCCAGGCTTGCCGGGCATCGTGCTCGGGCATAACGACCGCGTCGCCTGGGGCTTTACCAATACCGCCTCGGATGTGCAGGATCTGTACATCGAACGCGTCAACCCAGCCAATCCGCGCCAGTACCAGACACCGGACGGCTGGGCGGATTTTGCCATGCGCTCCGAGACGATTCGCGTCAAGGGCCAGACGGATGTGCAGCTGGTCGTGCGGTCGAGCCGTCACGGTCCCGTCATCAGCGGCGCGCTGCCGCTGCTCGATCGTACCGCGCTGGATGCCCGCACCCATGTGATCGCCTTTGCGTGGACCGCGCTGCGGCCCGACGACCGGTCCCTGCAGGGCGCGCTGGGATTCAACACTGCCGGCAACTGGAAGGCGTTCCTGGCGGCGGCGCGCGACTTCAGTTCGCCGCAGCAGAACGTGGTGTATGCCGACGTCGATGGCAACATCGGCTTCGTCGCGCCGGGCCGAGTGCCTGTGCGCGGCGCGGCAAACGACCTGCACGGTCTCGCGCCTGCCCCGGGCTGGGATGCGCGCTACGACTGGCAGGGATTCATCCCCTTCGAGGCGCTGCCGCAGCGTTTCAATCCGGCGTCGGGCCGGGTCGTGACGGCCAATCACAAGATCGTCGATCCCGATTACCAGCCGTACCTGACCAGCGAATGGTCGCTGCCGTACCGGGCCGAGCGCATCAACGCACTGCTCGATGAACAGGCGCGCTTCAGCGTACCGTCGTTCCAGTCGATGCAGTACGATCATGTCTCGCTGGCGGCGCGCGATCTGCTGCCGTTCGTGCGCGCCACGCAGGGCAGCTCGCCGCTTGCTGCAGACGCGATGAAGCTGCTGGCGACCTGGAACGGCAGCATGGATGCGGATCGGCCCGAGCCGCTGATCTTCAATGCATGGATGCGGGAATTCTCGCGCCGCCTGCTGCTGGCGCCATTGGGCGCCGACCTGATGCGCGATTACTTCGACCAGCGCAACACGCAACCGATGCTGATCGACGTGCTCAAGAATCCGCACGGTCAGAGTCACTGGTGCACGGTTCCAGCCGATGGGATGCTGCCGGCGGCGGTCGATTGCAAGACGCTGCTGTCGGTCAGTCTGGACACGACGCTGGCTGCGCTCGAAAAGCAGTACGGCGGCGCACCCGGCAGCTGGCGCTGGGGAAAGGCGCATTACGTGCTGATGGAGCATCGTCCGTTCGGCAAGGTGGCGGCGCTGGCGTCGTGGTTCGATATCCGGCTCCCGGTTCCGGGCGATACCTACACCGTCAATGTCGGCCGCTACAACTTCAAGGACGACGTGCAACCGTTTGCCAGCCGGCATGCTGCCGGATTGCGCGCAGTCTACGATCTGTCGAATCTGGATAACTCGCGCTTCATCCAGTCAAGCGGACAATCCGGCAACGTGCTCTCGCCGTTGTATGCCCAGTATGCGCAGCGCTGGTCGGTGGGGCAGACGATCACGATTCCGACGCAACGCGCGGCGGTGGAGCAAAACTCGCTGGGTACGTTGGTGCTGGTGCCTTGAGGTGGTGGAACAGGACGCAGCACCCTTGAAAATCATTCGTCAAACGCCTGCCATACCCAGGCAAGGATTAATCTTGCGCAAGGCGGCCTGTGGTTGCCTCGATAACCTTGCTCCTTTATAACGCTGTGCCACCAAAGGAGCTGCAATGCGAATTCCTTCCCCCACGATCCGCCAAAGAGCCGATTTTTCTTCTATCAACGAAATGCCCGACTTGCCCGCGACGGGCATGCCACGTGGCCTCACACGAGCTGGTCGGCGCACTCCGTCTGGGAATCTTGCAAGAATGGCATGTGGTGATCTGCCCGGACCCGGCACGATTGCGCGCCATGGCTGCGGTGTGGCCGTTGCCGCACCAATAGGCGTACTTCGCGGTGCCTTCAAAATCGCCATGATTCCCCTGAAGACGGTGCTTGGGGCAGTCGTTGGTTGCATTGGAGGCGCTGGCGGTGGCGTCGCGCTCGCTGCGAACTATTCTGATAGCGCTACCCCCGGATGTCTGCCGGTTACCGCAGGGGTCACTCTCGGTTGTATTGGCGGCACAGTAGCGGGGATAGCCGCGGGCTCGGTTGGGGAATTATTAGACGTACCTCGGGTCGCATTCGGGGAAGAATCCTTGGCTCGTGCAACGTATCGGTCAATCAGCGATTCGTGAGGCGACTGCAAATCAAAAAACCGATCCGCTCTCATTGACCAGGAACGCCTGCAGCGGCGCCAGCATCAGCGCCGCGTCGTCTGCGGACACCGGCGGGGAGAAGAAATAGCCCTGACCGATGAAGCAGCCCATGCGCCGCAGCTCTTCCACGTGGGCTGCCGTCTCGATGCCTTCGGCGACGGTTTCCAGGTTGAGGGTGCGGGCCAGCGCAATCACCAGCCGCACG
>JACMOV010000066.1 GCA_014377845.1 Herminiimonas sp.
GTCCGCAGTTGCGTATTGGAGGCGATCATCTCCAGACCGGGGCCGAACATCGTCACGCCGCTGGGCAGGTAGTCCAGCAGCGTATGCAAGACCGCGGTCGGATCGAACCCTTCACCCCCCTTGCTCACGGGGGACGGTGTCACATCGTCAATCGTACCGGCAGAGCGCTTTTCATCAGTCATTCGATTGCCTCGCTCACTGCATTGGAGCCCCATGCAGTGTATGACACTTCATGCTGAAGGAATTGTCATTTCCGCCTTGATGGCCACGCAGCGCGCATCTTCCTGATGCGCGATCAGCAATTGGCGGCGCGTGCCGACCGACAGGTCCTGGTTCTGCACGATCGCCTCCTGCAGGCGCGCAACGCTCGCTGGCGTGCAGGAAGCCGGGATCAGGATGGCGGCGTAACCCCGCATGAAGACCGGGCCTGCAGCCTTGTCGAGTGCCGCCAGACCCGCAAGGCGCTGCCGGGCACTGGCTTCGCCAAGCCCGGTCTGCTCGCTCGGGAACAGGTTCTGCATCGCGACCCGCACCTTCGCGTACGGCATCGTGGTTTTCAGGTCGTGTATCTTTGCCAGCCAATCCGCCTTCAGCTGCGGATCGGGCCGCGACACGGTCGCGCCGATCGCGGCAGCCTGCCCGGTATCGGACTTGTCCTTCGCCACTTCGGCCTCGATCAAGGCCGTGGTGCCGGGATAATCGTGACGACTCAGTTGCGTGATCATCGCCCAGCGCAGGTCCTGGTCGACCGTCAGGCCGTCGATGACCAGCTTGCCGTTCAAGAGGCCGTCGAGCCGGTCCAGCCCGGCGCGGCTCGACGCCAGCTCGATGTAGGTGCCGAGCCAACGCCGCAGGAAGTCACGGTTCGACGCATTCGCGTTGGCCGCATCCCAGGTCATCTGCTCCAGTGCGGCCGCCGTCTGCTTCGTGTAGGTCGCGTCCGGCATCATTTCGCCGAGATAGTCGCTGACGCCGACCACCTTGTTGAGAATGCCGCCAAGGAGCACGTAATCCTTTTCGGCAGGCGCATTGGCGAGCACGGTGCGGACAAATTCATTCATCGGCAGTTCCGCATCGCGCACGCCGTCCCACAGGCTTTGCCACAGCATCGAACGCAGCAGCGGGTCGGACACCTGGTTCAGGCTGGTGCGGGCGGTGGCCGTCGAGCGCGTGTCGAGGCGGGCCTTGACGAAGCCCCAGTCTTCGTAGTTCGGATAGACCAGGTCGGGACAGGCGGCGCCGACCAGCGCTGGCACCGCAGTAGTCGCGCCCTTGTAGGTGACCGCGACCTTGCGCGTGAGCTTGAGGGCCTTCTCGTCCTGCGCAAGGTTGAACACGCCGACCTGCACCCGCTGCTCGCGCAGGGTCGGCAGCGTCGCGCTGGCCGCGCTCTGTTTCAGGCTGAAGCGGTCGATCTTGCCATTGCGGCAGGTGTAATCGGCGGCCAATCCGTTGACACCCGGCTGGTACAGCCAATCCCTGGTCCACGCCGACAGATCGCGGTGCGCCGCTTGCCCGAGACTACCGATGAAGTCGTCGAGCCGGGCATTCCGGAATTGGTACTTGACCAGGTAATTGTGCACACCCGTGCGGAATACCTCCTCGCCAAGAAGATGCCGCAACTGGGCCAGGGTCGACGCGCCCTTGGAATAGGTGATGGCATCGATGTTGTCGAAGGCGTTGCCTGTCGATGGTACCGGCACTTCGATCGGATGGGTCGTCACGCGCTGGTCGGCAACGTAGGCTGCCTGCTTGCCGCGTGAGTAGAACGACTGCCAGGCGTTGGTGAATTCGGTGGTTTCGGCGGTGGCCATGGTGGCCATGAACGACGCAAAGCTTTCGTTGAGCCAGACGCCGTTCCACCACTTCATCGTCACCAGGTCGCCGAACCACTGGTGCGCCATCTCATGCAGGATCACTTCGGCCAGGGTCTCGCGCTGGCCGGCGGTCATGGCCGCCTTGTGCAGGAAACCGTTTTCGGCAAACGTCACCGCGCCGGCGTTTTCCATCGCGCCGTAAAGGAAGTCCGGCACCAGCAGCTGGTCGTATTTTTCGAACTGATACGGGATGCCGAAGTACGTGTCGAAGAATTTCAGGCCATTGTTGGTGTACTTGAACCAGTCGGCCGGCGCCACCTGCGCGGCAACCGATTCCCGGGCGAAGAGCCGCATCGGGTATTTGCCGCTCTTGTCTTCCCAGACGTGATACGGACCAGCGTGCAGCGAAAAGTTATAGGCGCTGAGTCTTTTCGTGACCGGGAAGGTCCAGCGGCGCAGCGCGCCCTGCGGCTCGATGTTCGTCTCGCGCGTGGTCGACACCACCTGCCAGTCGGCCGGCGCGGTGACCGTCAACTGATAGGTTGCCTTCAGGTCCGGTTGATCGAACAGCGCGAATGCCTGGTGCGCCGCTGCCGGCTCGAACTGCGTGTAGGTGTACACCTTGCCGTCGACCGGATCGACCATGCGGTGCAAGCCCTCGCCGTTGGTGCTGTGCGGCCGCTCATAGGCAACCGTGACGACGTTGCGGCCCTTCACCAGCGTATTGGCAGGCAGCGTGATGAACCACTGGTTGTACTGCGGCGTGAGGCGCTTGCCATTGACTGTCAGCGACGTGATCGTGGCCTTGTCGAGATCGATCGTCAGCGGCGTGGCGGCATCCGACAGGTCGAAGCTGATCTGGTCGGTAGCCGAAAAATTTTCTTTCCCGGTCAGCGCGAAATTCAGGACATAGGCGACATTGGCCACGCGTGCCGAACGCGCGGCCGCATCGGATTGGGCCAGGAATGCATTTTCCGCACGGGCGGAAGGTTCTGCTTTGGTTGCAGCGACCGGCGTTGCAGCGGCGGCATTTGTCACGATGGCGGTGCTGGCAAAGGCGGCGGCGATGGCAAGACGGAGTGCGGCATTAACAAGTGGTTTCACGCGAAATCCTTATGGGATGGTCGATGCAGAGCGATTGACTGCGGGCAGAGGGGTGCTCGCCGCAGCGCAGAGAAGATATCACAAGGGAAACTGAATTTGCTTTCGTCAAACAACACCACATGCCGGGTCGGCGGCTTGGAAACGGCTGGCCACGTACGCCGGCAACCGCGCAAACGCGGGCGCATTTTTAATTTCTGAGGTGAAATATTTAATTGCCCGTGATACATTGTTGTCATGCAATTTTGACCACCGCACCCCGCTTCCCGGCGCGCTCGATCCCCTTCTGCCAACGACCCATGATCGCGTACCATCCGCTTGAAACACCGACGCGGTCGACCCCGTCACGACTTGCCTTTTCCGCGCGTTTGACGCGGGCGTTTCTCGTCGTCCTCGCGCTTTTTCTGGGCGCCTGCAGCACGGTCAAGTACACGGTCGACGACGGCCGCGCGATCGATCCGGCAATCATCCGTCCCATCCAGTCCTTCAGCAATGGCGAGCAGGCGATCCGGCCGGCGATCGCGCGCTCGGCAACCGTGCTGGACACGCAATGCGACAAACAATGGGAGTTGCCGATTTCGGTGGCGACAAGTTACGAATTTCCAGAAACCGAGCGGGTGGCCTGGGTCCGCGTGGCGAAGGTCGACGAACGCCTGACAGTGGTCGGGTCTGCGATGATGCCTGCGCTTTCACCCGGCGACAAGATCGTCGAGATCGACGGCTACAAGCGTGACAACACCGAAAAGATGGCCATCGAACTGCTCGACCGGCGCGACAGCGGCAAGCCGTTCACGATCAGGAC
>JACMOV010000067.1 GCA_014377845.1 Herminiimonas sp.
TCCAGGAGCACCAGGGCGACGCCCATCGTGACCATCAGCCGCGTCAGGTCGGTGCCGCGCACGATCATCGGGCTGGTCAGCAAGCCCAGCAACCCAGCGAGCGCCGTGCCGACGGCCAGGCCCACCAGCGGATCGGGCATCACATGTTTGGCGAACAGCGCCGCGCCGTAGGCGCCGACGCCGAAGAAGGCCGCATGGCCCAGCGAGACGATGCCGGCGTAGCCGAGGATCATGTCCAGCGACAAGGCGAACAGGGCCAGGATGGCGATCTCGTTGATCAGCGCCGCGTGTGAGCTCAAGACCAGCGGCGCGGCCCAGATCGCGGCCCACAGCACGATCTCCCAGGCGCGCCAGCGCGAGGGCTTGAGCAGCCGCTCAGCTACGGAGCTGCTCATCGCTTGGCTTCCCGGGTGAACAAGCCCTGCGGCCGCCACAGCAGGATGGCGATCATCAGCACGTAGACGACGAAGCTGCCCAGCTTCGGGATGTAGTACTTGCCCATCACATCGGCAACACCCAGCACCAGGGCCGCGACCAGCGGGCCGGTGATGGAGCTGGTGCCGCCGACGGCGCAAACGATCAGGAAATAGACCATGAATTTGAGCGGAAAGCTGGGGTCGAGCCCGAACACATCGGCACCGAGCGCGCCGCCCAGGCCGGCCAGGCCCGAGCCCATCGCAAAGGTCAGCAGGAACACGCGGTTGACCGGGATGCCCAGGCCGGCCGCCACCCGCGGGTCATCGACCGCCGCCCGCAGCCGGCTGCCGAAGCGGGTCTTGCTCAGCACCAGCTGCAGCGCCACCGCCAGCGTGACGCAGACGCCGATGATGAACAGCCGGTAGGCCCCCATACCCAGCAGCCAGGGGCCGCTGCCGAACTCGAAGCGCTGGCGCAGCCAGTCAGGCAACTGCACGTTCTGCTGCGACGAGCCGATGAAGAAATCCACCGCCGCCACGGCCATGAAGGTCAGGCCGATCGAGAACAGCACCTGGTCGAGATGCGGCTTGCCGTACATCGGCCGGTAGATCGTGCGCTCCAACAAAGCCCCGAGCAAAGCGGTGATCACAAACGCGGCGGGCAGGCAGGCCAGGAAGGGCCAGCCCAAGCGCTGCATCAGCAGCACCAGGATGTAGCCGCCGGCCATCGCGAACGCGCCGTGGGCCAGGTTGATGAAGTTCATCAGTCCCATGGTCACCGCGAGGCCCAGGGACAGCACGAAAAGCAGCATGCCGTAGGCGATGCCGTCGAACAGCAGGGTCAGCATCGGGTACCGCCGCTGGGCGTCACTTCAATTTGCCCGGGTCTTTGACCTGCTTGAGCGTGTCGAACTCGATGTTGTAAAGCTGGCCGTTGACCCGCTCGACCTTGCGGATGTAGATGTCCTGCACGATGTCGCGGGTCTGGGCGTCGATCAGCACCGGGCCGCGCGGGCTTTCGAAGAGCTGGCCCTTCATGGCCGCCAGCAGCGCGTCGCCACCCGCGCCCTTGCTGGTGTTCAGTCCGGTGTAGAGCAGGCGCATGCCGTCATAACCGCCCACCGCCATGAAGTTGGGGCGGAACTTGTTGGCGGCCTGAAAGGCGTCAACAAACTTCTTGTTGGCGGGGCTGTCATGCGCGGCCGAATAGTGGTGGGCATTGACCACGCCCAGCGCCACATCGCCCATGTCGCCCAGCTGGTCGTCGTCGGTCACATCGCCGGTGGCGATCAGCTTGATGCCGGCTTTGTCGAGGCCGCGCTCGGCGTATTGCTTCATGAAGGCCGCGCCCTGGCCCGAGGGCAGAAAGACGAACAGCGCGTCGGGCGCAGCGTCGCGCACCTTTTGCAGCACCGGGGCGAAATCAGCCCCGCGCAGCGGCGTGCGCAGCTTGTCGAGCACCTGGCCGCCGTTGAGCCGGAAGCGCTCGTAGAAATACTTCTCGGCATCGTTGCCGGGGCCGTAGTCGGCCACCAGGGTGACCACCCGCTTGATCTTGTTCTTGGCCGCCCAGTCGGCGATGCTGACTGCCGCCTGTGGCAGGGTGAAGCTGGTGCGCAGGATGTAGGGCGACGCCTCGGTAATGGCCGACGTGGCCGCTGCCATCACGACCATCGGCGTCTTGCTTTGGGTGGCGATCGGCGCGCTGGCCAGGGCCAACGGCGTCAGGCCGAAGCCGGCGAGCGCCACCACCTTGTCGTTGACCACCAGTTCCTGGGCCAGCCGGCGCGTCGTGTCGGCCACCCCGGCATCGTCCTTGATGATGACTTCGACCGTCTTGCCGCCAGCCTTGTTGCCGTTCTGCGCCACCCACAACTTGATGGCGGCGTCGATCTGGCGGCCGGTGGACGCCGAAGGGCCCGTCATCGGCAGGATCACGCCGATCTTCACGGTGTTGGCTTGCGCCAAAACAAGGCCGGGCGCCAAGGCAAGTGTGCCCGCCACGAGAGCAGCCGAAGCCGACGCCAACAGCGTCTGAGGATATCGATAGGTCTTCATTTTCTTGTCTCCATCGCGTCGCGA
>JACMOV010000068.1 GCA_014377845.1 Herminiimonas sp.
GACAACCGCGTGCTGCTTCAAGTCAAGGTCGAGGATGCCGACGTGACCGACGAGATTTTCACCCGCCTGATGGGTGACGTGGTCGAGCCGCGCCGCGATTTCATCCAGGAAAACGCGCTGAATGTGGCCAATCTAGACGTTTAAAATCAGTACTTTACGCCGAATTCATGCAAGCACCGAGTGATCGGCGCGCTACGGCCTGCGATCTCTTATACCAAGTCCCATTGATTAGAACTCATGCGCCCATTGCCTCATTCCGATGGACATGATGCGCCATGGTTGGTCGACGAGCTTGTTCCAGGCGAAGCAGCAGTGATCGACGATGTCGTCATAGGATGAGAAGATGCGGTTCGACAGCCAGTTGTCACGCATGAACTGCCAGATGTTCTCGACGGGGTTGAGCTCGGGGCATCTGGGCGGCAGCGGCATTAGGGTGATATTGGTGGGGACGACCAGTTCCGCCGAGCCATGCCATCCGGCCTGATCGAGGATCAAGACGGCATGCGCCCCCGGCGCGACATGGAAGGCGATCTCCTCGAGATGCATACTCATGGCTTCGCTGTTGCATCGGGGCATGACAATGCCTGCCGCCTTGCCCTCGGCGGGGCAGATGGCACCGAATATCCAGGCTGAGGCGCGGCGTTGGTCTTTGGGGGCTGAGGGGCGGGTTCCTCGCTTTGCCCAGCGGCGCGTGAGCTTGGTCTGCTGGCCAATGCGCGCTTCATCTTGCCACCACAGTTCTATCGCGGTGCCGCGTGGTAGGGATCGTCGGACTTCTGCCAACTGGCCTGCGAAGCTTTTTTAAAATCTGTAATGGCATCTTCCTTCTGGCCGTGGTGGCGCGGGCGGGCCGAGAGCTTGCGAAAGCCCAGCGCGCGCATCTCGCGGCTCAGCGTCTGCTTGGTGATCGATAGGCCGAACTCGTCCCAGACCCATTGTGCCAGATCGATCAGCCGCCAGCGGACAACCCCGTGAGCCGCCGGGATCGGCCCCGCTTCGACTTGTTCAGCAAGACTGCGGCGCTGCGCATCGTTGAGGATCGATACCTTGCCGGGGGCCTTGCGCGATGCCAGTCCATCGGGACCATCGGCGTTGAAACGCAGCACCCAGTCGCGCACGATCTGTAGCGTGACCCCGCCAACCTTCGCCGCTTCGCTCCGGCTGCCGCCATCAAGGATCACTGCCAATGCCAACAAACGGCGAACCTGATCGGGATCATCGCATCGCCGTCCCAAACGGCGCACATCTGTCGAACTGTAATCTGATCGAACCCCAATCCCAGCCGCCATCGCAAGCCTCCTTCTGCTTGCGTCGCTGAATCAGAAAATGAGCGCCAAGGGAATCCCCTCAATGAGTCAGCATCAAAGGGACTTAGTATAAGGTGGCGATAATGGATACTACCGAAAAGACCTTGCTCGGTGAACTGCCCGCCTACCGCCGCAAACACCGCACCGCTGCCGCAGCAAAGTGCGCGCCACTAACGCCCGGCCAACGGATCGCCGACACGGTCGCGGCGACGATGGGGTCGTGGCGCTTTATCATCATCCAGAGCTGAATCTTGCTCGCGTGGATTGCGCTTAACATCACGGCTTGGTCAACCACTGGGATCCCTATCCATTCATCCCGCTCAACCTCGCGTTGTCGTTCCAGGCGGCTTACGCTGCACCGTTCATCAGGATGAGCCAGAACCGCCAGCAGGATGTCGATCGGACCTAGGCCGAGAACGATTACCGGATCAACGTCAAAGCCGAATTCGAGATCGAGCTGCTGCACGAAAAGATCGACCTGCTGCGCGAGAGCGAGATTGCGGCGTTGACCCGGGCGGTTGAGGCCTTGGCGGTGAAGCGCGGCAAGGCCGGTTAGTCACCGCTTGCGTTCTTGCTTCGTTCCCAGTAGATCGCGCTGATGGTCAAGACCAAACGCCGCTATATTTGCCAGGCCTGCGGCAGCGTTGCGCACCGCTGGCAGGGGCAATGCGCCGATTGCAGTGAGTGGAACACGCTGGCTGAGGAAGCACCTGCAACAGCGTTTTCGGCCAAGCACGACTTGTCAGCAGGCGGCCGCGCGATCCGTTTCGAGGCGCTCGATACCCCCGGCGAGCTGCTGATCCGGCAATCGACTGGACTCGCC
>JACMOV010000069.1 GCA_014377845.1 Herminiimonas sp.
CCACGCCAGTCTTTTCCAAAAAATATTTCCGGATTCTGAAAGAAGTCTTCGCCGACGACTGCGAGATCCGCACCATCGTCAAGGGCCGGCAGATCGTCGCTGCGGTGATGAGCTTTTTCTTCCGCGATGAAGTCATCCCCTACTACGGTGGCGGCATGCCGGCCGCGCGCGAATTCGCGGGTAACGATTTCATGTACTGGAACCTGATGCAGGCCGCGGCGGCCAAAGGCTGCCGGGTGTTCGATTTCGGCCGCAGCAAGCTCGGCACCGGGGCGTACGATTTCAAGAAGAACTGGGGCTTCGAAGCGCAGCCGCTGGCG
This sequence comes from Herminiimonas sp., assembly GCA_014377845.1. Lineage (GTDB taxonomy): Bacteria > Pseudomonadota > Gammaproteobacteria > Burkholderiales > Burkholderiaceae_D > JANXSS01. The sequence goes on from JACMOV010000069.1 coordinate 321, forward strand.
TATGAATACCGCCTGTTCGGATCGACCGCCGTGCCCGACAACAATCCGCTCAATCCGAAATACCAGATGTTCATCAAGCTCTGGCGCAAGATGCCGTTGCCGCTCGCCAATCTGATCGGCCCGCACATCGTCAAGGACCTGGGCTAGTCGCGTGGACAACCTGCTGCTGCTGATCCACCGCATGCCGTATCCTCCAAACAAGGGCGACAAGATCCGTTCGTACCATCTGCTCAAGCACCTGGCGCAGCGCTATCGCATCTTCCTGGGCACCTTCATCGACGATGCCGACGACTGGCAACATGTGCCACTGGTGCGCGCCCTGTGCGCCGGCAGCCATTTCGCTGCGTTGCATCCACGACTGGCGCGGGTGCGCAGCCTCGGTGCGCTGGTGGGTAACCGTTCGCTCTCGCTCGACTACTACCGCGACCGCGGCATGCAGGCTTGGGTCGCCGAGACGATGCAGCGCGAGAAGATCGACCGTATCGTGGTCTTCTCGTCGTCGATGGCGCAGTATGCCGAGGCCTATCCGGCAGCGCGACGGGTGGTCGATTTCGTCGACATCGATTCCGACAAGTGGCGTCAGTATGCGCAGAAAAAGCGCGGCCCGGCCCGCTGGCTGTATGCGCACGAAGCGCGCCAGCTGCTGCGCTATGAGCGTCATGTCGCGCAAATTTGCGATGCCTCGCTGTTCGTCTCGCCAACCGAAGCCGCACTGTTCAAGACACTGGCGCCGGAGAGTGCCGACAAGATCGGCTACCTCAACAATGGCGTCGACACGGTCTATTTTTCGCCGGACCTGGGGCACGCGAATCCGTATCCGGACGGCGCGCACGCCATCGTGTTCACCGGCGCGATGGATTACTGGCCCAATATCGATGCAGTGCAATGGTTTGCGTCCGAGGTATTCCCGGCAGTACAGGCTGCCGACCCGCGCGCCCGCTTCTACATCGTCGGCAGCCGGCCGTCCGCCCAGGTACTCGCCCTTGCCCGGCCCGGCGCGATCGTCGTGACCGGCACGGTGCCCGATGTGCGGCCCTACATCGCGCACGGCAAGGTCGCGGTCGCGCCGCTGCGGATTGCGCGCGGCATCCAGAACAAGGTTCTTGAAGCGATGGCGATGGCACAGACGGTCGTGGTGTCGCCACAGGCGCTGGAAGGCATCGAGGCCACGCCCGGCAGCGAACTGCTGCTGGCAGACGATGCAGCAGCCTTCAGCGCCGCCGTGATCGCGTCGCTGACGCACGCCGGTGCCACGATCGGCACCGCGGCACGGGCACGGGTCGAACAGCGTTACGGCTGGCAAAGCAACCTCGCGCGCATCGATGCATCGCTGGAAGGCGCGACCCAGGCCGACATCGACCGGTTGGCGCTGAATGCGGCGACAAATCCGGCGGTCAGTGCGGGGCGCCAGTCCGGGGTTTCGTTCGATCTGGCGCAGGGAGTATCGAAATGCTCGTGAAGCCGCCGCTCGCCGTGGAGCATGCGGCCGCCGCCCGCACCACTCGTAACGGATTGACCTGCGTGGCGATCGGGCTCGCGTTCCTGGCGCTTTTCGGGTTTTATTTCGGCACGGCGAAATCAATCGTGGCGATCTGGGACAGCTCCGAAACTTTCGCCCACGGCTACATCATCCTGCCGATCAGCCTGTGGTTGATCTGGCGCCGCCGTGACAATTTCCGGCAGATGCCGCCGGAGCCGTTCTGGCCGGCGCTGGGCTTGCTGGCACTGGTCGGCTTCGGCTGGCTACTGGCGCGCATGGGCGAAGTCCAGGTCGTGATGCAGTACACTTTCGCCGCGATGATTCCGGTCATCGCGCTGGCGACGCTCGGCAGGCGGCTGGCATGGTCGCTGGCGTTTCCGCTGCTATTCGTCTTGCTGGCGGTGCCCTTCGGCGAAATCTTCATCGACCCGCTGATTTCCTTTACCGCGGACTTCACGGTGCGCGCACTGCAGGCAACCGGCATCCCGGTGCTGCGCAACGGTACCCGATTCGAGATTCCGACCGGCAGCTGGTCGGTCGTCGAAGCATGCAGCGGTGTACGCTACCTGATCTCATCCGTCACGCTTGGCTGCCTGTACGCCTACCTGACCTACCGCTCGGCAATGCGGCGTGCTGCCTTCATGCTGATCGCGGTACTGGTACCGATCATTGCCAACGGCCTGCGTGCGTACATGATCGTCATGATCGGCCATCTGAGCGGCATGAAGCTCGCAGTCGGTTTCGACCACCTGATCTACGGCTGGCTGTTCTTCGGGCTGGTGATGTTCCTGATGTTCTGGATTGGCAGTTATTGGCGCGAAGACGATTCCGCTCCGCTGGCGGTCGCTGGTGGCGTGCCGGTCCGGTCGTTGTCGGTACCGCGCGCATCCGCGGCACGGATGGTGGCGATGACGCTGGCCGTGATCGCAATGACCGCGATCTGGCCGCTGTTTGCCGCTTACAACGACCGCGCTACGGACAACCCGCGGCCGGTAAATATCGGCAACGTCGGCGTGCGCTGGGCGAATGCGCCGGCATTCTCGGCATGGGTACCGCGATACGCAACGCCGGATGCGACATTCAGCGGCGTGTTCCAGCCGCCAGGCGCTGACGCAGCGTCGAATGCAGGTACAGGCACGAACCCGACCACCGCCAGTACCACCGCCAGCACCACCGCAAGTACCACCGTTAGTACGACCACCAGTACGACCACCAGTACGACTACGGCAACCGCTCCGAATGCTGGTGTCGGGCCGGCGGGGCCGGTGGGCCTGTCGATCCTCTACTACCGCAACCAGCGCAACGGCAAGGCCCTCATCAGTTCCACCAACCGGCTGGTCGATGAGAAGGATACGATCCACCAGCTGCGCAGCGAGGTCCGTTCCGAGACGATCGGCACACGCACGCTGGGGCTCCGGGAGGCGCAATTGCAGGGACCGGCCGGCAACCTCGTGGTCTGGAGCTGGTACTGGATCGACGGCCAGGCCACCGCCAGCAACTACGGCGGCAAGGCGATGCAGGCAAAGGCGAAACTGCTGTTTCGCGGCGATGACGGCGCGGCGATCATGGTGTCGGCGCCTTACACGCAGGATGCCAATGTGGCGCGCCAGTCGATGCGGGCATTCCTCGCTGCGAACCTGCAGGCGATCGATGCCGCGCTGGCCGCAGCAAAGGCACGCTGACATGGCCCGTGCCACGACAGATGACGCAGTCGGCGCGCGCCAAGACGCGCCGCTGGTCGTGCACCTGGTGTACCGGCTCGACTTCGGTGGCCTCGAAAGCCTGCTGGTGGAACGCATCAACCGGATGCCGGCCACGAAGTACCGGCACGCCATCGTGTGCCTGACCGACTACACCGATTTCTCGAAAAAGATCACGCGCGCGGGCGTCGGCCTGTTCTCGTTGCACAAGACACCGGGGCTCTCGCTCGACACCCATCGCGCGCTCTGGAAACTGCTGCGCCGGCTGCAGCCGACTATCCTCCATACCTACAACCTGTCGGCCATCGAATACGCGCCGGCGGCACTGCTGGCGGGGGTGCCGGTTCGGATCAATGGGGCCCACGGGCGCGATGCTGGCGATCCGCATGGCGTCAACCGCAAGCATAATTTTCTGCGCCGCCTGATGCTGCCGTTCTACGACTGCTGCTACGCCAACTCGGCCGATCTTCTCGACTGGAGCCGCACCGTGGTCGGCGTGCCGCACGCAAAAAGCCGGCTGCTGGCCAATGGCATCGATACCGAAAAATTTCATCCGCTTGCTGCCCGTGACGCCGAGGTTGCCCGTGCGGCCGATGCCATCGATGCGACCACCACGCGGCCGCGATTGCTGCCGTTCGGGCCAGAGTGCACCGTCGTCGGCACCGTCGGCCGCATCCAGGATGTCAAGGATCACGCCAGCCTGATCGATGCCTTCGTTATGTTGCGCGCGGCGCTGCCGGAGCGCCGTGAGACACTGCGGCTGGCGATCATCGGCGAGGGGCCCTTGCTGCCCGCGCTGCGCGCCAAGGTCGCGGCAGCCGGCATCGGCGAGGTCGTCTGGCTGCCGGGCGCCCGCACCGATGTCGCCGGCCTGCTGCGCGAACTGTCGATCTTTGCGATGTCGTCGATCGCCGAGGGCACGCCCGGCTCCGCGCTGGAAGCAATGGCGAGCGGTCTGCCAGTGGTCGGCACGCGCGTCGGCGGCATCCCCGAGGTCATCGAGGATGGCGTTACCGGCTGCGTGGTGCCGCCCTCCGATCCGGTGGCGATGGCCACCGCACTCGCAGCGTATGTGCGCGATCCGGCGCTGGCCGCCCGCCACGGTGCAGCAGGGCGCGAGCGGGTACTGAACCGCTACAACATGCCCGCCATGGTTGCCGCCTATATGGCACTCTACGACACCTTATGCGAACGTAAAACGAAATCCATGGAACCCTTGAAATCATGTGCGGAATAGTCGGTATTTTTGATACGCGCGGTGCGCGCGAAATTGATCCGGCACTGGTCCGGCGGATGAACGAGACCCAGCACCACCGGGGCCCCGACGAGGGCGACGTCTATACCGAGCCCGGCGTCGGCTTCGGTCACCGGCGGCTGTCGATCATCGACCTATCCTCGGGCCAGCAACCACTGTTCAACGAGGACCATAGCGTGGTCGTGGTCTTCAACGGCGAGATCTACAACTACCAGGAACTGATGGAAGAGCTGCTGCGGCTCGGCCACACATTCCGCACCCGCTGCGACACCGAAGTCATCGTGCACGCTTGGGAGCAATGGGGCGAAGCCTGCGTCGACCGCTTCCGCGGCATGTTCGCCTTCGGCCTGTGGGACCGCAACCAGCAGACGCTGTTCATGGCGCGCGACCGGCTCGGCGTCAAGCCTTTCTATTACGCGTTGCTGCCGGATGGCATGTTCATCTTCGGCTCGGAATTGAAGGCGCTGCGCGCCGTTCCCGGCCTGCCGCGCGAGATCGATCCGCGCGCGGTCGAGGATTACTTCGCCTACGGTTATGTGCCGGAGCCGAAGACGATCTACAAATCGGCCCACAAGCTCTCGCCCGGCTTCACGCTGACACTGAAGGTCGGCCAGCCGATGCCGCAGCCAAAGCAGTTCTGGGACGTGCCGTTCAAGCCGCATGCCGCCATGACCGAAAAGGATGCGGAAGGCGAACTGATCGTGCGGCTGCGCGAGGCGGTCAAGATCCGGCTGGTCGCCGAAGTGCCGCTCGGCGCCTTCCTGTCGGGCGGCGTCGATTCGAGCGCGATCGTGGCGATGATGGCCGGCCTGATGAAGGACCCGGTCAACACCTGCTCGATCGCCTTCAATGATCCGGCGTTCGATGAATCCAAATATGCGGCCCAGGTGGCGGCCCAGTACAAGACCAATCATCATTCCGACACCGTCGACACAGACGATTACGCCCTGCTCGACACGCTGGCCGACCTGTACGACGAGCCGTATGCCGACAGTTCGGCGATTCCGACCTACCGCGTCTGTCAGCTTGCGCGCAAGCGCGTCACGGTGGCGCTGTCGGGCGACGGTGGCGACGAGAACCTGGCTGGCTACCGGCGCTACAAATACGCCATGGCGGAAAACCGGGTGCGGGCCCGGATGCCGTCCGGCCTGCGCCGCCCGCTGTTCGGCACGCTCGGCAAGCTCTATCCGAAAGCCGACTGGGCGCCGCGCATGTTCCGTGCCAAGACCACCTTCGAAGCGCTCTCTCGTGATTTGGTGGAGGGGTATTTTCATGGCGTATCGATCATGCCCGACCGCATGCGGGACCAGTTGTTTTCCGATCGCTTCCGCACCGAGCTGCAAGGCTACCGCGCGATCGAAGTCATGCGTGGCCATGCCGACAAGTCGCCCACCGACGATCCGCTGTCGATGATCCAGTATCTGGACATGAAGACCTATCTGCCCGGCGACATCCTGACCAAGGTCGATCGCGCCAGCATGGCGCATGCGCTCGAAGTGCGGGTGCCGCTGCTCGACCACAAGCTCGTGGAATGGATTTCCGGCCTGCCGCCCGACATGAAATTGCACGGCACAGAAGGCAAGTACGTATTCAAGAAAAGCCTGGAATCCTACCTGCCGGACGATATCCTGTATCGCAACAAGATGGGCTTTGCCGTGCCGCTGGCAGGCTGGTTTCGCGGACCGCTGAAGCAACGGGTACGCGATGCGCTGCTGGGCCCGGCGCTGGCCGAGACCGGCATCTTCAACGCCGCGTTCCTGGCCGAGATGGTCGAGCAGCATCAGTCCGGCCGGCGCGATTACAGCGCCCCGATCTGGACCCTCCTGATGTTCGAAGCCTTCCTGCGCAAAGAATTGCAGGGAGCCTGAACGATGCGGATCCTGCATGTCCTCGACCATTCGATTCCCCTGCACAGCGGCTACACGTTCCGCACCCGCGCGATCCTCAAGCAGCAGCGTGCGCTCGGCTGGGAAACCCTGCATGTGACCGGTCCCAAGCAGGGTGCGTTCACGGTGGCGCAGGAGACCGTCGACGGCCTGCTGTTTTATCGCACGCCGCCGTCGCATGGCGTGCTGTCTCGCCTGCCGGTGCTCAACCAGCTGGCGGTCATCGATGCGCTCGAAAAGCGCCTGCTCGAAGTCGCCGCACAGACCAGGCCCGATGTGCTGCATGCGCACTCGCCCGCCTTGAACGCGATCGCTGCGCTGCGGGTCGGGCGCAAGCTCGGCATCCCGGTCGTGTATGAAATCCGCGCCTTCTGGGAAGATGCGGCAGTCGATCACGGCACCAGCCGCGAATGGGGCATTCGCTACCGGCTCACGCGCGCCATGGAAACCCATGCCCTGCGGCGGGTGCAGGCCGCCACCACCATTTGCGAAGGACTGCGTGCCGAGATCGCCACCACCCGCGGCATACCGGCGTCGAAGATCACGGTGATCCCGAATGCGGTCGACATCGAGGATTTCAGCGTCGACGACTCCCGTGACGACGCCCTGGCGACCCGACTCGGACTCGACGGCAAGCAGGTGCTCGGCTTCATCGGTTCGTTCTACGCC
>JACMOV010000070.1 GCA_014377845.1 Herminiimonas sp.
GCTTTCGAAATTCCCACCCGCGGCCCGCACAGCACCTCGGCTGCCACGCCCTCTGACAGGATCAACGAAAACGGTGGCGCATCGAGCGCCATGCCGTTATGGACGCGGGTGATGCCCAGCGCCTGCCCTAGTCGCCCCGGGCCCGCACACAGCAGCGACAGCGGCTCGACGCCGCGCCGCTCGCGCATCAGGTCGATACGCTGCAACGGCTCGAGCGCTCGCAGCAGCACCCCGGCCCCATGGCCGCTTTCGCGGCACACGAAATTGAGGCACCAGTGAATGCCGTAGGAGCGGTACACGTAGGCGTGCCCCGGCGCGCCGAACATGGCGCTGTTGCGCTCGGTCGGCCCGGCGAAACTGTGGGAGGCCGGGTCGTCGCGGTCATAGGCCCCGGTCTCGACGATACGCCCGCCGACGCCATCGACCAGCACGATGACGCCGATCAGGCGACGGGCCACCTCGACGGAGGATGCGGAGAAATCGATTGTTGCGGACATCGCGCAATGGTAGCGCGCTGGAATGCCGCCGTGTGGGATGGGACCGAACGAAGCCGGGCCTGCCGTTTTTCGATAGTGCTTGCCCGGTGAAACGGCATGACGGTACAGTCGGCATTCCTGTCTCGACATCGCCTGCCATGTTTGCAATCCCCATCCTGGCGTCGCCCGCCGACCCCTTCGCGTCGCTCAATGCCGAGCAGCGCGCGGCGGTCGAGCACGACATCGATTGTGCGCCGGCGGCGGTGCGGCCGTTGCTGGTGATCGCCGGCGCCGGCTCGGGCAAGACCAGCACGCTGGCGCATCGGGTCGCGCGCCTGATCACCGGCGGGGCCGATCCGCAACGCATCCTGCTGCTGACGTTCTCGCGGCGCGCGGCGGCGGAAATGGCGCGCCGCAGCGGCCAGGTGCTGCAGCGCGTGATGCAGGTGCGCGGCGCCGGCAATCTTGCCAGCGGTGCGCCGGCCACCGCTGCAAGCCTGCCGTGGGCCGGAACCTTCCATGCGATCGGCGCGCGTCTGTTGCAGCAGTACGCGGCGCGTATCGGCCTGGCGCCCGGCTTCACCATCCACGATCGCAGCGATGCCGAAGACCTCATGGGCCTGGTGCGGCATGCGCAGGGCCTGTCGGCAACGGTCAAGCGCTTTCCCTTGAAAGGCACCTGCCTCGCGATCTATTCGCGCGTGGTCAACAGCCAGGAAAGTCTGGCCGAGGTGCTGCGGACGGTATTTCCGTGGTGCGCGGAATGGGAAGCCGAACTCAATGCGCTTTTCGCCGGCTATGTCGACGCCAAGGAGGCACAGAATGCGCTCGACTACGACGACCTGCTGTTGTTCTGGTCGGAGATGGCAGGCGACGAAGTGCTGGCCGCCGAGATCGCCGCGCGCTTCGATCATGTGCTGGTCGACGAATACCAGGACACCAATCGCCTGCAGGCGACCATCCTGCAGCGCCTGAAGCCGACCGGGGAAGGCGTCATGGTCGTCGGCGACGATGCGCAATCGATCTATTCCTTTCGCGGCGCGACGGTGCGCAACATCCTCGACTTTCCGCAGCAGTTCACCCAGCCGGCGCGCATCGTCACGCTGGAGCGCAACTACCGTTCGACCCAGCCGATCCTGGATGCCTCCAATGCCGTGATCGCAGCAGCCGTAGAACGACACACCAAGACGCTCTGGACCGACAAGGCATCGACCCGCAAGCCGCAACTGGTGATGATTCCCGACGAGGCGGAGCAGGCGCGCTGGGTTGTCAATCGGGTCCTCGAACATCGCGAAGCCGGCGTGCAGTTGAAGGCGCAGGCAGTGTTGTTTCGCACCGCCACCCACAGCGCGGCGCTGGAACTCGAACTGGTCCGGCGCAACATCCCGTTCGTCAAGTTTGGCGGCCTGAAATTTCTGGAAGCGACGCACGTCAAGGACTTGCTGGCGATCCTGCGATTCGCGCAGAACCCGGGCGGTCGGATCGCCGGTTTCCGGCTGCTGCAGCTGATCCCGGGCATCGGGCCGGCGATTGCAGGAAGAGTGCTGGATGCGGTCGCTGCGGCGCCCGAGCCGCTCGCTGCGCTGGCAGAATTCAAGCCGCCTTCGGGTGCTGCCGGCGACTGGCAGGCGTTCGTGACGCTGATCGGCGCGCTGCGCGATCCGGCGTTGCCGTGGCCGGCCGACATGCAATGCGCACTCGACTGGTACGGTCCGCACCTGGCACGTCTGCATGACGATGCCGAAGTGCGCCTGCTCGATCTTGAACAGCTGGCCGCCCTGGCCGTCGGCTATGCATCGCGCGAGCGCTTCCTGGCAGAGATCACGCTCGATCCGCCGGAAGCCACCAGCGACCGCGCCGGCGTGCCGTTGCGCGACGAGGACTACCTGATCCTGTCGACCATTCATTCGGCGAAAGGCCAGGAGTGGACGTCGGTGCATGTTCTTAATGTGGTCGACGGCTGCATGCCTTCCGATCTTGCTACCGGCAGCAGCGTCGAACTGGAAGAGGAGCGCCGCCTGCTCTACGTGGCGATGACCCGCGCCAAGGAGTACTTGCACCTGATCGTGCCGCAGCGCTTTTACGTCAAGCAGCAAAGCGCGCTGGGGGACCGCCACATGTTTGCGGCGCGCACCCGTTTCATCACGACCGGCATGGCGAGGCATTTCGACGAATGCGTCTGGTTTGACGCAGAGACGTCCGGTGCCCGCACACCGATGCCCGACAGCGTGCGCATGGCGGTGCGCGATCGGGCCCGCAAGGTCTGGCAATCCTGATGAAGAATTTGAATGGCCAGATCAACACCCGGAGGCGGAAATCCGGATCGCGCAGTAGCCTGTCAAATACAGCTCAGGCGCGTTACGCGGCTGCTGCGGGCGACTCCAGCCAGGCATCCATCGACATCGGCCGCGCCAGCAGATAGCCCTGCATGAAGGTGCAACCCGACTGCCGCAGGAACTCGCGCTGCTCGACGGTCTCCACACCCTCGGCCACCACGCGCAGGCGCAGATGGCTGGCCATCGAGAGGATCGATTGCACGATCGCGGTGTGGCCTGGATCGGACGGCGTGTCCTGGATGAAGCTGCGGTCGATCTTGAGTTCGTAAAGCGGCAGCCGGCGCAGGTAGCCCAGGCTCGAATAGCCGGTGCCGAAGTCGTCGATCGAAAAGCGGATGCCCATGGCGACCAGCTCGTTCATGCGGCGCACCGTGTCGTCGAGGTTGTCGATCAACAGACCTTCAGTGACTTCGAAGATCAGCAAGGATGCGGGAGCGCCGGTCTCGGCCAGGATGGTGCGTACTCGCCCGACGAAATCGGGCTGGCGGAACTGACGTGGACTGACATTGATCGAGACCGGCATGGTGCGTCCTGCCTGCTGCAGCCGGAGCACCGCGAGGCAGCCCTCATGCACCACCCAATTGCCGAGTTGCAGGATCAGTCCCGATTCTTCGGCCGCCGGAATGAACAACGCCGGCGACACCGGCCCGCGTACGGGATGGGTCCACCGCATCAGCAATTCGCAGCCTACCGGCTGGCCTGCATGATCGAACTGTGGCTGCATCGCCATCTCCAGCTGGGCGGTGCCAAGCGCCTGCGCCAGGTCGTGCTGCAGCGCGAACTGCTCCTCGACCTCCGCTTGCATCGCCGATTCGAAGAAGGCGATCCGGTTGCGGCCGGCCGTCTTGGCGCGGTACATCGCCGTATCGGCTTCGCGCAGCAGATCCTCGGTGCTCTGGCCGGTCTTCGGCAGGAGGGTCACCCCAATGCTGCAACCGGACCCATACGACTGGCCATCGATGTCGAATGGCCGCGCCAGCGCTTGCCGCACTTTTTCCGCGGCCGACATGGCATTCTGCGCGCCCTGGGTAAACTCGGCTGCCAGGTCCGGCATCAGGATGACGAATTCGTCGCCGCCAATGCGCGCCACCGTATCCTCGGCGCGCATCAGCGCCGACAGTCGCTGCGCCACATCGCGCAGCAACGCGTCACCGACGGCGTGACCACGAGCATCGTTGACGTTCTTGAAATGGTCGAGATCGACGAACAGGACCGCGCCCACGCGGTTGTTGCGCTGTGCGCTCGCCAGCAGCAGCGCCAGGCGGTCGAGCAGCAGGCGCCGGTTCGGCAGCTCGGTCAGTGCATCGAAGAACGCCAGCCGGTGGATGTACTGTTCAGCCTTGATGCGGTCCGTGATGTCGCGCAGAACCATGCTGCAAACCGAGTTGCCGTCGGCATCCGGGTAGATCGTGGACGACAATTCGACCTCGAAATGACTGCCGTCGGCACGCATCAGGGTCAGCTCGCCCCGGGTATGGCCGGTGGCAGCGCGCTCGTCCAGCATCACCTTGAGGCGTGGGTCGCTTTCGACCAACAGGCCATTGCGGCCGCGCTCCTGCAATTGCGTCTCGCTCATTCCGAGGATGCGGCAGGCTGCAGAATTTGCCGCCAGGATCGTTCCTTCCGGCGTGGTCTGCAATACGCCGTCGAGGCTGTTTTCGAACAGGCGCTGGAACCGGTTTTCATGCACGCGTGCCGCCTGCTCCGAGAGCATGCGTTCGGTAATGTCCTGTACCGCGCCGGAATACAGGATCGGCCTGCCATCCGGATCATGCTCGATCGTGCCGAAACTGTCGACCCAGCACAGGCTGCCGTCCGGCCGCACGACCCGGTATTGGAGACGCGTCGGTGCCGCGCCGGCCAGCATCCGGTCACGATGCGCTACCACCATCGGCAGATCGTCCGGGTGCACCAGCGTGCGGAAGGTGGCAATGCTCACCGGCCCCCAGGCAGGATCGAGGCCGTAGAGGCGGTAGGTGCTCTCCGAGCCCCAGTAGGTTCCGCTGCGCATGTCGAATTCGAAGAAACCAACGCCGGCCAGTTCCTGTGCCTTCAGCAGTTGCTGCTGGTTGATCTGCAGCCGAGCCACCATGCTCGAAAATCCCGCTTCGAGTTCCGCGAACTCCCGGCTCGTCGTCGCTGCAGGCGCAATATCGCTGCTGCTGATTGCCTGGCTCTGTTCGATTCGCCGCATCCGCCCGAGCAGGTTCCTGACCGGTTGCGCCAGGCCTCGCTGTGCGAACAGCAACGCCAGCAGGATGCCGGCGAGTGATGCAACGCCGATGATCGCGAGCTGAACCTGGAAATGCGAGTCGGCCAGCGCCACCGCGTCGGCTTTGCGTACGCGCACGCTCACCATCAGCGCATCGCGGTCAACGCCGCCGATCGGCCGGGTGGCATGCAACCACTCGACGCCAGCCGCATCGGTGCTTGCGAAACTGCCGGTACGACGTGCCGCGATCGCCGCCTGCACCGCCTGATCGGGCAGTTGCTCGCCGAGCGCCATCGCGCTCGAGCTCGAGACCAGCAACCGGCCTGCCGCATCGGTCACGTGGATTACCAAATGTTTTGGCAGGCTGATCGAGTTGAGCTGGCGATTCGCGTACTCCAGATCGAGTCCGGCAAATGCCACCCCGCGCAACTTGCCTGAGTAATCGTAGACCGGCATGCCGAAGCCAACCGCCTTGCGGCCGGACGTGATGCCGACCATGTAGGTGCCGACCGAAAATTTTCCGGTCTCGATCGCGTTGCGGAAGTACTGGCGGCCGTTCGCGTCGCCGCCGGTTTCACCGGCGCGGCCCTGACATTCGATCTTGCCATCCAGGCCCAGCACGCCGATGTTGGCATAGGCAGGCGTCGCGGCTTGCACGTTGCGCAGGAATTCCACGCACAGGTCATGCAGGTCGTAGCGCCGCACCGAGGGTCCGCTGGCGATCGTCACCAGGATCTGCCGTACGCCCTCAGTCAATTGTTCCTGGTTGGCCGCCACCAGCTTGGCGACCGATTCCAGTTCCTGGCGCGCGTGCACCACCTCGTCGCGCTGCACCACGACGGACGAGTAGACCAGCACCGCGATACCCGGCGCAACTGCCGTCATCGCAAGCAGGACGAGCAGCGTTCGCAGGCTGAGCGGACGTTTCATCCGCAGGCCGGCGTGCGCAACCGTCGTGTGATCAGAATTGATTTCATTTGAAAAATTGTAACCGGATTTACGCGCGCATCCGCCATGCGTTTGCCGAATCGTTGCCGGGATATCCAGGCCATCCTTGCAGGCCCTGTCATTTGGACAGCCTGATAAGCTTCCGTTCATGCAAATGACACTTTTCCGTCCGGGTGACAGCGAGCTGCTGATCCGCAAGAGCCGCTTCATCGGCCACGTCCGCACCGTTGCGGACCGGGCGGCAGCGCAACACGCGGTGGCGGTGCTGCGCCAGCGCCATCCGGGCGCGGCGCATGTCTGCTGGGCACTGCTGGCGGGAGGGCATTCGGCCGCAGTCGACGATGGCGAACCCGGCGGCACTGCAGGCCGTCCGATGCTCGACCTCCTGCGGCACCAGCAACTCGACGGCGTGCTGGCGACGGTGGTGCGGTACTACGGCGGCATCAAGCTCGGCACCGGTGGCTTGGTGCGCGCCTACACGGACTGCATTGCCCAGGCGTTGCTGGCAGCAGAGAAGAAGCCGCTGGAGCGCCTGTGCGTTCTGCGCTGCAGCGTGCCGTACGCATCCGAAGGCACGGTGCGGCGCGGCATCGACGCCGCCGGCGCACAACTGCTCGGGGTGCAGCATGCTGCAGAGGTGATCCTGACGGTGCGGATCGCTGTGGGCGTGCAGACGGCGTTCATTGCGCAGATGCGGGATGCCACACAGGGACGGCTGGCATGGTCGGAAGACTTCGGGTACTGAGCAAACGGGGACGAGAATACGGAGCCGCGCTTGCACCGGACAAAAAAACGCCCGCGGCATGACGCGGCGGGCAGTAATTCCGACCTTGGCAGGCGGGAGGAGACGCGTGAATCATAACCGCCGGTCCGGAGCGGCGTTATCAGTCAACACCTGATTAGGCTGTAGGAAAAGAAGACGGCGGAAGACGGCGGAAGACGGCGTCAGTCCGGGATTGTCACGACGTTCCGGTCGTAAGTGATCCGGTCACCCGCCGCCGGGGCCGCCAGGATCGGCGGCACGTTGGCGAGGGTGATCGGATTGGTGGTCGTGCCGGTCACCCCGCGCGGCGTGGTGCGCACCACCTGGCTCGGTGGCAGCTCCGTACCCGATTTCAGGCGGGCGTACATCATGTCGAGCGCCTGGATGAAATAGCGGTGTACCGGCACGTAATGGGAGCCGAAACCCGGCAAGCCGAGAAATGCGTCGAAATGCTGTCCGTTCGTGATCTCGATGTACGACAGCCGGCTGCCGCCGCCTTCGATCATCCGATTCACGCCGAAGTACGGCCGCGATGCGAACGCCACCGGAATCAGCGTGTCCGAGCGGCCGGCCACGATCAGCGCCGGCTTGCCTCTCAGATTGGCGCTGCGGAAGGCTTCTGCGATGCCGCCCTGCACCCGCTTGGCATTGGCGCTGGTGCCGACGGCCAGCTCGCGCTGGCACAGTGCGCCGTCGATGTTGTAGTCCTTCGCATTGGTGCTGACGCTGACCGATCCGGCGTCGGCTACCGCACCGCCCACGCTGTTGTTATTGAAGATTGCCAGCCCGGCGGTCGGCGGGATACCGTTGCCAGTGCCAAAGGATGCTGGCAGTCCGGCCGTACCGCCCGAATAGCTCAGGCCGCACAGGTTGTCCTTCACGCTGAAGCGGCCATAGGTATTACTGTAGGTCATGGCGATCGGCGGTGTGGCGAAGGAATACATCGCCGCCTGCAATGCATTGCTCTCCGGTTGCCAGCCGGCAGACAGCAGGCCGCTCATGGCGCTGGCCGCCTGGTCGGCAGTGGTCGCGCCGGTCACGATGCCGTTTGCCTGCAGGGCGGCACAACGCGCCGTCGCGACCTGCGCGTTCACGAGGTTGTACACATTGGTGGAAGGTGACGCCAGCGCCGCGCACGGCTGCAACAGGTTGGCCAGCGTGAAGTAGTCGTACAGCGGCCTTCCGGTGCCCACCAGCGTGGTGGCGCCGCGGGTGACGCTGAGCCGGCTGTCCGGTGCCAGCTGGACATGCGGCTCCGCCACGGCGACGCCGCTGATCAAGCCGTTGGTGTCCTGCTCGGCCGCGGCCAGTGCTGCACCGGCGCCATTCGAAATGCTGGAGGCGATCACGATCGTGTTGCGGTTGCCCAGCGTTTGCACGTGGCGCTTGCCGTCTGTCGCGGTGGCGCCGAAGCGCTCGTTGAGCACGTAATAGGCAAATTCGATCGATTGCAAGGTCCACTTGCCCCAGTCCTTTTCCGGATTCTGCTGGGAGTGCGCGTGCTTGACCGCGAACCGGTTCGGCGTGGCGGCATTGAAGGCGCTGCGCTCCGCATCGGTCAGAGCAGCGGTGAAATTGGAATCCTTGCCGGCTGCTGCGGCATCGCTGCGCAAGCCGTTCTGCAGGCTCACCGTGTTGTTCTGCAGGTCATGGATGCCGTTGCCGGTGCCCTTGTCGGTATAGGCGACCGCGCAGCCGTGCTTCAGACCCCATTCGCCGGAACTGCCGATCGCGCCATACACGCCACGCGAACCGCTCGATGTGCCGGTGATGATGCACGCATTGGCCGGGTCGAAGCTGGCCGGTACCTGGACCATCATCGTCACGTTCTGCGTGCCGGTACCGTCGTCCGAATAGGCGAGGTACTCGGTGCCGGCAATCAGTCCCTCGGAAGCGGTGGCAGTGCCGTTGATGTCGACGTTCGGCCCGTACAGGCTGCCGTAGCCGCCGGCAGCCGAAATGTCGAGTACCGCCCGGTAGTTGTTGAAGATGGCGATGCGGCGCAACTCTGCCGCCGTCGGATGCGCAGGATCTGCAGGCGCCGGAGCAGCGCCGCCAAGTTTCGTCTTGCCCAGACCCGCGGTCAGCAGGTCGTCGCTGGTGCCGTCGTAGATGGTCGATGCAATGACGCCGAGGTAGGCGGGTTTGAGATTCACTGTTTCAAGGTCGGTGCCGCCGCAGGCGTTCAATGCCAGCAAGGCGCCACCAGCGGCGATGAGCCGGGTTCGCTTCAGGTGCTTCGGGGTTAGTGAATGCATGTCTGTCTCCGATGTTTGCGTTCTTATGGATGCCGCGCGCCGCAGTGGTGTGCGGCAAACGTTTTTATCATGTTGGCATCTAAAAGTGGGTGCTTACCGCGCCAAACGGCGGCGAAACATGAGTCGTTTTATGACTCGACGGTCGGGCTTTCATGCGGCAGTACAGCAGTTTCGACTAGCGGCATGCGGGCAGCCGAGCCGGGCCGTCATTTTGCCAGCTACGCACTGCAACATCGACGCCGTACAATGATGGTCCGGCCAGGTGCCCGCTTGCCGGCGATGAAATCGACGGCCGCCGATCGCGGTCGAACCTGCCGGAAAACCGATGACACTCGAGAGCCACCGTTTTGACGATTCGCAGACTGCCGCCGCTGCACTCGCCGGCGCGATTGCGGCCGACCTGTCGGATCGACTGCAGTCGCAGGCGCGCGCCCTGTTGCTGGTCTCGGGCGGCCGCAGTCCGATCACCTTGCTGCTCGCGCTGGCGCAAAAGGCGCTGCCGTGGGACCGCATCGACGTGTCGCTGGTCGACGAGCGCAGCGTCGCGCCTAACAGCGAAGCGGCCAACGCAATGCTGGTGCAGGAAAATTTGCTGACCGGCGGCGTGCGAGCGGCGCGTTGGATCGCGCTGATGCCGCCCGGAGTGTTCGAGGGCGCGAGCGATCCGATGGATGCGGCGCTGCGGGCGGCGACGCGAGCGTGCAACGATCCGGCACTGGCCAATCCCGCAGTAATCGTGCTCGGTGTCGGCACCGACGGCCATACCGCATCGTTGTTCGCGGATTCGCCGCAATGGGAGCAGGCGCGCACCACGTGCGACCGTTATGTCGCGCTACAGCCGGGCCTGGCGCCGCATGCGCGGGTCGGGCTGTCGCTGCAGGCCTTGCGCAGTCAGGCCAAATGCTATCTGTGGGCGACCGGCCCCGAAAAATCGGCGACGCTGGCGCGCCTCGAACAATTTTGCGATGCGGTGCGCAAGAATTCGGCTGCCAGGCCGGCGGAAGTCATGACCCAGCTGGCGCAGGCCGGGCCAGTGGCATGCCTGATCGACGATCCGGAGTGCCTTGTCGAGGCATATTGCAGCGAGCGCGAGTGAGGCACGCGCTGCTGGCAGGCTAGCGAAAGAACGCCAACCGCTGGTTCGACAGATGGGTCTAGCGCGGCCGTCGCTCGGCAGCGCGGCTGGCATGATTGATGGGTGACGGCGCACGCGCCTTGTCGAGCGCGCTCTGCGTCATCGCGATGGCGTTATCCTGCACCGTGATGCGGTGCTTCTGGACCGCATCGACGACCTTGGCGATCTCCTGCTCGGTGCGTTTTTCGCTGCCTTCGCGGCCGCTGCTGAAACCTTGCTGCATCAGGCTGGCCAGTCGGGACAGATGGGTGCTGCTGGCGAGCAGGCTTTCGAGATCCTTGCGAACCGCGACGCCGCTGGCCGACGCCAGATCCGCCGAGCTTTGGGCAGCCAGCAACATGCGGACCGCGGTTGCCGATTGCTCGAGCGAGTCGAGGGCGGCCTGAAGCTTGGTGTTGATCAGTTTCTCGGCCTGGTCGAATTCATCGCGCGTCAGGCTGTTGAGCAAGGCCAGTTGCTGCTCGAGATTGCAGTCGTTGTCCGATGGATCGTTTGGCATGTTCTTCGTATTCACGGGATGGGGTCTCCTTTGATCGGCGGCAGGGGCGAAACGTGAACGTTCAACTTAGGTAAATAGTTTCTATTGGTCAATATAGTATTAAAACTATTAGTCAATATTGGTCAGTCGCGCGCCGGGTTTTAATGGGCGCACTTCAACGGAGGATGTTCAATGTCCACTCATGTCTTTACTTATGGATCGCTGATGTTCGCGCCTGTCTGGCAGCGGGTGGTGCGCGGGACCTATCGCAGTGCGGCGGCGACGTTGCCGCAGCACCGGCGTTTCGCTTTGGCAGACGACACCTATCCGGGGATGGTCCCGGAGCCTGACGCAGAGGTGGCCGGCGTGGTGTATTTCGATGTCGCCCCGGCCGACCTGCAGGCGCTCGATCATTTCGAGGGCGAGGAGTATCGGCGCATCAGCGTGCCTGTGCGCCTTGTGCCGCCGAATGCCGGAGCACTGCCGATCACCGTGATGGCGGAAACCTACCTGTTCGAGGCAGTGCATCGCTTGTCCGTCCTGCCGTGGGAGCCGGAAGCGTTCGCGCTGCAGCGTTTTCTGGATTCGTACTGCAGCGATCGATTGGGCGACGGGCCGAAATAGGTTGGCCCGATGCCCGCGGCCGGGTGCAGGCGAGCCAGTATAATTCCAGTGACCCGCCTCTCCATCCGTCTCATTTCTCCTGGCCTCATCCGACCCATGCTCTCTTCCCAGAAACAAAAAATCGCCGCCTTGTTCCAGTCGGCGTTGCAGCCGCACCTGGCTGACACCGAGATCGTCGCCGACGTCGTCCTCGAACGGCCGCGCGATCCTTCGCATGGCGACATCGCCTGCAACATCGCCATGCAGCTGGCCAAACGACTCAAGAAAAACCCGCGCGAACTGGCTACGGCATTGGTGGCCGCGGTGCTGGCCGATCCGGCCCGTGCGGGCCTGATCGACGCAGTCGACATCGCCGGTCCGGGTTTCATCAACCTGCGCCTGTCGGCAGCGGCCCGCCAGGCCGTGGTATCAGCCGTGCTGGAAGAGGGCGCTGCCTTCGGCAAAAGCGCGGTCGGCGCCGGCAAGCAGGTGCTGGTCGAATTCGTTTCCGCCAATCCCACCGGTCCGCTGCATGTCGGCCACGGCCGCCAGGGCGCGCTCGGCGACGCCATGTCGTCGCTCTTTCAGGCCCAGGGCTACGACGTCACCCGCGAGTATTATTACAACGACGCCGGCGTCCAGATTGCAACGCTGGCCCTGTCGGTCCAGGCGCGCGCCCGCGGCTTCAAGCCGGGCGATGCGCAATGGCCGGAGTCCGCCTACAACGGCGACTACATCGGCGACATCGCGGCCGATTTCCTGTCCCGCAAAACTGTCGCCGCCAACGATGTCGAGCCGGTCCACGCCAGCGGCGATGCCGACGACCTGGAATCGATCCGGCGCTTTGCCGTCGCCTACCTGCGCAACGAGCAGGACCTCGACCTGCAGGCGTTCGGCGTGCGCTTCGACAATTACTTCCTTGAATCGTCGCTCTACACGGATGGCAAGGTCGCCGCCACGGTCGCCGCGCTGATCGCTTCGGGCAAGACCTACGAGCAAGACGGCGCGCTCTGGCTGCGCAGCACCGACTACGGCGACGACAAGGATCGCGTGATGCGCAAGTCAGACGGCACCTTCACGTATTTCGTGCCGGACGTGGCGTATCACATCAGCAAGTGGCAGCGCGGTTTCGGCAAAGTGATCAACGTGCAAGGCAGCGATCACCATGGCACCATCGCCCGGGTGCGCGCCGGTCTGCAGGCGGTCGGCATCGGGATTCCCCAGGGTTATCCCGACTATGTGCTGCACAAGATGGTCACCGTCATGAAGAACGGCGAGGAGGTCAAGATCTCCAAGCGTGCCGGCTCCTACGTCACGCTGCGCGATCTGATCGAGTGGTCGAGCGGCGACGTGGCCGAGAGCGCCGGTGGCACCATGCAGGACGCACCGCGCGACCTGTCCCGTGGCCGCGACGCCGTGCGCTTCTTCCTCATCTCGCGCAAGGCCGATACCGAGTTCACCTTCGATGTCGACCTGGCGCGGGCGCAATCCGATGAAAACCCGGTCTACTACGTGCAATATGCCCACGCCCGGATCTGTTCGGTGCTGGCGCAGTGGGGCGGTGATGAAACCACGCTCGCGGCGGTCGACCTGAGCCCGCTGACGGCGCCGCGCGAGACGGCGCTGCTGGCCCAGCTGGCGGCCTATCCCGAGGCACTGCAGCATGCGCTCGAGGAGCTCGGTCCGCACCATGTGGCCTTCTACCTGCGCGATCTGGCAGGGGAGCTGCATAGCTACTACAATGCAGAGCGGGTTTTGGTGGACGACATGTCGACCAGAATGGCCCGGCTGGCGTTAATGTGTGCAACGAGGCGGGTTTTACGAAACGGCCTGGCGCTTCTTGGCGTTTCGGCGCCGGCAAGGATGTAACGGAACACCATGATCAATTTCAGCAGAATGGATTTCCCTTCGAAACGGCATCAGGCCGGCGGTACGGTGCTGGGCCTGATCATCGGCCTGATCGTCGGGCTGGGAATCGCCGTCGTGGTGGCAGTCATGATCACCAAGAGCAGCCTGCCGTTCACCAACAAGCAGGCGCAGCCGGAGCGCGCCGTCAGCGCCAACGCCGGCCAGATCGCCGACCCGAACAAGCCGCTCTACGGCAAGCAGGAACCGGCGCGTGAAGCGGCCAAGACGGTGCGCGAAGCGCCGCCCGAAAACGCCGTCATCGCCGACGCCAAACCGCCGGCCGCCGACAAGTCGGCCGATGCTGCCAAAGCGGCCGACAAGGCAGTTGCGGATGCGAAGACCGCTGAAAAGGCAGCGGCGAAAAAAACCGACAAGCTCGATGACAAGATCGCGGCCCTGACCAAGCCCGATGCGACGGATGAGAAATGGATCTACTTCCTGCAGGCAGGCGCATTCCGCGAGCCGGGCGATGCCGAAAATGCGAAAGCCAAGCTGGCGCTCATGGGCTTCGAGGCCAACATCAGCGAGCGGCCCTCCGATACCGGCCCGCTGTACCGGGTGCGCATCGGACCGTTCAACCAGCTCGAAGTCATGACCCGCGCCCGTTCCAAGTTGTCTGACAACGGCGTCGATGTCGCCGTCGTCCGTACTGCCCGTTAATACTGCCCGTTAAGTGTGTTTTACAAAACCCGGCGCACGAAGAACGTTTTCAATCGAAAGGACTTTCATGCAGATGCATCACACTGTCGCGCAACCGACCCGCCGCAATTTTCTCCAGATGACGCTGGCCACGCTGGGACTCGGCATCAGCCTGGGCCTGGCTGCGATGAGCGCGCAGGCCTCGCCGGCTGCACCGGTCAATGGCGCGGAGTTCCGCACCCTCGAGAGGGCGCTGGCGACTGAATCCGGCAAGAAGGTCGAAGTCACGGAATTCTTCTGGTACAACTGTCCGCATTGCAATGCATTCGAGCCGGCCCTCGAAGAATGGGTCAAGAAGCAGGGTGACAACATCAGCTTCCGCCGCGTGCCGGTGGCATTCCGCGAAGCGTTCCAGCCGCAGCAGCGCCTGTATTACGCGCTCGAAGCGATGGGCAAGGTCGACGAACTGCAGATGAAGATCTTCCGCGCCATCCATGCCGAGCGCAAGTCGCTCGACACCGACACGGCGATCGCCGATTTTGTCGTCTCGCAGGGAATCGATCGCAAGAAATTCCTCGATGTCTACAATTCCTTCGGCGTCCAGACCAAGTTGCGCCGCGCGATGCAGTTGCAGGAGGCGTACCATGTCGATGGTGTACCGCTGGTCGCCATCGACGGCCGTTTCATGACCTCGCCGTCGATCGTCGGCACGACGCTCGGCAGTCAGCCCGAAGCCGTGCTGCAGTCCTCGACATTGCAGGTGATGGACTGGCTCGTGGGAAAGGCTGCGAAGGAGCACAAGTCCGCCAGCCTCGCGCCTGCGGCCGCACCGCTCCACGTGGCGAGCGTGGCCAGGAAATAGGCTGGCGCCTGGTTTTGAACGAATGGCGCCGGACCTGGCGCCGATCTGAATGCAGGACACGCCACATGGTCCGCCTGGCAGCAGCGCGGGCCATTTTTATTTTGGGGGTTGCATGCAACGTGTCTTCATCACCGGCGCATCCAGCGGACTGGGCGAGGCGCTGGCGCGCGCTTATGCTGCCGAAGGTGCCTTCGTCGCACTGGTCGGACGCCGTCAGCCGTTGCTGGAGGCAATCCGCGGATCGCTGCCGCATTCGGCGCAACATCGCGTCTACGCACTCGATGTCACCGACCATGCCGCCCTGGCGCAGGCCGCGGCCGATTTCATGGCCACCTATGACGGCATTGATGTCGTCATCGCCAATGCCGGCATTTCACAAGGCACTCTGACCGCGCATCCGGAAGATCTGCCGGTGTTCGAGCGCATCGTCGCCACCAACCTCACCGCCACGGTTGCGACCTTCGCGCCCTTCGTCTCCAGGCTCAAGGCGCAGCGTATCGCACGCCGGCCGCTGCATCCGCCGCGCCTGGTTGCCATCGCCAGTGTGGCCGGCATTCGCGGCCTGCCCGGGGCCAGCGGCTACAGCGCATCGAAGGCGGCAGTGATCAGCTATTGCGAATCGCTGCGGGTCGAATTGCATGGCACCGGCATCCGCGTCGTGACGCTCCTGCCCGGTTACATCGATACGCCCATGACACGCTCCAACAGCTATCGCATGCCGTTCCTGATGCCGGCCGAGCGCTTTGCCGCGCGCGCCATCGCGGCCATCGATGCCGGCGCCAGTTACCGCGTGATTCCCTGGCAAATGGGTATCGTCGCCAAGCTGCTGCGCTGCTTGCCGAACGCGGTATATGACTGGGCCTTCTCGCGGGCGCCGCACAAGGCGCGTGCGCTCGCTGTCGTCGCCGACGAGCACTGATGCCGGCTGACGCGGTCGGGACCGTGCACCCGCCGGTCGCGCCTGACGCGGCGGTGCGCATCGTCTCGCTGGTACCGTCGCTGACCGAACTGCTGTGCGAGCTCGGGCTGCAGGCGCAGCTGGTGGGGCGCACCGGCTTCTGCGTACATCCGCGCAACCTGGTGCAGTCGATCGAGAAAGTCGGTGGCACCAAGGATGTCAACATCGAAAAGATCCGGGCGCTGGCGCCGACGCATCTGGTCGTCAACATCGACGAGAACGAAAAGCCGACCGTCGCCGAATTGGCGCAGTCGATACCCAACGTGATCGTGACCCACCCGCAGACGCCGCGCGACAACCTGCAGTTGTACCGCCTTTTCGGCGCGATTTTCGGCAAGTTGCCGGGTGTGGCGGCGCGCGCGCAGCAGCTGGAAGATGCGTTCGAGGCGGCCATGGCGGCACTCATGTCCAGAGTTGCCAACGACCGCGGCGGTAACGTCACGAGCGATGTCCTCTACTGTATCTGGCAGGATCCCTGGATGACGGTGTCGCGCGAGACCTACATCGCGCAGATGCTGGCCCTGATCGGCTGGCGGCAATGGCAGCCGCCGGATGCGGCGCAATCGAGCGCACGCTATCCGCGCTTTACCTGGTCGGACGCCCTGGTGTCGTCAATTGATACGGTCTTGCTGTCGACCGAGCCGTACAGCTTTCGGCAAACGCATGCAGACCTGGTGGAAAAGCAGATCGGCAAGCCGGTACACCTGGTCGATGGGGAAATGCTGTCGTGGTACGGCAGCCGGGCGATTGCCGGCCTGGCGTACCTGCAGACGCTGCGCTCTACTTCTGGGGATTGATTCGCGCCAGCATGCGGATGATTTCACGGGCGATCAGGCGATAATGCTCATCGAGCCGTTGCAGCTCGGTGATCAGTTTCACATCGTCGGATTCGAAGCGTGACGTGGCATCGCTTTCGCGTGCCTTGCCTGGCGTTTCGTCGTCACCGAAGCGCAGCCACTCGGCAGGCACGCCGAGCCATTGCGCCAGGGTCCGTAATTTCTCCTGCGTCGGAATCGCCTGGCCGACAATCCATTTGCGCGCGGCATGAACGGTAATCGGCCGGCCAGCGAATCGGACATTGAATTCGCGGGCAAGCTTGGTCGGGCTGTCGGGTGAGTAATCCGCATTTCGGAGCGCCTGCTGCAGGCGGCTGCTGAAATCTTCTCGTTCGATCGATGCTTTCATCACAACGAACTGTTCCATGTCATTGCTTGACCGTCAGCCTCTCCGCGTTGAAAACTCTTTGTGTAGTGAACGCAACCTTTTGGGGCGGCATTGCAAGTCGGTATTCGCCGACGCCGTGGCATCGCAAATCGTGCATGCCACGGTGCAAATCGTGTTCCGGGATCGGTGCTCGAGCGGGAGTACAACCGAATGGACTCAGGCGTGCGCTACTGCTGATTACAAATTGTTAGTCCGTTCGGGCACCTGAAAGTTCGTGCGCGTCGTACCGGAAGTAGTGGAAAGAGTGGAATTGGCGAAGCGCAGCACGCCATCCGCGTCGCGGCGCCGCGAGAGCACGCCGTCGTACCAGAGCTTGTGCAGATGGGCCAGCGCCTCGCCGAGCGCGAAGGTGAGCTGATGCGTATCGAGGGCGCGCGGGAACATGATCGGCACGATGCTGGCCGCGCTCTGCGGCGTGGCGCAGGCCTCGACCACTTCGGCCAGCCGTGCGGCGTGATGCTCGTTCAGTTGCGCGATGCGCGTGTGCAGGCCGCGGAACGGCTTGCCATGCGAAGGCAATACCAGCGTGGCGGCTGGCAGTGCGGCGAACTTTTGCAGCGAGTCGAGATAGGCCTGCACCGGATTCGATTCCGGCTCGACGGCAAATACGGAGACATTGGTCGAAATTCGTGGCAACACCATGTCGCCGGAGATCAGCAGTTGCAGGTCCGCGCAGTACAGCGCTGCATGTTCCGGCGAATGGCCGAAGCCGGTGACGATGCGCCATTCGTGCGCGCCGATTCGCACTGCCTGCTGATCCTGCAGACGGACATAGGCATCCGGCACCGCTGGCACCAGGGTCGGGTAGTAACTCTTTCGCTCGCCAAGTTGCTTCAGCAGATCCGGGTCGGTGGCGCCGTGGCGCTGGAAGTGCGGCAGAATGGCCGTGCCGTCCACGCCAGGCAGCGCCGCCGACATCATGCGGGCAAAGCCGTATTCGCCGGCGCTCATCCAGAGCGGCGCGTCCCAGCGCTTGCAGAGCCAGTCGGCCAGGCCGACATGGTCCGGATGGCAGTGCGTGCACAGCACCCGCACGATCGGCAAGCCGCGCAGGTGCTGTGCAAAGATGTGTTCCCAGGCTTCCCGGGTCGCCGGATTCGAGATGCCGCAGTCGATCGCCGTCCAGCCGGTACGCACGCCGTGTTCGGTTTCGATCGTGTCCTCGAGCAGCCACAGGTTGATATGGTTCAGCGCGAAGGGCAGTCCCATGCGCAGCCACAGCACGCCGGGCGCAACCTCATATACGTCGCCCGCCTCGGGAATGAAATCGCCAAGCGGATAATCAAGTTGGGCTTCAAGCAGATTCATGCGTGCTCCGGGTATGCGTTGGGCGGTAAGGCGGACGGCGAGGCGGGCGCCAGGGGTGTTTCAATTCATCGGTCACCCGCCTACAATACGTTGGCGTTTGCGCAAGCCGGTGGATGGTGAACGCCGATCGCCGATGCAGGCGCATCATTATAGACGCGGGGCACATTGCCTTTCGGCGCCACGGCGGCGCGGGTGTTCCCCGCAGTTCATTTTGCAAGACAATCAATCGAGGACAGCATGCGCGATTTACCCGGCCTGAGTTTCGACCACGGCGACGACATCGCCTCCCTGCGCGACGCCGTCGCCCAGTTTGCGCAGGCGGAAATCGCGCCGCGCGCCGCCGAGATCGATCGCAGCGACCAGTTCCCGATGGACCTCTGGCGCAAGATGGGCAACCTCGGCGTGCTCGGCGTGACCGTCGAGGAAGAGTACGGCGGCACTGCCATGGGCTACCTGGCCCACATCATCGCGATGGAAGAGATCTCGCGCGCCTCGGCATCGGTGGGGCTGTCTTACGGCGCCCATTCGAACCTGTGCGTGAACCAGATCCGCCGCAACGGCAGCGCCGAACAGAAGGCGAAATACCTGCCGAAACTGGTCTCGGGCGAAACCATCGGCGCGCTGGCGATGTCGGAGCCCAACGCCGGCTCGGACGTGGTCAGCATGAAGCTGCGCGCCGACTTCAAGGGTGACCGCTGGGTCTTGAACGGCACCAAGATGTGGATCACCAACGGTCCGGACGCCGACGTGCTGGTGGTCTATGCCAAGAGTGACCTGGAAGCTGGCGCGCGCGGCATGACCGCGTTCCTGGTCGAGAAGAGCGCCCCGGGTTTCTCGGTCGCGCAAAAGCTCGACAAGCTCGGCATGCGCGGCTCGCATACCGGCGAGCTGGTGTTTCAGGATTGCGAGATACCGGCTGAAAACATCCTTGGCGGCGAGGGCCGCGGCGTCAACGTGCTGATGTCCGGTCTTGATTATGAACGCAGCGTGCTCTCCGGCGGACCGCTGGGCATCATGCAGGCTTGCATGGATGTGGTGGTGCCGTATGTTCACGAGCGCAAGCAATTCGGCCAGCCGATCGGCGAGTTCCAGCTCATGCAGGGCAAGCTGGCCGACATGTATTCGACCATGATGGCGTGCAAGTCCTATGTCTACGCCGTGGGCCAGGCCTGCGACCGCGCCAGGACGCCGGAAGCGGTGCGCGCTCTGCGCAAGGATGCCGCCGGCGCGATCCTGTATTCGGCCGAGAAGGCGACCTGGATGGCAGGCGAGACGATCCAGGCGCTCGGCGGCAACGGCTACATCAACGACTATCCGGCCGGGCGGCTCTGGCGCGATGCCAAGCTCTACGAGATCGGCGCCGGCACCAGCGAGATCCGCCGCATGCTGATCGGACGCGAACTGTTTTCCGAGACGCGCTGAGCCAGCCGGCCGCCATGACCGTGACCGCCCTGCATATCGAAACGCCGCTGCTGCTGCACCGCCAGTTGTCGGCCGCGCTCGGCAAGCAAGTCTGGCTGAAGATGGACAATCTGCAGCCGTCCGGCTCGTTCAAGCTGCGCGGCATCGGCCTGCTGTGCCAGCGGGCGGTCGCGGCCGGCGCGACGCACCTGGTGTGTCCGTCGGGCGGCAATGCCGGCTTCGCCGCTGCGGTAGCCGGGGTGGCACTCGGCGTGCGCACCACCATCGTCGTGCCGCTGACCACCGCTGCGTCGGTGCATGCGGCGATCCGCGGCATCGGGGCCGAGCTGATCGTCCACGGCGCGGTCTGGGACGAGGCACATGCCGAAGCCCTGCGCTGGTGCGCGGCGCCCGATGCGTTCTACATCTCCCCCTTCGATCATCCGGATATCTGGGACGGCAATGCCACACTGATCGATGAAGCGGTGCGCCAGGCGCGGGCCATGGGCACGACATTCGACGCCGTGGTCTGTTCGGTCGGCGGTGGCGGCCTGTTGTGCGGCGTGCTGGAAGGACTGCATCGCAACGACCTCGCGCACGTGCCGGTGCTGGCCATCGAAACCGCGGGCGCCGCGTCGTATGCCGCGGCGGTGGCCGCCCGCGCGCTGGTCACCGTGCCGGCCATCACGTCCGTTGCGACCTCGCTCGGCGCGCGTCGCGTGGCGCAGGCGGCGTTCGACTGGCGGCTGCGGCATGATGTGCGCAGCGTGGTCGTGAGCGACGCGCAGGCGGGCGACGCCTGCCTGCGTTTTGCCGACGATGTGCGGACGTTGGTCGAGCCGGCATGCGGCGCCGCGCTGGCGGTGGGGTACCAGGACCTGCCGGAGATGCGGCCGTTCGCGCACCCGCTTTTCATCGTCTGCGGCGGCATCGGCGTCGATCTGGCTACACTAGGGGCCTTGCAGAAGCGTTTTGGGCCGGACGGCATGTCGGCCGCGCAGGCCGCCGCCGTCCCCGGATGATTTCACCATGACCAACACCGCTCACTTTCCCAAGCTGCTGTCGTCGCAGATCGCCTTCGATATCGCCCGCTCGATCCTCGACGGCTTCGACAAGCATTACCGGCTGTTTCGCGAAACCAGCCGCGCCGCCAAACAGCATTTCGAGGCCGGCACCTGGAAAGCCGCGCAGATCCAGCTGCGCGAGCGGATCTCGTACTACGACAAGCGCGTCGGCGAGTGCGTGCTCCTGCTGGAAGACGAATACGCCGCCGACGAGCTCACCGATGAGGTGTGGCGCGAGGTCAAGCTGCATTACATCGGCCTGCTGATCGACCATAAGCAGCCGGAGCTGGCGGAGACCTTCTTCAATTCCGTCTGCTGCAAGATCCTGCACCGCGCGTATTTTCATAACGACTTCATCTTCGTGCGGCCGGCGATCTCGACCGAATACATCGAGAACGACGAGCCGGTGCCGACCTATCGTGTGTACTACCCGGCCAAGGACGGCCTGCGCTATTCCTTGAAGCGGGTGATCACCAACTTCCAGCTGCAGCGGCCGTTCGCCGATCTCGAAGGCGATGCCGCCAAGGTCGAGGCGCGTCTGCTCGCCCTGTTCGGCAATGCAGCGCCGGAAGCCAATCACCAGATCCAGGTGCTGTCGTCCCTGTTCTACCGGAACAAGGGCGCCTACCTGGTCGGCAAGGGCATCAACGGCAATCGGGAGTTCCCGTTCGTGGTGCCGATCCTGCACAACCGGAAGGGCGAACTGGTGCTCGACACGGTCCTGTTCGACACGAAAATGATCACGGTCCTGTTCTCCTTCACCCGCGCCTACTTCATGGTCGACATCGAGGTGCCGTCGGCCTACGTCAAGTTCGTGCGCACGCTGCTGCCGACCAAGCCGCGAAGCGAGATCTACACCATGTTCGGCCTGCAGAAGCACGGCAAGTCGCTCTTCTACCGCGACTTCCTGCATCACCTGCGGCATTCCTCGGATCGCTTCGAGGCCGCGCCCGGCATTCGCGGGCTGGTGATGGTGGTGTTCTCGCTGCCGTCGTTCCCGTATGTCTTCAAGGTCATCAAGGATCATTTTCCCGCGCCGAAGGAAACCACCCGTGCGCTGGTGATGGAAAAATACCTGCTGGTGAAGAACCATGATCGCGTCGGCCGCATGGCCGATACGCTCGAATATTCCGACGTGGCGTTTCCGCGCATGCGTTTCGGTGACGATCTGCTGGCCGAGCTCAAGGAAGTGGCGCCGTCGATCGTCGAGGAAGACGGCGACAACATCGTGATCCGCCATCTCTACATCGAGCGCCGGATGATTCCGCTCAACATCTGGCTGTCGAACGCAGAAGCCGCCGGCGACGAAGCCGCGCTCGAACACGGCATCGTCGAATACGGCAACGCGATCAAGGAACTGGTCGGCGTGAACATTTTCCCCGGCGACATGCTGTACAAGAATTTCGGCGTCACCCGCCATGGTCGCGTCGTGTTCTACGACTATGATGAAATCGAGTACATCACCGACTGTAATTTCCGCACGATTCCGCAGGCCCGCAACGAAGAGGATGAAATGGCGTCCGAGCCTTGGTATCCGATTGGCCGCAACGATGTCTTTCCGGAGCAGTTCGGTACTTTCTTGCTGGGCAATGCCAAGGTCCGCAAATACTTCATGCTGCATCATGCCGATCTCTTGAGCGCCGCATTCTGGCAGGCCCGCAAAGAGCGGATAATGGAGGGTCAGGTCGACGACGTTTATCCGTATCCGCAGCAATGCCGCTTCAGCGCCAAGGCGCAGACGGCCGGCGAGGTCGTCCAGACCCCGCATTCGACCTGGTCGATCCAGGCAGCCTGAACCGGCGGCGTCGGCGCAGGCATCCACGTAACGCATTTTCTACAGGAGCATCTCATGCAGGATCCAATCGTAATCGTCGGCGCAGCCCGCACCCCGATGGGCGCTTTTCAAGGTGATTTTTCTTCGCAGTCGGCACACGATCTTGGCGCTGTCGCCATTCGTGCCGCCATCGCGCAATCCGGCATCGCGCCGGAGCAGGTCAATGAGGTGCTGTTCGGTAACTGCCTGATGGCGGGCCAGGGCCAGGCGCCCGCGCGCCAGGCAGCGATCAAGGCCGGCGTGCCGGTATCGGCCGGCGCCGTCACGATGTCGAAGATGTGCGGCTCGGCCATGAAGGCAGCCATGATCGGTTTCGACTCCATCATCGCCGGCAGCAACGAGGTGGTGGTCGCCGGCGGCATGGAGTCGATGACCAACGCACCGTACTTGGTGCCGAAGGCGCGCGGCGGCTATCGCATCGGCCATGGCATGCTGCTCGATCACATGATGTACGACGGCCTCGAAGATGCCTATGACCGCGACGCCAAGGGTGGCGGCCGTTCGATGGGCACCTTCGCCGAAGAGTGCGCCGCGACTTACCAGTTCAGCCGCGAGGCGCAGGATGCCTTCGCCGTCGAATCGGTGCGGCGCGCCCAGGCCGCCACCACCGAAGGCTGGTTCAAGGACGAGATCGCGCCGGTGACTGTGTCCGGCCGTGGCGGCGATGTCGTCATCGACCGCGACGAAGGTCCGGTCAAGGCCAGGCTCGACAAGATCGCCACGCTCAAGCCGGCCTTCAAGAAGGATGGCACGATCACCGCCGCCTCGTCATCGTCGATCAACGATGGCGCCGCTGCGCTGGTGCTCATGCGCGAATCGACCGCCAAAAAGCTCGGCGCCAAGCCGATCGCGCGCATCCTCGGGCACGCCACGCATTCGCAGGCGCCGAACCTGTTCACCACCGCACCGATCGGCGCGATCCACAAGCTGTTCAACAAGATCGGCTGGACGGTCGGCGATGTCGACCTGTTCGAGATCAACGAAGCCTTCGCCGCGGTGCCCATGGCAGCGATGCGTGAGCTCGACATCCCGCACAGCAAGGTCAACATCCATGGCGGCGCCTGCGCCCTCGGCCATCCGATCGGCGCATCCGGCGCGCGCATCATCGTCACCCTGATCGGTGCGCTGCGCCGGACCGGCGGCAAGCGCGGCGTGGCGTCGTTGTGCATCGGTGGCGGCGAGGGCACGGCGCTCGCCATCGAGATGCTGTGAGGGCAGTCTCGACCATCGTGACCACCGGCTGCTGCGGGGCCACATGGTCCTGAGCGCCGAACAGGAAATGATCCGCGATGCGCTGCGATCGTTCGCGCGCGAGCGGGTCGCGCCGAACGCGGCGCGATGGGATCGGGAGCATCACTTTCCGGCCCAGGAACTGAAGGCGCTGGCTGCACTGGGCGCCTTCGGTGTGGCGGTACCGGAAGCGCTCGGCGGCGCCGGCATGGATTACCTCTGCCTGGCGCTGGTGATCGAGGAAATCGCCGCCGGTGACGGCGGCACCTCGACCATCATCTCGGTCAACAATTGCCCGGTCTGCAGTATCGGCATGGCCAGTGCCAGTGCCGCGCAGCAGGAGCGGTTTCTGCGACCGCTTGCGCGCGGCGAGATGCTCGGCGCGTTTTGCCTGACCGAGCCGCACGCTGGCAGCGATGCAGCCGACCTGCGCACGACGGCGGTGCGCGATGGCGACTGCTACGTGCTCAACGGCGTCAAGCAATTCATCACCAGCGGCAAGAACGCCGATGTCGCCATCGTGATGGCAATCACCGATCGTGCCGCCGGCAAACGCGGCATCAGCGCCTTCTGGGTCCCGACCGCGACCCCCGGCTACATCGTCGCGCGCCTCGAAGACAAGCTCGGCCAGCATTCGTCGGACACGGCGCAGATCCTGTTCGAGAACTGCCGCATCCCGGTGGAAAACCGCATCGGCGAGGAGGGCGACGGCTACCGCATCGCGCTGTCCGGACTGGAAGGCGGACGCATCGGTATCGCCGCGCAGGCGGTCGGGATGGCGCGTGCCGCTTTTGAGGCGGCGCTCGGCTATGCCAAGGACCGCGTCACATTCGGCCAGCCGATCTTCAGTCACCAGGCAGTGCAGTTCCGCCTGGCCGACATGGCGACCCGCATCGAAGCGGCGCGCCAGCTGATCTGGCATGCCGCGAGCATGAAGGATGCCGGCCTGCCGTGCCTGAAGGAGGCCGCGATGGCCAAGCTGTTTGCCAGCGAGATGGCGGAGCAGGTCTGCACGGACGCCATCCAGGTCCACGGCGGCTACGGCTACGTGAGCGACTTTCCGGTGGAGCGCATCTACCGCGACGTGCGCGTGTGCCAGATCTACGAAGGCACCAGCGATATCCAGAAAATACTGATCGCGAGGGGACTGGCTTGAATACTGCATCGGCACCGATCGATTTCTATTTCGACTTTACCTCGCCGTACGGCTATTTCGCCGCCACCAGGATCGATGCACTGGCTGCGCAGTTCCGGCGTGCAGTAGCCTGGCATCCGATCCTGCTCGGCGCGGTCTTCAAGACCACCGGCGCGCAGCCGCTGACGATGGTGCCGTTGAAGGGCGATTACGCCTTTCACGATTTCGCGCGGACCGCCCGCTTCAACGGCATCGACTACGTCCGGCCGGCGCAGTTTCCGATCGCGACCCAGGCAGCGGCGCGTGCGATGCTGTGGATTCATGCGGCGCATGGCGGGCACCGCGCCAGCAACTTTGCCCTGGCCGCTTACCGTGCCTATTTTGTCGACGGCACCGACCTCGGCGATCCGGTGGCGGTGGCGGCGATTGCCGCCTCGCTCGGACTCGACGGTGCGGCGGTCGCCGAAGGCATCCAGACGCCGGAAATCAAGGCGCAGTTAAAGCTGGGCACCGAACTGGCGATCGAACGCAACGTGTTCGGTTCGCCGTTCTTTATCGTCGATGGCGAATCGTTCTGGGGTTTTGACCGGCTCGACCAGGTGCGGCACTTCCTGCAGCACGGCAGCATCTGAGCCGGCGACGATGAC
The DNA here is from genome assembly GCA_014377845.1 of Herminiimonas sp. Classification (GTDB taxonomy): domain Bacteria; phylum Pseudomonadota; class Gammaproteobacteria; order Burkholderiales; family Burkholderiaceae_D; genus JANXSS01. The sequence goes on from JACMOV010000070.1 coordinate 25,420, forward strand.
CCTGTTTGTCCTGAAGCCATCCTTGCCTGCAGGCCTGTCACCCAGGCAGGTGCGTGCGTGAGGAAGAGACCGTCTCCCCTTGGCATTCAGGCATCGGCCTGCCCCTGCGGCAGCGGTGTCGTGTATGCAGACTGCTGTGGACGCTTTCACAAGGGTCTGCCGGCGCCGACGGCCGAACAGCTGATGCGGGCGCGCTACAGTGCCTACGTCTTGTACGATAATGCGTTCATCGCGGCCACGTGGCACGTGACGACGCGGGAAGCCGGCATGCCGATCGACCGCGGCGTGCCCACCGAAAGCGGCGCGCCCGACATCCGCTGGCTCGGGCTGGATATCCGGTCGCATGTCGCGTCGGACGACACCGCCAGCGTCGAATTCGTGGCCCGCTACAAGCAGGGCGGCCGGGCCGATCGTCTGCATGAAATCAGCCGCTTCGTGCGGGAAGCAGGTTTGTGGTGGTACATCGACGGCCGTTTTCCGAAAGAAGAAAAACAGCCGTGATCGCGAGACGACGCGATCCAGGGCCTGCAGCCGGGCGTGGCGACAGCAGTTCAATCTGGAGTGGAATTGAAGTCTGAACTGAATCACGATACAAGCGTCCCGACCGATGGCGCAGGCTGCATCCGTGGCCACGATGGCCCTGCCGGAACAGACCAGGACTGGGTTGCGCGCAGTCTCGCCAGCGTCTGGCATCCGTGCACTCAGATGCAGCATCACGAGACCGTGCCGCTGGTGCCGGTCAGCCACGGCCGTGGCGCATGGCTCTACGACACCGACGGGCGCCGTTACCTCGATGCGATCAGCTCGTGGTGGGTCAACCTGTTCGGACATGCGAACCCGCGCATCAACACCGCCCTCAAGGACCAGCTCGACCGGCTCGAACATGCGATGCTGGCCGGCTTTACGCACGAGCCGGTAGTGCGCCTTTCGGAGCAGCTCTCGGCGCTGACCGGCAACGTGCTCGGGCACTGCTTCTACGCCTCCGACGGTGCGTCTGCGGTCGAGATCGCGCTCAAGATGAGCGTGCATGCCTGGCGCAACACCGGGCATGTGAAGAAATCGGAATTCGTCTGCCTCGCCGGCAGCTATCACGGTGAAACCCTGGGCGCGCTGGCCGTCACCGACGTACCGCTGTTTCGCGCCGCCTACGGCGCGTTGCTGCAGAACGTGCACGTCGTCGCCAGTCCCGATGCGCGTCAGGCAGCGCCCGGCGAGTCGGCAGCCGCCGCCGCACTGCGCGCCGCCGCCGCACTGGAAACCCTGCTGCAGCAGCGCAGCGCGCACATCGCCGCCGTGATCATCGAACCGCTGGTGCAATGCGCCGGCGGCATGGCGATGCACGATCCGTTGTATGTCAGGACCGTGCGCGCACTGTGCGACCGCTACGGCGTGCACATGATCGCCGATGAAATTGCGGTCGGCTGCGGGCGTACCGGCACATTCTTCGCTTGCGAGCAGGCCGGTATCTGGCCCGACTTCCTGTGCCTGTCCAAGGGCATCAGCGGCGGGTACCTGCCGCTGTCGCTGGTGATGACGCGCAATGAGATCTATGCGGCGTTCTACGACCGGGAGATGGCGCGCGGCTTCCTGCATTCGCATTCCTACACTGGTAATCCGCTGGCTTGCCGGGCGGCGCTGGCGACGCTGGAGATTTTTCGGGATGACGACGTGCTGACCAAAAATCAGGCAACCGCGGTACGGCTGGCCGATGCATTGTCGCCGCTGGCAACCGATCCGCGGATTGCCAATGTGCGCCAGCGCGGCATGATCTGGGCCTGCGACGCCGTCATCGGCGATATGGCCGAAGCATCCACTTTCTCGCGCCGCTTCTTCACGGCTGCGCTCGGCCAGGAATTGCTGATGCGGCCGATCGGCCGCACCCTGTACCTGATGCCGCCTTATATCCTCGACGACGCGCAGATCGACTTTCTTGGTGCGACGGTGCAGCGCGTGTTCGGCCAGGTGATGCAAAAATAGGATCGCGGAACAGACTGCATGAGCATTTCCCTTTTACAGAAATTGCAGGACAACCTCGGCACGCTTGACGCGAAGGGCCTGCGCCGCCGCCGCCGCACTGCCGACGGTCCCTGCGCGCCGCGCGTGACCGTCGACGGCCGGCCGATGCTGGCCTTCTGCAGCAACGACTACCTCGGGCTCGCGGCGCATCCGCAGGTGATCGCCGCGCTGCAGGAGGGGGCCGCGCGCTACGGCGCGGGCAGTGGCGCATCGCACCTGATCAGCGGCCATTCGCGCGCCCATGTGCTGCTGGAAGAACGGCTGGCCGCGTTCCTGTCGCCCCACCTGCCGTCGGCGCGGGCGCTGACATTTTCGACCGGTTACATGGCCAATCTGGCGCTGCTGTCGGCGCTGGGCGGGCCGGATACGGAGCTGTTTTCGGAGGCTGTCAACCATGCCTCGCTGATCGACGGCGCGCGCCTGTCGCGCTCCGCGGTGCGCGTCTACCCGCACGGCGATACGGCAGTACTGGCAGCCATGCTTGCCGCCAGTACTGCCGCAACCAAGCTGGTGGTGACCGACAGCGTGTTCTCGATGGATGGCGATCTGGCGCCGCTGCCGGCGCTGCTGCAACTGTGCGAGCACTACGGCGCGTGGCTGGTGGTCGATGATGCGCACGGCTTCGGCGTCCTCGGCGCGCAGGGTCGCGGTGCGCTGGAGCATTTCGCATTACGTTCGCCGCAGCTGGTCTACATGGGCACGCTGGGCAAGGCGGCCGGCGTGGCCGGCGCCTTCGTCGCCGCGCACGAGAGCGTGATCGAGACCCTGGTACAGCGTGCCCGCCCGTACATCTACACGACTGCAGCGCCGCCGGCCCTGGCGCATGCGCTGCTGGCCAGCCTCGACATCATCGATGGCGCGGAAGGGCGCAGCCGGCGCGCGCATCTCGATGCCCTGGTGCGCCGCTTCGATGCGTCGCTGGTGCTCAGGCGCTGGCGCCGCTTGCCTTCCGCGACGCCGATCCAGCCGGTCATCATCGGCGAGAACCAGGCCGCCCTGGCGGCTGCAGCGGCACTGGATGCGCGGGGACTGTGGGTGCCAGCAATCCGGCCGCCGACGGTACCACGCGGGACGGCACGGCTGCGCGTGACGCTGTCGGCCGCGCACGGCTTCGACGATCTGGCGCGGCTGATCGAGGCACTGCAAACACTGGACAATCCAACGCCTCCTGGAGCGCCAACATGACTGCACCGACCGCATGGTTCGTCACCGGTACCGACACCGAGATCGGCAAAACCCTGATTTCGTCGGCGATGCTGCATGCACTGGCAGCCACCGGCCTGCGCGCAGCGGGCATGAAGCCGATCGCCGCCGGCGCGATCCTGCACAACGGGGTACTGCGCAATGAGGATGCCGATCAGCTCGCTGCCGCGGCCAACGTGGCGCTGTCGCCGGCGCTGGCCACGCCGTATTTGCTGCGGGAGGCCGCCGCACCGCATGTCGCTGCGTCGCTGGAGGACATCCGCATCGATACCCTCCATATTCGCAACTGCTTCGACCGCGTCGCGCAGCGCGCCGATGCGATCGTGGTCGAGGGCGTCGGTGGATTCCGGGTGCCGCTGTCGGATGGCGTCGATACCGCCGACCTGGCGCGTGAGCTTGGCCTGCCGGTGATCCTGGTGGTCGGCCTGCGGCTCGGCTGCCTCAATCACGCGCTGCTGACGGCCGAGGCGATTGCCGCGCGCGGGTTGACGCTGGCTGGCTGGGTCTGTAATGTGGTCGATTCCGGCATGGAACATGCGCCGGCGAATGTGGTCGCGCTGCGCGAGCGGTTGCCGGCGCCGCTGCTGGGCCTGGTGCCACGGCTGGTCGTGCCGACCGCCAAGGAGGCCGCCGGTCATCTGGATTTTTCGATCCTGCCGGGCTGGCCGGCTGTTGCGGACGCCACCTGAACCGAACCTGAACACCGGCTGCCTGCGGACCCGTTGTCCGCGCAGCCGTATTGAAAACACTTTTCATCATCACTCTGGGAATGCATTTATGTCGTCGCAACCGATCGCTTTTCAGGCCGCCGTCGCACCGGTCACTGCCGACATCTGGCCGGTGGCCGATGTGCTGGCCCTGTTCAACCTGCCGTTCAATGAATTGATGTTCCGCGCCCAGCAGGTGCACCGCGAGCACTTCGATCCGACCGAAGTCGAACTGGCGACGCTGCTGTCGATCAAGACCGGCGGCTGTCCCGAGGACTGCGGCTACTGTCCGCAGGCGGCGCGCTACGACACTGGCGTGACTGCGCAGAAGATCCTGCCGCTGGCCACCGTCCTGGAAGCCGCACGCGAAGCCAAGGCGCATGGCGCGACCCGCTTCTGCATGGGCGCGGCCTGGCGCGAGCCAAAAGACCGCGACCTCGAGCAAGTCGAGGAGATGGTCCGCGAAGTCAAGGCGCTGGGACTGGAAACCTGCGCGACGCTCGGCATGCTCGGCGCCGGCCAGGCCGAGCGCCTCAAGGATGCCGGTCTCGATTACTACAACCACAATCTCGACACAGCGCCCGAGTTTTACGCCAACGTGATCTCGACGCGCGACTACCAGAACCGGCTCGACACGCTGGGCCGGGTGCGCGGCGCCGGCATCAAGGTCTGCTGTGGCGGCATCGTCGGCATGGGCGAATCGCGCCTGCAACGGGCTGGCCTGGTGGCGCAACTGGCGAATCTGCTGCCCTATCCGGAATCGGTGCCGGTCAATAACCTGGTGCAGGTCGAAGGCACGCCGCTGCATGGCACCGAGGCGCTCGATCCGCTTGAATTCGTGCGCACCGTCGCGGTGGCCCGCATCACCATGCCGAAGGCGCGGGTGCGGCTGTCTGCGGGCCGCCGCCAGATGGGCGAGGCGGTGCAGGCGCTGTGCTTCCTGGCCGGCGCCAACTCGATCTTCTACGGCGACAAGCTGCTCACGACCGGCAATCCGGAAGTCGAGGAAGACCGCGACCTGCTGGCCCGGCTCGGCATGCAGACCCGCAGTACCGCAATCGATGCGCGCTGCGACCTGCATGAAGAAGCGGGAGCCGTCTCTCCAGCGATTGCCACTGCCCCGGCGGTGTCCGCCGCGCCGGCAGTCTCCTGACCGAAAGCCGCCGCGATGCGCATACTGTTCCATGCCGTCGATGCAAATCCGGCTCCCTGGCTGGCCGACCTGCAGGCCGCGCTGCCGCAGGCGCAACTGCGCGTGTGGGAAGCCGGCGACGATGCGCCCGCCGACTATGCCGTCGTCTGGAAACCGCCAGCGGAAATGCTGCGCGATCGGGTGGGACTGAAGGGCGTCTTCAACCTCGGCGCCGGCGTCGACGCCATCCTGCAACTGGGCGACGCACTGCCGGCGGGCGTACCGATCGTGCGGCTCGACGATGCCGGAATGGGTGTGCAGATGGCGGAATACGTGACGTGGGCGGTGCTGCGCTATTTCCGCCGCTTCGACCAGTTCGATGCCCAGCAAAAGAGCGGCCAGTGGCGCTTCGCCAAGCCGCACGACAAGCGCAGTTTTTCGATCGGCATCCTGGGGCTCGGCGTACTTGGCCAGCGCATTGCGGCAGCGCTGTCGCCGTTCGGCTTTCCGCTGCTCGGCTGGAGCCGTACGCCCAAGGATCTGCCGGGCGTGGCATGCCATGCCGGCAGCGCCGGGCTGGACGCGTTTCTCGCCGCGTCGCGGGTGGTGGTCTGTGTGCTGCCGCTGACCGGCGAGACGACCGGCATCCTGAACCGCGACACGCTGTCGAAGCTGCCGCACGGCAGCTACCTGATCAATGTCGCGCGCGGCATGCACCTGGTGGAGGCAGACCTGACCGCGCTGTTGCAGTCCGGCCAGATCGCCGGCGCCACGCTGGACGTGTTCCGCCAGGAGCCGCTGCCGGCCGGGCATCCGTTCTGGCAGGAGCCGCGCATCACGATCACGCCGCATATCGCCGCCGTCACGCTGCGGGGCGACAGCGTGCGCCAGATCGCCGCCAAGATCGGGCGGATGGAAGCCGGTCACGATGTACCCGGTCTGGTTGACCGTACACGAGGCTACTGATGATGTCGTCGAATTCTCTGCCCGCCCGCGTCAAGCTGATCGAGGTCGGCCCGCGCGACGGCCTGCAGAACGAACAGCAGACCATCCCGGCCGCCGTCAAGATCGAACTGGTGGATCGCCTGACTGCCGCTGGCTTTCCGAATATCGAAGCTGCATCGTTCGTCTCGCCGAAGTGGGTGCCGCAGATGGCGACCTCGACCGAAGTGATGGCCGCGATCGTGCGCAAGCCGGGCGTGGTGTATTCAGCGCTGGTGCCGAACATGAAGGGTTTCGAGGCGGCTGCTGCAGTCGGCGTGGACGAAGTGGTGATCTTCGGCGCGGCGTCGGAAGCGTTCTCGCAGAAAAACATCAACTGCTCGATCGTCGAATCCATCGAGCGTTTCCGCGACGTGGCGGTCGCTGCCAAGGCTGCAGGCATGCGCCTTCGCGGCAGCGTCAGTTGCGCCTTCGGCTGCCCGTACCAGGGCGCGGTCGCACCGGAAGCGGTGGCCGATGTCGTGCGCCGTCTGCGCGAACTGGGCTGCGACGAGATCGACATTGCCGACACCATCGGCGTGGCGACGCCGGCGCTGGTGCAGCGCGTGATGCCGGCCGCCATCGCCGAGTACCCGATCACGCAGCTGTCCGGCCACTTTCACGATACCTATGGCCAGGCGCTGGCCAATATCTACGCCAGTCTGGAACTCGGCATCTCGATTTATCACGCCTCGGTCGCCGGCCTGGGCGGCTGTCCGTATGCCAAGGGCGCGACCGGCAATGTCGCCACCGAGGACGTGCTGTACCTGCTGCAGGGCCTCGGCATCGAGACCGGCGTCGATCTCGATGCGGTGGTCGACGCCGGCCAGTTCATTTCGGGCTTTCTCGGCCGTCCGGCGGTAAGCCGGGCTGGCAATGCACTGGCAGCCAAGAGACGCGGCTGAGACGCCGGCGGCTGTTTTGTTGTAACGTTCCGGTCTTGATGGTTTTGCGGCACCATGGCCGCACGGTCTGCGTCGGCCGGGTCCGATTCCCGGACATGACATCGCGCCAATCGCCATTCCGCATCCGAACCCGCACCTGAAACCATTGATTACACCTTTCTCATTCGCTCCTGCATCCGGCCTGCAGCCCGCGCGGTCGGGTTTCGGCGCGCCGCGTTACCGCTACTCGCGTGCGGTTGCAATGGTGCTGGCGGTTCTGCTGCATGCGCTGCTGCTGTGGCTGATCTTGAGAAACGATCCGATGGTGCTCAAGTTGCCGTCGGCGGGAAACGAAACCGCGATTACCTACATCGCACCGCTGGCCCTGGCGCCGGTTGCGAAACCGGTGACGCCGCAGAAGAAGCCTCCGCCGAAACCGCCTGAAAAGCAGCCGCGCAAGCCCAAGGCCGTGCAGAAGCCGCCGGCGCAGGTGCGTCCGGCGCAGCCGAGGAAGCAGGAGCAGCCGCCGCAACTCGCAGCCACCGAGCCCCTGACGCCGGCCCCGAACATCGCGCCGCAGCCGGACGCGGTGCGCGAACCGCCGGCGGAGGATTTTTCCTCCCGTATCGAGGCCAATCGCAAGCGCCGCGCGGAAGCGCAGGCGCAGGACCCTTCGCTGGCGCAAGCTGCCCCCGAGACCGAGTCCCAGCACGCCAGTCGCGTCGCCCGCGAAAACATCGCCTTCCAGCAGCGTGGCGTGGGTGCCAGCGGCGAGAAGGACGATACCGGCGGCGTGTTTCAATTGCGCGATGTACGGACCCACAGTGCGGAGTTCATGTTCCGCGGCTGGAATACCAACTTTAAGCGCAAATGGAGCCAGGTGGTCGCCGTCGACCAGGGGACCGAACCCGACATTGAACTGGCGGTCGTCAAACGCATGATCGCCCTGATCCGCACCCACAAGACCGGCGAATTCATCTGGGAGTCGCATCGCCTGGGCCGGCAGATCACGCTCAATGCCGACGCTGCCTACGAGGCGGCGCTGCAGCAGTTCCTGCTCAAGGAATTTTTTCCGACCTACGTGCGCTCCAGCGGGCGCGGTTGAGGACGGGCGGCTGCACGCTTGTCCACGATGTCGATCAGTTTCTCGATCTCGACGAGATCTTTCCTGGCTTTCTCGATTCCCTCTTCGTGAGGGCCTCTGGCGGCGGCAATCTTGTGCGCCTTGAGCGCCTTCAACGACAGTACCGGGATACCCTCGATCGTGTCACGAGCCGTCCACACCGGATCCTTGCCGAGTTCGCCTCTCACGAGATCGACGTCCATCCCATCGAACTGGTAATGCGCGTCCCCGCTACCCATGGCTGGCGGGATGATCGGTTCCTGACTGCCGCGTGCGCGGATCTTGTCGACGAAGTTGTCATAGCTGTTGCTATCGATCTGGATGTCGGCATCGGCGCAGTTGCGTACGGTTTTTTTCGTAAGCTGGGCGGCGTGAAGGTTCAGCGCGACACTGCCGGTGAAAGCCCAGCTCGAGGAGGCTTCCCGCGAAAAATAAGCGGTCAGCTTGGAAAGCGTCACGGGATTGTTCATGTAGCGATGAAGGAACTTGGTCGACCGCAGATTCTCGATTTCATCAGCCTCCGGCATTCCGGTCGCGCGCACCGGCGTCGAGAAACCGTCGTCCGGCAACGCCGCGGCCGGATTGCCCAATGGCGCAACCGGCAAGCCGGGCGGCGGGGCGTTGCGCGGGCTGGAGGGGGGCGTGACGGTCAGGCCCGACGCAGCGCCGACGCGCGGTGGCAGGCCGGCGGCTTCGGCATCGATCCGACGCCGCTTGGAAGCGCGGCCCGGAGCAGGCGCCTGCGACGGACCTGCCCCGGACTCTGACAATGACGATCCGGCTAGCGCATTGAAGCCGGCCAAGCCGGGTATGACGGGTTTGCCACGCATAGGTGTGCTCCAGTACGAATCACTCTGCAAGAAAAAGTGTGCGCAACCTGCCCGCGCAGGCCGGCAACACAGGGCTCGCATGGTAATTTGGCGGCTGGCGGGCGCGGGTTGAGTAACCGCAATGCTTTATCGAATCGCGCACTTTCAATACAATATGGAAATTGTTCGCAGACGCAGACTTCAGGACGCCGGCATTCCCGGCATGATCTTCAAGCTGCCGCGATCTCACGCACCGGAATCTTCGATGGAGATGCAGCAGTCCGCCAGCAACACCGCCCCGGCCTACGCGATCGGTCACATCACCGTCCGGGACAATGACAAGTGGCTTGTCTATTGCAGCCAGGTGCAGGCCACGCTCGCGCCTTGGCGCGGCGAAGTCCTGCTGCGGGCGCAACTGCTCGACGTCTTCAACGGCGTGCATGCACATGACAACACCGTGGTACTGCGTTTTCCGGGCACGGCGGCCGTCGCCGGCTGGCATGCATCGCCGGCATATCAGGCGCTCATTCCGCTGCGCGATGCGGCTGCCGACGTCACCCTGATTGCGTTTGCCGGATGAGGGCGCACCGATGAGCATCGACCAGGCAGACCAGATCGATGCGGTGACGATCGATGCGGCGCGGGCGACCTGCCAGCTCACGATCATCGACCACTTGGCGTGGGATCACGCCCATCTGCAGGCACTGGAGCTGAAGATCAATCACTACCTCAAGTTCATCGAGAGCGGCGAAATCTTCGTCCAGCATCCCGCGGCGGCCAACTGCGATTTCCGGATCGAGGTCGCGGCGATCTACACGCCGCCGCCGACGGTGCTGGCATTTTTCGGGCAGGCCAAGCTGGTGCTGGAGTCGGCCGGCGTGCTGCTCTCGGTCGGGCCGCTCGGTTCCGGGTATGCTGACGGTCCTGCCTGAGAGACGCCTGCGCTGATTCACCGACTCACCGATTCACCGATTCACCGATTCACGAACGCATTAGCTCATGCCGCAGGCACCCCTTCCGATCCCGATGCCAACCATGCCGCAGACCTTCGATCCGCTGACCCACCAGGGCAAGCTGCCTTCCCCCTGCATCAGCCTGTGCGTCATGACGCCGTCCACCGGCCTGTGCGAAGGGTGCCATCGCACCATCGACGAGATCGTCGGCTGGAGCAGTGCAAGCGAAACTGGCAAGCGCGCCATCTGGCTCGCCATCATCGAACGGCGCGGCACCGCGTCAGGCGCGCAGTGATGCCGCCGGCGTCGCCGTCCGGATTGCCGGCACAGCCATCGACCCGTCCGGCGTATCACCTGCCACCGACGATGCAGGTCTTCGAGCGCGGCTGGCTGTCGTCCAACAACATCCTGTTCACGGGTCAAGACGACACGGCGCTGGTCGACAGCGGCTATGCCACCCACGCCGCGCAGACGGTGGCCCTGGTAACGCATGCCTTGCAGGGCCGCGGCCTCGACCGGCTGGTCAACACCCATCTGCATTCGGACCACTGCGGCGGCAACGCGGCGCTGCAGGCGCACTTCGGTTGCCGCACCACGATTCCCGCCGCCGAGGCCGAGGCCGTGCGGCGCTGGGATCAGGATGCACTGAGCTTCACCGCGACCGGCCAGCAATGCACGCGTTTTGGTTTCACCGACACGATGCAGGCCGGCGACACGCTGCTGCTGGGCAACCTGTCCTGGCAGGTGCTCGGCGCGCCGGGGCATGATCCGCATTCGCTGGTGCTGTACTGCGCGAGCGAGCGCCTCCTCATCTCTGCCGACGCGCTCTGGGAAAACGGCTTCGGCGTGATCTTTCCGGAGCTCGACGGCGCATCCGGTTTTGCCGAAACCCGCGCCACGCTGGCGCTGATCGCCACGCTCGACATCGGGCTGGTCATCCCGGGCCACGGCGCGCCGTTTGCCGATGTGGAAGGGGCGCTGGCACGGGCGTTTTCCCGGATCGATTATCTGGCTGCCGACCCGGTACGCAATGCGCAGAATGCGGTCAAGGTCCTGTTGAAGTTCTTGCTGCTGGAGCGCCAGAGCCTGCCGCTGGCCGAGGTGCCGCGCCTGCTGGCCGACATCCGCCTGTTCCGCGACACCAACCGGCGCTTCCTGCATCTGCCCGAGGATGCACTGGCGCGCTGGGCAGTGTCGCAACTGCAGCGCGCCTGCGTCGCCCGGATCGAGGGCGCGATGCTGCTGAACCAGGATTGAGCCGCACATCGGCACACCGTATCCTGCGCATCGCCGGTAGCAACCGGCGCGGCTGCGCCGAACGGACAGTCCATTTCCACTAGCAAGTATTTTTTCTACAGGACCACGATGCAATACGGATTGCTCTTCGCTGCCACCGCCTACGTGCTGTGGGGCCTGTTTCCGCTGTATTTCAAGCTGCTGGCCGGGGTACCTGCACTGGAAATCCTGATGCATCGGATGCTCTGGTCGCTGGTGTTTCTCGGCCTGGTGCTGAGCGCGCGCCAGCAGTGGCAATGGCTTGGCGCGGTAGCGCGACGGCCGCGGGTGCTGGCCGGTTTTGCGGCCAGCGCGCTGCTGCTGGCGGCCAACTGGTTCATCTATATCTGGTCGATCAACCACGATCGCGTGATCGACGCCAGTCTCGGCTATTTCATGACGCCCCTGGTCAACGTGCTGCTCGGTTACCTGATATTGCGCGAGCGGTTGCGGCCGCTGCAATGGCTGGCGGTTGCCCTGGCGGCGCTCGGGGTGCTGTGGCTGGCGGTGCAGAGCGGCCATCCGCCGTGGATCGGCTTGGCGCTGGCCGGCACGTTCGGTACCTACGGCCTTCTGCGCAAGACCGCGGCGCTCGGGCCGCTCGAAGGGTTGTCGCTGGAGACCCTGCTCCTGGCGCCGCTGGCAATCGGTTACCTGCTCTGGCTTTCGGCCAATGGCCAGAACACGTTCGCCGACGTGCCGGCATCGACCCGCTGGCTGCTGGCTGCCGCCGGTCCGATCACCGCCATCCCGCTGCTGCTGTTCGCCGCAGGCGCGCGCCGCATTCCGCTCGCCACGCTCGGCCTGCTGCAGTACATCGGACCCTCGATCCAGCTGCTGCTGGGCGTGCTGCTGTATCACGAGACCTTCGGCGGCGCCCGGCTGGCCGGTTTTGCCATCGTCTGGAGCGCGCTGGTGGTGTACTCGGCGGACGGACTGCGCCAGGCGTGGCGGACGCGCGCGATTCCCCCGGTTGTGGTTTCTACAAGGTAAAATCAAATTTGTTCGTCAGGGCGCCGGCCCGGTTTCGAGGGCGGCGCTCATCAACGGCAGGATTTTTTCCGCCGGACGCACGTTCAAAAGAAATTCACTCTGGAGGAAACAACAATGAATCTGCTCAAATCGATGGTACTGGCATCCGGCCTCGTCATGATGCTGGCGGGCGTGGCACAGGCCAAGGACGCACCGAAGGCAGCCGCACCGGCCGCCGACATTGTCAAGGCCAAGGCCGCCGCGCCGATGGACATCAACACCGCCAGCGCCAAGGATCTGGCGTCGCTGCCAAAGATTGGCGACGCACGCGCTGCGGCGATCATCAAGGGCCGTCCGTACAAGGCCAAGGATGAGCTGGTCGACAAGAAGATCCTGAGTGACGATGTCTATGCCGCGATCAAGGACATGATCATCGCCAAGCAGAAGCCGGCGAAGAAGTAATCGTCGCGCGCGACATCAGTCGGCCGATCAGGCCGGTTTTTTTTCGCCCGCGCTCTTGATCGGCAGGCTGACGATCGCCTCCAGCCCGCCTTCCGGATGATTGGCCAGCGTCAGGCTGCCGCCGTGATTTTCGGCGATGTTGCGGGCAATCGTCAGGCCCAGTCCGGTGCCGCCGGTGTCGCGCGAGCGGGAGATTTCCAGCCGGAAAAAGGAGTCGAAGACGGCATCGATCCGGTCGGCCGGTATGCCCGCGCCACCGTCCCGGGTCGAGCGCGGCGCGCAGCCGGGTTCGCGCTGGGTGCCGACGTGGCGATTGCCGCCGAGCCGGGTCTTGAGCAGCGCCTGCAGCGGCAGGTTGTTCAGTTCGGCGCGGTTGGCCTGCGCGATCAGCGCCGGCTCGCGCGAGGCATCGACGAATTTCGCCTCCACGCCAAAACTGGCGGCGGCCTGCAGGATCACGGGGCGCAGCATCGCATCGACCTTTTCCAGCGCCAGCACCAGTTGCTCGACCCGCTCGGCGGTGTGCATGTCGCGGATTTCCTCGATCGCCTGCTTGCGGTCGCTCGCGGCAAGCCAGGTCGTCACCACCGTGGCCAGGATGATCCCGCCCAGGATCATGACGAACACCCGGTTGGCGATCGAGCCCCCGTGCGCTGCGATGTGCGGCATCGCCGGGTGCGCAGCCGCTCGGGCCGTCGCTGCGCTCGCCTGGCTGGGGCCGGGCATGGATTCGGCGTTCACGACGGCTTGTACTCCACGCTGACCGCGGTCGCCAGCACGTAGCCTTCGTTGCGCACGGTCTTGACGATGCGCTTCGTGCGGGCGTCATCGCCGATACGTGCCTTCTGAGGTGCGTCGTTACTTGCGTCGCTACTGGCGTCGCTACTGGCGCTGGTACACGCGTACCCAGTCGACCTGCATGGTGTGCGGGAAGTTGGCTTCGGCAGCAACTGCCAGCCCGTTCGCATCCTTGGCGCCGGTATAGTTTTGCGGGTTGTTTCGGTAAGCCGCCGGGTATCCGCCGTCGTAGGCGACGTTGAGCAGGATGAAATTCGGCTTGTCGAAGACCCAGTATCCGCGTGCCTCCACCTCGCTGCGCAGGATCGTGCGGTACACGACGTCATCGAGCTTGAAGACGATCTGATCGGGATCCCAGTCGACGGTATAGGTATGCCAGTCCGTGACCGAGAAGGCCGGGAAGTTGCCCAGCGCGATGCCGGCGCCGGTTTCGGTCTTGTTATACGTCGCGCCGATACTGCCGCCGCCGTAGTAGCCGGGACCATGCAACGATGAACTGTGCCACCAGGAATAGCCGATGTTTTCCATGATGTCGAGCTCACCGGAATTAGGCCATCCGACATACGGGTCGTTGACATCGAAGCCCAGCATCCAGAACGCGCCCCAAACGCCGACCGGACCATCCTTGGCGCCCGGCGCAGAGGATTTCGGCATGTTCATCTTGATGCGGGCCGAAACGCGTCCGTAGGTGAATTGAAATTTATTTTGGGTGGTGATGCGTCCCGACGTATAGGGATGACCCGCATCGTTCTTGCGTACCTGGATGTTGAGCAAGCCATCCTGCATGAACACGTTGTCGAGGCTGTCGGTGTAGTACTCGCGTTCATTATTGCCAAAGCCGCACAGGCCACGGTCGCAGCCGTCGCCCAGCTCGTAATTCCACCGGGTGCTGTCGATCTTGA
>JACMOV010000071.1 GCA_014377845.1 Herminiimonas sp.
CGCACCCGTAGTTTCGGCAGCGGCGAGCAAGCCAGCCGGGCGCCTGCCGCAGTCTATGAATATCCGGCATTCGGCCAGCTGCGCGAACGCTTCTTTCGCGCCCTCAACGGCATGGCCATCAACCAGCTTAATGCCTATTGGGCCCGCTTGCGCTTTAGCGGGGAAGTGCTCCCGCCGCGTGAACTGGCCGACAGCACGGCCATGCAATTAGCGGTGAGCCGCGACCCAAGCGCAATCGGTTACGTCGATGCGATTTTTCTCAATAGCGCGGTAAAAGTCGTTCTGCGGCTTAGGGAGTAAAGCACAAATGCGCATACTGGCCGCCAATCGGCTTGAAACCCGTTTCGTCATTACCGTCGGCATTGCCTTGTTGCTGTTCTCGGCGATCGCCGGTATTTTCACCTACGGTTACTCCTACCGCAGCCAGCTCAAGCTGGCAGAAGTCCTGCAGCAGCAACTGGTGCACACGGTCCAGGCCCAGGCCGAGGTTGCGGCGTTCGCATCCAATCGGGAAATTGGGTACGGCGTACTGGAAGGCCTGGTCGGCAACCCGATCATCCTGGCGGCGCGCATCGAGGTGGCGGACCGCTTCAAGATCGAACTCAGTACGCGCAAGAAGGTCAGCTTCACCAGTGGAAAAGTCTACCCGCTGTTCTCGCCGGTCGATCAGGTCGAACGCATCGGCGCGCTGGTCGTGGTCCAGAACGATGATCAGATCAACACTGTCGCAACCGAGGCCGCCATCTACCAAACCCTGTTGATGCTGGCGCAGGTGATCACCGGTGCCAGCATCATGGCTGCCGTGCTGCGCGTCCTGGTGATCCATCCGATCACCAGCTTGGCGCAGGCCATCGTCGCCATCCAGCCCGGCAGCGCGACGCGCTTGAAAATCGAGGACAAGCATGCGCACGACGAAATCGGCCTGCTATCGATGAGCGCCAATGCCCTGCTGGAGACTGCCGAGGGTGCGATCTACGCCCTCAAGCATCAGAACGGCCTTTTCTCGTCGCTGCTGAAAAACCTGCCGCTTGGCGTGCTGATGGTGGAAGCGCCGTCGGGCAAGCTGCTGATGGCCAACGAGGCGGCCTACACCCTGCTTGGTCAAACCGTGCTGCCCGATATCACCGGTGTCAATTTCCTGGACAACTACAAGACCTACAAGGTCGGTAGCCGGGAGCCTTATCCGGCGGATGAAATGCCGATCGTCCTGGGCATGCGCGGCGTGACGTCACATGTGGATGACCTGATGATTGAACGCCCCGACGGCAGCTTGACCCTGCTGGAGATATTCGGCTCGCCGGTGATGGATGACCAGGGGCAGGTCTGGGCCAGCCTCGTCAGTTTCTCCGACATTACCGACCGCCGGCAGATGGAAGACCAGGTACGGCAACTGGCGTTCCACGACACGCTGACCAATTTGCCGAACCGCCGCTTGCTCAGCGACAGCCTCAAGCGCGCCATTGTCGCCAGCAAGCGCAGCCGCAAATACAGCGCGCTGTTGTTTTTCGATCTTGATAACTTCAAGCTGCTGAACG
Organism: Herminiimonas sp.; assembly: GCA_014377845.1. Taxonomy (GTDB): domain Bacteria; phylum Pseudomonadota; class Gammaproteobacteria; order Burkholderiales; family Burkholderiaceae_D; genus JANXSS01. The sequence goes on from JACMOV010000071.1 coordinate 1,536, forward strand.
ACACCCACGGTCATGAAGTAGGTGATCTGCTGTTGATCGAAGCCGCAAACCGCTTGAAGCATTGCGTGCGCGAGTCGGACACGCTGGCGCGCTTCGGTGGCGACGAATTCGTGGCGATGACGAACGACCTCGATGCCGATGAATTCGATGCCAGGACCCACGCCGGCCTGTTCGCCGAAAAGATCCGCGCATCGCTGGCGACAACCTATGTACTGACCGTCACGCGCGAAGGGCAGTCCAAGATGACGTTTGAGCATCGCTGCACGGCGAGCATCGGCGTGGTCTTGTTCCAGGATTATCAAGCAGGCAGCGAAGATCTGCTCAAATGTGCTGACATTGCCATGTATCAGGCTAAAGTGGCTGGCGGCGATACG
>JACMOV010000072.1 GCA_014377845.1 Herminiimonas sp.
GCCAGGTCGGAGCAATCGACAGACCTACAATGACGCTACCAACTCCTGACGCCGCAGTGCCGTGCGAAGTCCGCACAGAGCCGGCCGCCCGGAGCAAGAAACGCAAGGTGCCCGTTGCCTCAGCGCTGGACCAATCGGCGCCTGCGCAACCTGCCGATCCGGCTGCGGTGAAGCCGGCAAAGCGCGGCGTGCGTGGTCCGCGCACCTTGCGTCGGGCCCGCGGCGCACCGCGCGTTGGCGGCGCTGAAGGTGGCAGCGACGACGCGAGCGATGGGATCGACGGCAATGTCGGCGGTAATCAGCATTCGGATCAGGCGGATGAGGTTGATGGCAACGTCGCCATTGCTCAGCCGGGTGCACCAGCTTCGGCTGGGGTTGCTGGCGGACGTGGTGCGCGTCAGGAGCGTGGCGGCCGCAAGCCGAATCCGCGTTCCGCTGAAGGCCGCAACAGGAACGAAGCTGGCAAGGGCGGTAAGTCCGGTCCGAATCTGAATCCGAATCTGATTCAGGCGTCGCAAACTCCACAATCCGGCACGCGCCAAGGCGCGAATCCGGGGCGCAAGCCGGTCGCACGCGGGGCCGATGCGGATGCCGTATTTTCCTTCGTGACGTCGGACGCCTTCGACCGCGCGGCCGAAGACGACGCTGCCGGTCGTGCGCAAGCACCGAAGGCAGTGCGTCGCGATCTGACCGCAGACGACGATGCGCCGAAGCTGCACAAGGTGCTTGCCGAAGCCGGACTCGGTTCGCGGCGCGACATGGAAGAGCTGATCGTCGCTGGTCGTGTGTCGGTCAATGGCGAGCCGGCCCATATCGGTCAGCGCATCCTGCCGACGGATCAGGTGCGCATCAACGGCAAGCTCATCCAGCGCAAGGTCAGCAAGAAGCCGCCGCGCGTGCTGGTCTATCACAAGCCGGCCGGCGAGATCGTCAGCACCAATGATCCGGACGGCCGTCCTTCGGTCTTCGACCGGCTGCCGACCATGAAGGCCGGCAAATGGCTGGCGGTGGGCCGTCTCGATTTCAATACCGAAGGCCTGCTGCTGTTCACCACGTCAGGTGATCTGGCGAACCGACTGATGCATCCGCGTTACGGCATCGACCGTGAGTACGCCGTCCGCACCTTGGGTGAGCTCGAGGAAGGCATGCGCCAGAAGCTGCTGGCCGGCGTCGAACTCGAAGACGGTAGTGCGCAATTCTCGCGCATCGCCGACGGCGGCGGCGAGGGTGTCAACAAGTGGTATCGCGTGACGATCGGCGAAGGCCGGAACCGCGAAGTGCGACGCATGTTCGAGGCGATCGGCCTGACCGTCTCCCGCCTGATCCGTACCCGCTATGGCGCGCTGACATTGCCGCGCACCCTCAAGCGCGGCCGCTGGGAGGAAATGGACGAGCATTCGGTGCGCGACCTGCTGAATCTGAGCGGGCTCGAAAAAGCGGCAGGCCAGTCGCAGGCCGCCGGCCGTGGTGAACGCGCCGAAAAGCGCCCGCCTGGTATCGAACGCGGCAACAGCATCTACGACGCACCGCCAGGACAGCGCCGCGAACCGGGCAACAATTTTCAGGGAAATCGCGGCATGCCGGGCCAGCCGCCGCAGGGGCGTGCTGGTTTCGCTCAGCCGCGCGGCCCCGGCGCCGGGCAAGGCTACCAAGGTCGCAGCCAATCGCAGGACCCGACGCGGGCGAATGGCCCCGGTCGCGCAGCGGCGCAGGCACGCGGTCCGCGTCAACCCGATCCGTTACAGACCGCACTCGGTTTTCCGGGAATGGGTCAACCGCGCCGCAATGGCGGTGGCGCAGGTCGCGGCGGGCAAGGCGGTGGTGGCGGCTATCAGGGCGGCGGCGGTTACCAGGGCGGTGGCGGCGGAACAGGGAATGCAAATGGCAACAATGCCGGCTACAAGGGCAATGGCAGCAGCAGTCACGTCGGCCAGGGAATGCCGCGTCGCCGTCCAAAAGGCTGACTGGATTTACCTGTTGCAACTATATGGTCGAAACTTGCTGAATTCGGCGCGTTCCAATAGCGAACGCGGGCGCTTATGGTAATTGCGGCATTGCAGTTACCGGGCGCATACTCTATACTCTCGCAGTTAACAGAAGCCGTTTCGGGATTCGCCTTCCGATTGCACTGCATACGGCTTCGTTTATAAGAAAGATGGGCAGATGCCCATTTTTTTTTTGCTGAACAGCTTTACCGCGAAAGCTGACTGCAGTGCGGCGAAAGAATCGCCGGGGCAGTCGGCTTCGTCTATTCCGGCGCCGCGCCGGATTCAGTCATTTGTTGGAGAATCGTCGTGCAGTTGTCGGAAATGATCGAGAAAACGGTGCAGGGCCTTGGCTACGAGCTGGTCGATTTTGAGCTTGCGGCACGCGGCCTGGTGCGCGTTTATATCGATTTCGTGCCGGAAGAGGCCGACCGCGGGTTCATCACCGTGGAAGACTGCGAAAAGGTGACGCATCAACTGCTGCATGTGCTGACGGTCGAGAACGCCGTGTACGAGCGGCTCGAGGTGTCGTCTCCCGGACTGGATCGGCCGCTGAAAAAAATCGCGGATTTCGGCCGCTTCGCCGGCCAGGAAGCAATCGTGAAGCTGCGTTCGCCGATGCCGGGTGCTGCGAACCGCAAGTCGTTCCAGGGTGTGTTGCAAGCGCCCGAGGGCGACCGGCTCGCGCTGGAATTCGAAGGAAATGAAGGGCCGGCGATGCTGGAATTTACGCTCGCCGATGTGGACAAGGCACGGTTGGTGCCGAAAGTGGATTTTAGGAGCCGCAAAGCATGACTCGCGAAGTTTTATTATTGGTCGATGCGCTCGCGCGCGAAAAGAACGTGGACAAGGATATCGTCTTCGGCGCCCTCGAACACGCGCTGGCGCAAGCCACCAAGAAACGCTACGAAGGCGATGTGGATATCCGCGTGACGATCGACCGCGAATCCGGGGAATTCGAATCTTTCCGCCGCTGGCATGTCGTGCCCGACGAAGCCGGCCTGCAACTGCCGGACCAGGAAATACTGCATTTCGAAGCCAAGGAACAGATCGGCGACATCGAGGTGGACGACCACATCGAAGAGCCGATCGAATCGGTCGATTTCGGCCGCCGCTTTGCGCAGGACACCAAGCAGGTCGTACTGCAGAGGATCCGCGATGCCGAGCGCGAGCAGATCCTGGTCGATTTCCTGGATCGCGGTGATTCCCTCGTCACAGGCACCATCAAGCGCATGGAGCGCGGCGATGCGATCGTCGAGTCCGGCAAGATCGAGGCCCGTCTGCCGCGCGACCAGATGATCCAGAAGGAAAACCTGCGCATCGGCGACCGGGTGCGGGCCTACATCCTGCGCATCGACCGCAATGCACGCGGCCCGCAGGTGATCCTGTCGCGCACCGCGCCGGAATTCATCATGAAGCTGTTCGAGCTGGAAGTGCCGGAAATCGAGCAGGGCCTGCTGGAAATCAAATCGGCGGCACGCGATGCCGGCATCCGCGCCAAAATCGCGGTGTACACCGCGGACAAGCGCATCGATCCGATCGGTACCTGCGTCGGCATGCGCGGCTCGCGCGTGCAAGCCGTCACCGGCGAGCTGGGCGGAGAGCGGGTCGACATCGTCCTGTGGTCCGACGATCCGGCCCAGTTCGTGATCGGCGCGCTGGCGCCTGCCAACGTCTCCTCGATCATGGTCGATGAAGACAAGCATGCGATGGACGTGGTGGTCGATGAAGAAAACCTTGCAATCGCCATCGGGCGCGGCGGCCAAAACGTGCGCCTCGCAGCAGAATTGACCGGCTGGCAGATCAACATCATGACGGCCGAGGAATCGGCCGACAAGTCGGCAGTGGAAACTGCCGCGATCCGATCGCTGTTCATGGAAAAACTCGACGTCGATCAGGAAGTGGCCGACATCCTGGCGGCAGAAGGATTTGCCAGCCTCGAAGAGATCGCCTATGTGCCGATTTCCGAAATGCTGGAGATCGAATCCTTCGACGAGGATACGGTCAATGAATTGCGCAATCGTGCGCGCGATGCCTTGGTAACGGAAGCGATTGCGTCCGAAGAAGGCATGGAAGGCATGGAAGAGGCGCTAGTAAATCTGGATGGCATGGACCGGCTCACCGCAGGCAAGCTGGGACTGGCTGGCATCAAGACTCTGGATGCATTTTCGGCGCTTGCGTATGACGAATTTGGCGCGATTCTGGCACTGCCGGCAGAACGCGCGAGGCAACTGATCAAAGATGAATTCAATGATGTGACCGATGACGAAATGAAGCTCATCGATGCTAAGTACGATGATCATGCCAAGGCCCTTAAAGCCGCGGCGTGGAGCTTGGCGGAAGCAAAATGATCCGCGCGGGTTCGAAGACATCCACCGCGTCACATAGAAAAGAGGACTGAATGGCGAGTAACAACGTAGCCCAATTTGCTACCGAGCTGAAAATGCCGGCCGATCTGCTGTTGACCCAGTTACGTGCCGCAGGTGTCGAAAAGAATTCGGATTCCGACGTGCTGTCCAAGGAAGACAAGGACAAACTGCTGGGACACCTGCGCCGTGCGCACGGCGTCCCAGCCGACAGCGAGAAAAAGAAGATCACGCTGACGCGCAAGGAAACGACCGAGATCAAGCAGGCCGACGCCACGGGCAAGTCGCGCACGATCCAGGTCGAGGTGCGCAAGAAGCGCACCTTCGTCAAGCGCGAGGACACGCCGGTCGAAGAAGCGCCGGCGCCGGTTGCCGTCGCACCCGTCATCGATGAGGCTGAAGTCGCCCGTCGCGCGGATGAAGCGCGGCGTCAGGCCGAATTGATTGCCCGCCAGGAAGCGGATCTGCGGGAAAAGCAGGAACACCTGCAAAAGCTCGAAGCCGAAAAAGAAGCACAGGCGAAGGCCGTCCTCAAGGCGCAGCTGGACGCGGAAAAAGCCGCTGCCGCGGCACCGACGGCCGCCGCCACGGTCAAGGTCGATGAATCGGCCGCGGAAGAGAAGAAGCGCGTCGCCGCCGAGGAAGCCAAGAAGAAGGCGGCCCAGGCAGCCAAGGACGTCGCGCGCGAAGCGTCCGAAAAAGCGGCGGCGACGGAACGTGCGCGCAAGGTTGTGGCAGACGAAGTCGCCCAGATCAAGCTGATGATGAGTGCGCCACGGCGCGCGACCAAGGCGCCCGAGCCGGTTGCTCCGGTGGCGGCGGCCCCTGCGGCGCGTGCCGCCGAGGGCACGCTGCACAAGCCGGCCGACAAGAAGCCTGGTGACAAGCCGGCAGACAAGAAGCCGGTTGTCGGCGCAGACAAAAAATCGATCAAGTCGGCGAACGTCTCGTCGACCTGGCAGGACGACGCCAAGAAACGCAGTGCCGGCATCAAGACCCGTGGCAATACCGGCGGTGGTCGCGATGCATGGCGCGGCGGCCCGCGTGGCCGTCGTCCGGCGCATGGCGATGATCGCGAAACGAATTTCCAGGCGCCGACCGAAGCGGTTATCAAGGACGTCCATGTACCGGAGACGATCACCGTCGCCGAACTGGCGCACAAGATGTCTGTAAAGGCATCGGAAGTGATCAAGCACCTGATGAAGCTGGGCCAGATGGTCACCATCAACCAGGTGCTGGATCAGGAAACCGCGATGACCCTGGTCGAGGAAATGGGCCACACCGCGCATGCTGCCAAGCTGGACGATCCGGAAGCATTGCTGGAAGACGGCGTCGAGCATGAAGATGCCGAACTGCTGTCGCGCGCACCGGTGGTCACCGTCATGGGTCACGTCGACCACGGCAAGACCTCGCTGCTGGACTACATCCGTCGCGCCAAGGTTGCTTCGGGCGAAGCGGGCGGCATCACACAGCACATCGGCGCGTATCACGTCGAAACGCCGCGCGGCATGATCACCTTCCTCGATACGCCGGGCCATGAAGCCTTTACGGCAATGCGTGCACGTGGCGCCCGGGCGACCGACATCGTGATCCTGGTCGTGGCTGCCGACGATGGCGTCATGCCGCAGACGAAGGAAGCAATCGCCCACGCGAAAGCCGCCGGCGTCCCGCTGGTGGTGGCAATCAACAAGATCGACAAGCCGGGTGCGAACCTGGATCGCGTCAAGCAGGAACTGGTGGCCGAGCAGGTCGTGCCGGAAGAATACGGCGGCGAGTCGCCGTTCATCTCGGTATCGGCCAAAACCGGCGAGGGCATCGACACCCTGCTGGAAAACGTGCTCCTGCAAGCCGAAGTTCTCGAGCTGAAGGCGGCAGTCGCAGCCCCGGCGCGCGGACTGGTCATCGAGGCGCGTCTGGACAAGGGCCGCGGCCCGGTCGCGACGATCCTGGTGCAGTCGGGCACCCTGAAGCGCGGCGATGTCGTGCTGGCCGGTTCGTCCTTCGGTCGCGTTCGCGCCATGCTGGATGAGAACGGCAAGAGCATCACCGAAGCGGGTCCATCGATTCCGGTCGAGATCCAGGGCCTGACCGAGGTGCCGGCAGCCGGCGAAGACGTGATGGTGATGGTCGACGAGCGCAAGGCGCGTGAAATCGGTCTGTTCCGTCAAGGAAAGTTCCGCGACGTCAAGCTGGCCAAGCAGCAAGCGGCGAAGCTCGAAAACATGTTCGAGAACATGGGCGAAGGCGAAGTCAAGAACCTGCCGATGATCGTCAAGACCGACGTGCAGGGTTCGCAAGAGGCGCTGGTGCATTCGATGCAGAAGTTGTCCACATCCGAAGTCCGGGTGCAGGTGGTGCATGCAGCGGTGGGCGGCATCACCGAGTCGGACGTGAACCTTGCGGTCGCCTCGAAAGCCGTCATCATCGGCTTCAACGTCCGGGCTGATGCGCAGGCGCGCAAGCTGGCGGAAGCCAATGGCGTGGATATTCGTTACTACAACATCATTTACGATGCGGTCGACGAAATCAAGGCGGCGATGTCGGGCATGCTGGCGCCGGAGAAGCGCGAGCAAGCCATCGGCACCGTCGAGATCCGCCAGGTGCTTCAGGTCAGCAAGGTCGGCTCGATTGCCGGTTGCCTGGTCACCGATGGCGTGGTCCGTCGTGGCGCCTCGGTTCGCCTGTTGCGCGACAACGTGATCCTGTGGACTGGCGAACTCGATTCGTTGAAGCGCTTCAAGGACGACGTCAAGGAAGTGCGTTCTGGCCTCGAATGCGGCCTGACACTGAAGAACTACAACGACATCAAGGAAGGCGACCACTTGGAAGTCTTCGAGGTGCAGGAAGTCGCTCGTACTCTTTAGGAAACTGTCGACGCAGGTCCGACACGGCTGCTGATAACGTCATGCAATCGCGTCATCCAGGTGCGCGCAAGGTGAACCCCTTGCGCGCACTTGTTTCATTCTGATTTCCCGAATTCACGGAAGCACACTGAAGTAATCATCATGGCCAAACACAGCAAGACCATTCCGACACGCGGCTTGCGGGTGGCCGACCAGATCCAGCGCGATCTGTCGGAAATCATCGCCTTCGAGCTCAAGGACCCGCGGGTCGGCATGATCACGATCACCGAAGTTCAGATCACGCCGGACTATGCGCACGCGAAGGTATTCTTCACGATGCTGTCGGACGACAAGGAAGCGATCAAGAACACGGTCGCCGGCCTGGTCAAAGCCGCCGGGTATGTTCGCATCCAGCTCGGCAAGCGCCTGTCGATCCACACGCTGCCGGAACTGCACTTCATCCATGACACGTCGACCGCACGCGGCATTGAAATGTCGCGCCTGATCGATGAAGCCAACGCCACCCGCGCCAAGGATGACGACGAAGCCTGAGACAGGCCCCATCGCGTTGCAATCGGCGCGACCGGCGGTGCCGAAACGACGTCGGGTGCCAGTGCATGGCGTGTTGCTTCTAGACAAGGCGGTGGGCCGTTCCAGCAATGACGTGCTGATCCAGGCCAAGCGCCTCCTGAACGCCGAGAAGGCCGGCCACACCGGCACCCTCGATCCCTTTGCGACCGGATTGCTGCCATTGTGTTTCGGCGAGGCGACCAAGTTTGCCCAGGACTTGCTCGAGTCCGACAAGACCTACGAAACCACGGTTCATCTCGGCATCACCACGACGACCGGCGACACCGAAGGCGAGATGCTTGCCAAAGCGCTGCCCGAAGCGCTGGCCGATGTCACGCCGGAACGGATCGAAGCGGTATTGGCGCGATTTCGGGGGCCGATCCTGCAGACGCCGCCGATGTATTCGGCGCTCAAGCGCGACGGCAAGCCGCTGTACGAATACGCTCGCGCCGGCATCACGCTGGAGCGCGAAGCCCGGGCCCTGACGATCCATCTGCTGGAAATGATCGATTACGTTGTCCCGATGCTGCGCTTGCGGGTCACCTGCAGCAAGGGCACTTACGTGCGCGTGCTCGGTGAAGACATCGGCGCGGCGCTGGGCTGCGGCGCGCACCTGCAGGCGCTGCGCCGGACCGCTGTCGGCACGTTGCGTCTGGACGATGCGGTCACCCTGGACACACTTGCCGCGCTCGAAGAGCTGGCCCGGGCGGCGACCTTGGCACCGGTGGATGCGTTGCTGATGACGTTGCCGGCCGTGTCGCTCGACGAAACGCTTGCGCAGCGCTTCCTGCACGGGCAACGGCTGGCGTTGGACAAAGAGGAGGTCGCTGTTGCCGAAGGGGCAACGCGCGTGCGGGTATACCGTCTCAGTGACGGTCGCCTGCTCGGCACTGGGCAGATGCAGGACTACGCTGTGCTTGCGCCTGAACGGCTGATTGCAACCGGCGCGCATCAGCCTGTCAAGTAACCAATTCGAATAGTCAAGATCACAACAATCGCGCAGCAACCTATTGAAATCGCAGGGATTTTCGGAATTAATGCGATGCACCATGCTATACTCGCTGGTTCTCCGATCTGGAAATTCGCTTTTCTACGCGACGCCCTTGCGAACACATGCAACCGTCTCGCGCGAACCACGCACTCGGCCACGCGTTTCTCATGCATTTCTCACGCACTTCTACTGTTCTCCAAGATCATGTCAACTACAAAACGCGCAATTCGCAACATCGCCATCATCGCCCACGTCGATCATGGCAAAACCACCCTCGTCGACAAGCTGCTGCGTCAGTCCGGCACCTTCCGTGACAACCAGCAGGTCGACGCCCGCGTGATGGACTCGAACGATCTCGAGAAAGAGCGTGGCATCACGATTCTCTCCAAGAACTGCGCCGTCGAATACGAAGGTACCCACATCAACATCGTCGACACCCCGGGCCATGCCGACTTCGGCGGCGAGGTTGAGCGCGTCCTGTCGATGGTCGACTCGGTGCTGCTGCTGGTCGATGCGCAGGAAGGCCCTATGCCGCAGACCCGTTTCGTTACCCGCAAGGCGCTGGCGCTAGGGCTGAAGCCGATCGTCGTCGTCAACAAGATCGACCGTCCGGGCGCGCGTCCGGAGTGGGCGATCAACGCCACCTTCGAACTGTTCGACAAGCTGGGCGCAACCGAAGAGCAGCTCGACTTCCCGGTGGTGTTCGCGTCCGCGCTGAACGGCTATTCGAGCCTGGAGTCGACGGTTCGCGAGGGCGACATGAAGCCGCTGTTCGACGCGATCCTGCAGCACGTTCCTGCGCGTGAAGACGACCAGGACGGCCCGCTGCAGTTGCAGATCTCTTCCCTCGATTATTCGTCGTATGTCGGCAAGATCGGCATCGGCCGGATCACTCGTGGCCGCGTGCGCGGCCTGCAGGACGTGATCATCATGGACGGCCCGGACGGCGTGCCGCGCAAGGCCCGGATCAACCAGGTCCTGAACTTCAAGGGTCTGGACCGGGTTCTGGTCGAAGAAGCCGTCGCCGGCGACATCGTCCTGATCAATGGTATCGACGAGCTCGGCATCGGCACCACGGTATGTGCACCTGACGCACCGGATGCATTGCCGATGCTGACGGTCGACGAGCCGACACTGACCATGAACTTCATGGTAAACAATTCCCCGCTGGCCGGTCGCGAAGGCAAGTTCGTCACCAGCCGCCAGCTGCGGGAGCGTCTCGACCGCGAGTTGAAAGCCAACGTCGCGCTGCGCGTGGCCCCAACCGACGACGACACGATTTTCGAAGTCTCGGGCCGCGGTGAATTGCACCTCACGATCCTGATTGAAAACATGCGCCGCGAAGGCTTCGAGCTGGCCGTGTCGCGTCCGCGCGTGGTCTTCAAGATGGTCGACGGCGTGCGTCACGAGCCGTTCGAACTGCTGAGCGTCGACGTCGAGGAAGTCAACCAGGGCGGCGTGATGGAAGAACTGGGCCGTCGTCGTGGCGACCTGACCAACATGGAATCCGACGGCAAGGGCCGCGTGCGTCTCGAATACCGCATCCCGGCGCGTGGCCTGATCGGCTTCCAGGGCGAATTCATGACCCTGACCCGCGGCACCGGCCTGATGAGCCATATTTTCGACGAGTACGCACCGGTCGACAACAGCAAGGGCGAGATGGCTGCCCGCCGCAACGGCGTACTGATCTCGCAGGATGACGGTCAGGCCGTGGCCTACGCGATCTGGAAGCTGCAGGACCGCGGTCGCATGTTCGTGGTCCACAACGACCCGGTCTACGAAGGCATGATCATCGGCATTCATTCGCGCGACAACGACCTGGTGGTCAACCCGATCAAGGGCAAGCAGCTGACCAACGTGCGCTCGTCGGGTACCGATGAAGCGGTGCGCCTGGTACCGCCGATCCAGATGTCGCTCGAGTACGCCGTGGAATTCATCGACGACGACGAACTCGTCGAGATCACGCCGAAGAGCATCCGACTGCGCAAGCGCTTCCTGAAAGAGCACGAGCGCAAGAAAGCATCGCGCGACGCTGCGTAAGCGCCGTCGGCTGCATCGAACCCGCCTCACTCGCGGGTTTTTTTTCGCCTGTCGGTGTTGCCATCGGATTGACTGCGCCGCGAAATCCGATTTCCGTCTCCGGGACTTCAGGCCGAAAGGCAAGCCAGCGCTGCGTCCTAGACAAATCGAATCGATTTCTAAACATCAATTTCTTTATCGATTTTTGTTCAAGTTCACACGCCTGCGGCCGTAACAATCCTTATCTGCGTCCGGATCCGGATAGCGCGACTTGCAGACCGGTCTGCCCTTGATGCACAAGCGCAGCTCCGATTTCCCTGCTTTTGGAGACCCACCTTGGACATGATCAAAAATATGAAAATCGGCACGCGGATCGGTATTGCATTCGGATTCATCGTGCTGCTGACGATGCTCTTGATCGCCATCGCGTTAAATGGAACGAACAATATTTCCCGCGCGATGGACAGCGATGCGCGGATCACGAATGAAAAACTCGAGCCTCTTTACAATATCCGTGAAGCGCTGGGCCAGACCGGACTGTCGGCACGCAATGCACTTGCGATCGCCGACAATACGGAAGCAGGCAAGGAACTCGACAAGTTGGAGGCCTTCCGCACGGCTTATCTGGCCGAGCTGAAGAAGGTCACGCCGCGCTTTCCGGGCGATGCGAAGTTCGACAAGGTCAGCGCCGGACTGCTGAAGATGGCGGCCGAACTGGATCGCGTGCGGCCGTTGCGCATGAAGGAATCGAACAAGGACCTGGCCACGTTCATCGCCAACGAGTGCCGTCCACTGCGCAACGAGATCGTCGCCGACATGGAGGTCTTGCTGGCGTCCGTACACAAGGAAGCCGCGACTGCCAACGACGCCTCGCATGCGGAATTGCAGCGTTCGACAAGCTGGATCTTCGGCTTGGGCGCCTTCGTGGTGCTCGGCGCCGGGTTGATCGGCTTCCTGATGACCCGCTCGATAACCCGGCCGTTGAACGAGGCGCTGCAAGTTGCGCGCACCGTCGCCGGTGGCGACCTCACTGGCCGCATCGTCGTGACGCGCAAGGATGAAACCGGTCAGTTGCAGCAGGCACTGCAGCAGATGAACGAGAATCTCGTGAAGATGATCACGGATGTTCGCGTCGGCGCCGACACGATCGCGACGGCTTCCAGCGAAATCGCCTCCGGCAACCTCGATTTGTCCTCCCGCACCGAACAGCAGGCTGCGTCATTGGAGGAAACCGCATCCTCGATGGAAGAACTGACCTCGACGGTCAAGCAGAATGCGGATAACGCACGGCAGGCAAACCAGCTCGCAGTCTCCGCCTCCGGTGTCGCGGTCAAGGGCGGTGATGTCGTCGCGCAAGTCGTGAGTACCATGTCGTCGATTAATGAATCGGCTCGCAAGATCGTCGACATCATCGCAGTCATCGACGGTATCGCGTTCCAGACGAATATTCTTGCGTTGAATGCGGCCGTCGAGGCGGCCCGCGCCGGGGAACAGGGACGTGGCTTCGCGGTTGTCGCCAGCGAAGTGCGTAATCTGGCGCAGCGCTCCGCTGCCGCCGCCAAGGAAATCAAGACTCTCATTGGCGATTCGGTCGAAAAAGTCGATGCGGGCAGCCGCCTAGTCAACGAGGCGGGCACCACGATGGATGAAATCGTCAGCAGCGTGAAGCGAGTCACCGACATCATGGCGGAGATCATGACCGCCAGTCAGGAACAAAGTACCGGCATCGAACAGGTCAATCAGGCAATCACCCAGATGGATGAAGTCACGCAGCAGAATGCGGCGCTGGTGGAAGAGGCAGCTGCTGCGGCGGCATCCCTGCAGGATCAGGCAGTCAACCTGACGCAGGTGGTATCGGTGTTCCGGCTGGATCAGGATCAGATGGGCAACCGGTCGGCAATGGCGACGCCTGCGGTTCGCAAAACGAAGGCCACGCCGCTGGCGATGGGTGGAAAGTTGCGTGCCCTGTCCGGCAAGGTTGCGGCAGTGACGTTGCCCCCGCGCCGGGCACCGGTCACCGCCAGCATGCCGGCGACGGCAAATGGCCAGGATTGGGAAGAATTCTGATTGGGCCGTTCCACAGGTTTTTAATAATCTGCTGGAATCGGCTCCGGATTTAAACGGTCTCCACTTCGGCTCCCGCGGCAACCACATGGTGGCCGCAATCCACGCCGCGCAATAATCTGTCGAATCGCTTCGGGAGCCACCGTACCGATTCGCCTTTTGTCCTGAATCAGTGACGTTGACCAATAAGATGGTATCGAGCGTGGTTCATCTCGATCCACTGTCTGGAAAGCATGCCGGCCGGCTGGCATGCTTTTCCCGGTTAATCTTCCACTGCAAGAGGCAACCGAATGTCCACTGCCCAAATTACAAATACCGCTAAAACGAACACGATGCCGTGTTGCTGTTGCGGATCTGGTGGGTCAGGCGAGATGGATATGAATGGGGCCGTCAACCTGTGCGTGCAAAGTACCGCCAGCGGAGCCCGAAATAGTCTGGCTAGCGAAACCCCCCAGCAACAGAAGGCGCGGGAAGCTGCACAGCACGTGGAAGAAAAGCGCCTGCAGAAAGAGCGCGAATCCGCCCAGCATGCCGAAGAGAAGCGCCTGCAAAAGGAGCGCGAGGGCCAGGAGCACGGCGTGACCGCTTCAGGCCAGTGCGACCCGACTGCGACGGGCGTCGCATCCTCCATCGATGTGCCACAGATTACCAACGACGGTACTGCCGGCAGAGACAACCTGCTGTACGGTGGTCCGGTCTCCACCACGACGAACGTCGCACCGGGCACGCGATCGACGCTGCCTGCCTATTCGCTCGATGGCCCGAACCTGTCGGCGGACAAGGTCAAGACTTACATCAGCGACAGCGTCGACCGCAACTGGGACCAGATCCGCAGTTCGTTCAATCTCAGTGACACGGCGGAAGACAAGGATCGGGTGAAGGCATTTTTCTTCGGTGTCGCCAGCCGGGAGTCCGGCACCGGTGACACCATGCAGACCAGTTTGATCACGGGAGAGGGTTCGTCCTATTCGAAAGGCCCGCTGCAGACCGCCGACACCGCGTATGCGAACAATGGACATCCGGAATGGGACCAGGACACGCACGTGCCGGGCATCGTCCAGGCCGACCTTACCGACAGCAACGACCTGAGCACCTCGATCGACATGGGCGTGCGCCACATGCTCGAAGGCGCCGAGCTGGGCAAGCTCGTCGGCCATCAATCCACCGAGGATCTGGAAATCGACGCGATGGCTCATCACAACACCGGCCACATCGAAGGCGCGCCGAGCGATCCTGAATGGCGCGCCACCTACGCAGGCCAGGTCATGAAGATGGCCGCCTGGTATGGCAATGGTCATCTGGAAGACAGCCAGGTCGTCTATTTCGGCCAGCTATAGCAAGCTGTGCGGTTGTGTTTCGCAGGCTGCCGCAGGGCCGGTCAGATGCGGCTCAGGACAGCAACGACGCCGCCTGCGGCACACTGCGCTGCGCCTTCAGCACCTCTGCGATCGACCCGAACAATGCATCGATCTGGCTGCGCTCGATGATCAGCGGCGGCGACAGGGCAATGATGTCGCCTGTGGTGCGGATCAACACACCCTTCTCCCAGAAGCACTTGAGGAAGACATCGAAGGCGCGGGCGGTGGGCTTGCCGGGAATGCTCTCGAGCTCGATGCCGCAGACCAGGCCAAGGTTACGTACGTCTTTCACGAACGGGATTCCCTTGAGGCTGTGCGCCGCCTGTTCGAAGTAGGGCGCCATCGCGGCAGCGCGCTCGAACAGTTGTTCGTCTCGATAGACGTCCATCGCCGCCAGCATCGCCGCCGATGCCAGCGGATGCGCGCTGTATGTGTACCCATGATAGAACTCGATCGTGTTCTCGGGCGCGGTTGCCATGAAGGTGTCGTGAATATCCTGGCGCACGATCACGGCGCCCATCGGCACGGTTGCATTCGTCAAGCCTTTCGCGCACACGATCATGTCCGGCACGACACCGAAATAATCCGCCGCGAACGCTGTGCCGAGGCGGCCGAAGCCGGTGATGACTTCATCGAAGATCAGCAGGATGCCGTGCCGGTCGCAGATCCCGCGCAGCTTCTGAAGGTAACCCTTGGGTGGCAAGATGACGCCGGTCGAGCCCTGCACCGGCTCGACGATGATGGCAGCGACGGTGGCCGGATCATGCAGGGCGATCATGCGCTGCTCGAATTCATCGGCCAGCTCCGCACCGTGTTCTGGCAAGCCGCGCGAGAACGCATTGCGACCGATGTCGAGCGGATGGCGCATGTGATCCACGCCCGGCAGCGCCGGACCGAAATGCTTGCGATTGCCGGCAATCCCGCCGACTGCGAGGCCGCCGAAACCGACGCCGTGGTAGCCGCGTTCGCGGCCGACCAGCCGGGTCTTCAGTGAATCGCCGCGCATGCGGTGGTAGGCCAGCGCGATCTTCAGCGCGGTATCGACGCCTTCCGAGCCGTCGTTGCAGAAGAAGACCCGGTTCAGGCCTTCAGGTGCGATCTTCACCAGCGCACTGGCCGCCTCGAACGCCTTCGGATGACCCATCTGGAATACCGGCGCGAAATCCATGGTCGCGGCCTGGGTGGCGATTGCTTCGGTGATCTTCGGATGGCAATGGCCGGCATTGGAACACCACAAGCCCGCTGTGCCGTCGAGGATCGTACGGCCATCGTCGGTCCTGTAATGCATGCCGGAGGCCGAGACCAGCATCCGCGGCTTGGCCTTGAATTGTCGGTTCGCAGTGAAGGGCATCCAGAAATGGTCGGTATTGGGGGTATCGGACATGTTTCCTCACCTTCGCAGAAATGGGTTGCCGGCGGGGCTTTGCGCCGTGCGCCGCGGGACTTCCGCCGATGGTAGCGCGTTTGGGGTTTCGAGCGGAAATCGTCAACCGGTACAATACCGGTTTGCCCGGAAATACCGTCTTGAATTCTCTCCTCCCCGCAGCGCCCGCTTCACTCGCCGGACCCGCGCCCGTTGCCTCCCGTCGCGTGTCGGTAGCGCCCATGATGGATTGGACCGATCGCCATTGCCGGCTGTTTCATCGCCAGATCACGCGGCATACCTGGCTGTACACGGAGATGGTGACCACCGGCGCGCTGCTGCATGGCGATGTTGCGCGCCATCTCGATTTCAGCGCCGAGGAGCATCCGGTGGCATTGCAGCTCGGCGGCAGCGAGCCGGCAGACCTTGCGAAAAGCGCGAAGCTCGGCGAGCAATGGGGCTACGATGAAATCAACCTCAACTGCGGTTGTCCTTCAGAGCGGGTGCAAAAGGGCGCATTCGGCGCCTGCCTGATGGCGGAGCCGGCGCTGGTGGCGGACTGCGTCAAGGCGATGCGCGACGCCGTCTCGATCGATGTCACCGTCAAGCATCGCATCGGCATCGACGATCATGACGAGTACGGCTTCATGCGCGACTTCGTGGGTACGGTGGCCGATGCCGGCTGCCGGACCTTCATCGTGCATGCCCGCTCGGCGATCCTCAAGGGTCTCAGTCCAAAGGAAAACCGCGAGATTCCACCGCTCCGATACGAGTACGCGCATCGTCTCAAGCGCGAATTTCCGCACCTCGAAATCATCCTCAACGGCGGCATCAAGACCATCGCCGACATCGATGCCCACCTGTCCCACGTCGATGGCGTCATGCTGGGCCGCGAGGCGTACCACAACCCCTGGCTAATGGCCGGCTTCGACAGCCGCTATTACGGCGACGTGCAGGCGGCGCCTTCGCGCAGTGCAGTGATCCACGCCATGCTGCCATATATCCGGGCGCAACTCGCGCCAGGTGCGGCAAGTCTCGACGGCAGGGCACGGGGCGGCCAACCGCGCTTGAACAGCATCACGCGCCACATGCTTGGCCTGATGGCCGGTTTGCCGCATGCCCGCGCGTTTCGTCAGATGCTGTCGGATTCGAAGCGGCTGGCCGCAGGCGATCCGACGTTGTTGATCGACGCGCTGGATCGGATGCAGCTTAGTATTCCTTGAGCCGGTTGTAGAGTGTCTTCAGGCTGACCCCCAGCGCTTCGGCCGTCAGCCGCTTGTTGCCCTGGTAGTGCTTCAGGGTTGCCAGGATGGCCTGGCGCTGCGCATCCGCCAGCGGCATGCCGATGCAGAAGTTGAGGTGGCCTTCACGGGCTGCCGGCTTGCGCAGCGCGTGATGCGGCATCGTTTCTTCAAGCACCAGTGTTTGCGGGCAGAGGATGTAGGCGCGCTGCACGACGTTCTTCAACTCCCGAACGTTGCCAGGCCATGAATAGGACCGGATCAGCTCGAGGGCATGCCGGGAAAATACTTTCGACTGGCCGGATGCCGCGTTGAGCATCGCCAGAAAATGCCGGGCCAGCAGTTCAACATCGCCGCTCCGCTCGCGTAGCGGCGGCACGCCGATCGGAAACACGGCAAGCCGGTACATGAGGTCGGCGCGCAGGTTGCGCTCCCTGACTGCCGTTTCCAGGTCGCGGTTGGTCGCAGCAATCACGCGCACGTCGACGCCCACCTCGCGGTCGCCGCCGACCCGGCTGAAGCGACCCGACTCGAGTACCCGCAACAGCCTGACCTGCATGTCGGCTGGCATTTCCGTTATTTCATCGAGAAATAGCGTACCCCCGGAAGCATGTTCGAAATAGCCGAGCTGCTGTCGCATCGCACCGGTGAAGCTACCTTTCTCATGACCGAACAACGCCGCCTCGATCAGGTGGGGCGCAATCGCACCGCTGTTGATGGCGACGAAGTGAGCCTCCGCACGCTTGCTTTGTTCGTGGATCGTCCGTGCGATCAGATCCTTGCCGGTCCCGCTCTCGCCTACCAGCAGTACAGCCGCTTCAGTGCGCGCCACGCGCGCGATTTGTCGGTAAAGACTTTCCATCGCCGGCGAGGCGCCGTAGAGCAAGCCGAATGATTTCCGATCTTTTCGATCGGCCATGCTGCGTTTCTGTTGTGGCCGCGTCGATCCACCGCGTTTGCAGATTGAAGACATTTTTTCTCTTTTCAATACGGCATATTCATGACGCAGGCATATCCCCGTCGTGTGTAACGCTTACGTTGCGCTGGTAATTTTTACTGAAAAAGCTGCCGCGACATTGATACCCCGTATGCCAGACCGTTGCGGTAAGCGTGCCTCGTCAGCTTCGACCTGTTTGGCACGGAAAGTGCGTTCATCAGGATGCTGAGCTTGCCCAATATTTCAGCAGCAGAAGATGCGCGTGCGGTACGCCTCGTCCTCCCGGCCGGGCACTGCAGATGGATCCACGGGTTGTTTTTACAATGAAGGGGTACAAATGAATGCACTACTGAGAACATCACAAATCGTGCTGGCGGCAGCGGTATTGAGCCTTGTCGTGAGCGGCTGCGAAAAGCGTTCCGCCACCGATCAGTCCGGCGCATCGGGAATGGGTTCCGGTGGTGCGGGCGGCGCGGGATCGACCGGCGGTAGTACTTCGGCGCCATCGCCGGGCGGTACGTCCGGTGCGGGTACGTCCGGCACCACCGGCTCCGGTAGTGCCGGTACTTCGGGCAGTGAAACATCTGGTGCGGGAACGACAGGGAGCGAAAGCAGTACGCCCTCAGGGACAAAAGGTTCCACGACCGAATCGGGTACAGGCGGCAGCAGCGGCAGCAGCAAGACCCCGCCACGCATCCCATCCAGTGGCGGTTCCGGCAAATAACATTTGTTCACCCACTTCGTGCCGGCACCGCGCATGCAAATCGATTGCAAACGCGGTGTCGGCGCATCATTTTTCTGGAAGGAGTAACGATGATTTTTCGATCAAGCCCGGGACGCATGTTGCTGGTGGCCGCCCTGCTGTCCGCTGCGCTGGCAGGATGTGGCAAGCGTGGGAACGACGAGGCCACTGGCGGTGCGGAATCGAGCGGTGCAAGCAGTACGGGGATGGGAAGCTCAGGGGCCAGTGGTAAAGGCACAGGAAGCACGGGCGCGGCCAGCGGCACGGCCGAGAGTTCGGGTGCCGGTACGGGTGGCACTGGTAGCACCGGCGGCACTGCATCGACGGCGGGGCGCACGATCGACGACAGCGTCATCACGACCAAGCTCAAGACCACAATGCTGACCGATCCCATCCTGAAGGGAGCCGATATCTCGGTTGAGACGCGGAACGGCGAGGTGGTACTGACAGGCTCGGTTTTGACCCAGGCGCAGAAGGATCATGCGGTAAAGGCCGCACAAGCGGTCGGCGGCGTGAAAGGCGTCAACAACAAACTCGCGATGAAAAAATAAATTGCTGTAACCAGGTCACCGCGGCGCCTGCGCCTGGTGACCATGCCCCATCCGCCTACCCGCACTCTCGATCTCTCGAGAGTGCCCGAGGTACCGACTGCCGTTTCTTCCACACTTTAAGACAGATCAACGTCCACCAAGACCTTGACCACATACTGAACGTAGGCGGAGAACTTGCAGTCGATCCAATCTGCATACGTCGGTCACGCTACGTTCGCTGCGCTGCGCTGACCGTGCCCGCATGGACTGAGCCGCCCACCGAAAGGTCTGCACGAACACAAGAACGCGCCCGCGCGTGACGGCGTATCTGCAACGACGTCCTGCGGCAAACGTTCGGGCCGTCAAGCGGGCCGACCCGATTGCCTGCGTCCGTTCCGCCATCCGGCCGAAAAGGAATGCGACATGCCACACGCACTGATCGTCGGTGACGATCTCATCACGCGCGAGATCGTCTCGGCACTTTGCCTTGCCGATCATTTCAGCATCGCCTGCGCGAAAGGATTGCGCGAGGCACAGATGCAAATCTCGCGCCAGCATCCCGATATCGCATTCGTCGACCTCGAGTTGCCGGAGGGGACCGGGCTCGATTTCTTCGATGCGATCGGTGCGCGCAACAAGACCGCCATCGTCCTGCTGGCGGGCGAGGCGACTGTCGAGTCAGCGGTCGAGGCCCTGCGGCTGGGGGCGACCGATTATCTGACCAAGCCAGTCAGTTTCAGGCGGCTGCAGCACCTGCTGATGCGCGTGCCGCGTACTTGCGACCCGGAGAGAGCCCTTCAGCTGGCCGATCGCGGCGCGCGCCACAGCGGACACTTCGGCCCGATGCTGGGCACGGCGCCGGCGATGCAGAAGCTCTACCATCATATCGACTGCGTGGCGCCGACCGAAGCCACCGTGCTGTTACTGGGAGAAAGCGGTACCGGCAAGGAAATTGCGGCGCAGACAATCCACGATCTCAGTCGGCGGCGTCTGCAGCCCTTCTTGCCGGTCAACTGCGGTGCGATTTCGCCGCAGCTGATCGAGAGTGAAATCTTCGGCCACGAGAAGGGCAGTTTCACGGGTGCCGACCGTCAGCACAAGGGATACTTCGAGCGTGCCGATGGCGGCACCCTGTTCCTCGACGAGATCACGGAGATGCCGCCCGAACTGCAGGTCAAGCTGCTGCGAGTGCTTGAAACGGGCGGCTTCATGCGTATCGGCAGTAACCAGGAGCTCGCGACCGATGTGCGCATCATCGCTGCGAGCAACCGCGATCCGGAAGAGGCGATCGCTGACGGCAGACTGCGGCTCGACCTGTATCATCGGCTCAACGTGTTCCCCTTGGTGATTCCACCGTTGCGGGAGCGGGGCAATGATGTGGAATCGCTGGCGCGGCACTTTCTCGATGAACTGAATCTTGCGCATGGCTGCGTCAAGGTCCTGTCCGATGACGGCCTCGCCAGTCTGGCCGACTACCACTGGCCGGGCAACGTGCGTGAGCTGCGCAATTATGTGCAGCGTGCATTCATCCTCTCGGATCATGTGCTCGATGCAGCCGCGCTTGCGCCGGCGATCACGACCCAGTCGCCGGTCGGCCTCGCACTCGCCATCCCGGTCGGTACTTCCCTGGCGGAGGTCGACCGCAAGCTCATCTTCGCAACGCTGCAACTGTGCGGCGGCGTCAAGAAGCGCGCCGCCGATATCCTCGGCATCAGCCTCAAGACCCTCTACAACCGGCTCGAGGAATATGGCCCGAACGACTTGCCCCTGCGGCAGGAACGTCATCGGGTCTGACCGTCAGCAGCAATCGTGCCGAAACCTGCGATGCGGCTGCTGCAGCCGCCTCACCACCTCGCATGCTTGCCGCGCGTAGAAATTGCAGGGGTCGTGCAATCGTTACCGGCGGTGCGGTTCGGCATTCGGACCGAACCGCTGCCGCCGGCCGATCGACATCGCCGTTAATGCAGTGTCGATGGCGGTGGCTGGATTGGCGCGGCGCTCGTTGCAGGGCTGACCGGCATGTTGACTTCGGCCTCGTCCCTTGCTGCGGCCTTGGTCAATCTCGACCGTCATTCTTCGATGCTCAGCCGATGCGGAACCCACCGAACAGGCGATCGTCGTGGAGACAATCTGCAAGCCTGCGATAGAGGCTATGCAACCGCGCGGGCGAAGGGTCGCCATGCGTGGCGCGTCGCAGCCGGGTCGCGAGCGTGCCATGCTCCAGGATGTGCTCCAAGGTTGCCGCCGTTCCGTCATCCATGCCAGGCTCCGGCGTGCCACCACGGATCAGATGGCGCCACAGCTGCTGCGCGCGGCAGGCCGATGCCGGGTACCCCAACAGCGCCAGGTATGCGGCGCATTCCGTACCGGTCAGCGCCGCCTGTTCGGCGCGGGTGATGCAGCGCTGCAGGATATCTGCCAGATAGGCGGTCGGCATGGCTTGCTGCGCCGCCAGCGGCACCGTCTCCTCACGGTACAGCATGCGCACCACCGACGTGATTGCGGCGGCGACGGCAATGTCGGCGCGTGGGCACTCCTGGGTGTCGGCCAGGCGGATTTCGATCGCATGCCGGTCGAAACGTGCGATTGCCCCACGGGCATTGAGCCATTCATGCTGCAACTGGCCCGCCGGGTCGTGCGGCGCGATCGCCTCGTACATCGGTGCCAGGATCGACGCCGTGTACTCGGCTCGGCTGCGTACGGTCTGCGGGATCACGGCGCCGGCGATCGCCGGTAGCCGTGCGGCATTGTCGCGATAGGCCATCAGACGGCTGTCGGCATGACCGGAATCGGCACCCTCCATGAAGGGCGAGCTGGCCGCCAGCGCCGGGATAATTGGCAGCACCAGCCGGATCGCCGCATGGAGGCGGGCGAACTGCTCGTCATCGGCGAAGGGCAGGTTGACCTGCATGCTCTGCAGGTTCGACCAGCCATGTCGCGCGCAGTCAAAGATGCGGTCGAACTGGCGATAGCATTCTGCATTGGCATGCGGCCAGAGCCGGGTCTCGGTCGCCGGTTGCATCCATGGATGCATCCCGCCCGGCAGAAGCCGCGCGCCATAGGGTGCGAGCAGGGCATCGATTGCCGTGACTTCGGCGGCAAATCCCGTGGCGAGACCGGCGACCGAGGGCGCCGGTGCGATGTTCTTGATCTCGATGACGTGCAGCGCCAGTTCATTGGACCAGCCGAACGTGCCGCGCGCTGCTTCCGTTGCGCCGGGACCGCCGGCCGCGGCCAGCACGCGATCGGCCAGCGGCAGGATATGCAGGCTGTCGCGCGCCACGATCGCATATTCGAGTTCGATACCAATGCCGCCGAACGCGGTGAGCGGCGGCCACAGGGACGCGGCGGCGGCATCGGTTGGGGCGAGCAAGCCGCCGGACAAGCTGGATGAAGTCAATGCAGGATCGTTCATGCAGACAGTGCCCTCATGCGCGGCGTGCCGCATGGCGCTTGCGCGCTTCGATCCGGTCGCGAAACACTTGCATCACCTGCCGGTACAGGTCTCCTTCAAGGATGGCGTCCTCATTGCCGGCGTCGACATTGGGGTTGTCGTTGATCTCGATGATCGTACAACTGTCGCCCACCTGCTTGAGATCGACGCCGTAGAAGCCGTCGCCGATCAGGCCGGCGGCCCGCAGCGCCATCGCCAGCACCTGCGGTGGTACGTCGCACAGTGCCACCGCCTCGGTTGCGCCTTCGTACCAGCGGTCATCGCGCTCGTGCTTGATGATCTGCCAGTGCCCGTGCGCCATGTAGTACTTGCATGCGAACAGAGGTTGCCGGTCGATGATACCGATGCGCCAGTCGAAGGCGGTGGGCAGATAGGCTTGCGCCAGGATGCGCTCGGAATGGGCCAGCAGTGCTGCTGCCGATACCTCCAGTTCGGCTTCCGACTCCACTTTCACGACGCCGTTCGAGAACGCGCCATCCGGCTGCTTCAGGATGCACGGCAGCCCGAGCGCAGGTGTCACCGCACCCAGGTGCCGGCGGTCGACGTGCAGGCTTTTCGGGGCCGGTATGCCGTGCTGCTGCAACAGCTCTGACAGGTACACCTTGTTGTTGCACTTGATGATGGAATCGGCGTCGTCGATCACCACCAGTCCGGCATGGGCGGCCGCGCGTGCCAGGCGATAGGTGTAGTGGTCGATGGCGGTGGTGTCGCGCATGAAGAGGCCGTCGAATTCGGTCAGGCGCGCTACATCGGCCGGGGTGATGATTTCGGCCCGCATGCCAAGGTCCTGTGCCGCTTCGACGAACTTCTGCAGCGCTGCCGGGTTCGACGGCTGGTCGGCATCGGTAGCACCGCACAGGATCGCCACCGATGGCACAACGGCACTGGGCTCGCGGTGACGAACATGGTGCGCCTGCAGACAGGCTGCAGCAGCGTCAATCACGAGCGGTACGTGCTGCGGCGGCAGCCCAGCTGCCGGCATTGCCCCGAGATGGCGTAGTTGCCACCTGCCTTTTTCCGGTTCGAAGGTGGCTTGCAGCAGCGGCGTCTTGATCCAGTTGAAGAGCAGCTCGCACAGCCTGGCGAAGCGGTGATCGACGGCGCGGCCGAAGTAACCGTGCACGGTGACTGCACCGACCGCCGGATCGATCGCTGCAAAGGCGGCATCGATCACCGGCAACAGTGTCGCCGGCAGCATCTGCTGCGGATCGGGTGTGCGCAGTGCCTCGATCGCCTTGATATCTGGCAGTGGATCGTGGCCGCGTGCCTGCGCCAGTAGCGAGACGTAGTAACCGGCGCTCTGATAGTCGTAGGAGTCGCAGAGGTTGAATACCTGCGTCGAGGCCCGTGTCCGGAAGGCCGGATCGTCCAGGTAGGCGGCAGCTGGCACCACGTCGACGCCGACCAGGTCGAGCGACCAGTTGCCTCGGTGACTGACGACAAATAGAATATTCATGCGAGTCCGGGGCCCGGGCGGTGTCGTGGATGGATGAGCAGCAGATTGGCGTCATGCGTGACGATGCCCAGCAGGACGGCGTTCATCACGCGGTCGATGCCGAGCCAGTATTCGTGAAGGCCACCGTAGGGATTTTTTTGGTACGGGTCGAGCACCAGTACCTTGCGCTTGAGTTGATCGTAGCCGGCGATGATGACGAAATGGCCCGATGGCAGGCCACGCACATCGTCCGGTGTGTCGGCGGGACCATGCTCGCGTGCGACGCGGTACAGGTAGGTGGAACTGAGGCCGGTGATGATCGGCTGTTTCCGACGCAGCATGCCGTGGATCAGCCCGCGCGAGAGATCGGCCAGGCGCAGGCGTCCGCCGAGGGCCAGGAATTCGAGATAGCCCTTGGTCGCCTGTTGCAGGCGGTAATCCATCTTGATTTCTCGCTGGCGTCGCAATCGGTCGGCGATGTCCACCTTCGCGCGACCGAACCAGGTCGGATCGAACACATTGAGATTGTAGGTATAGATCGTGGCGCGGTAGCCACGCCGCAACGCATCGCATGCCAGCAGTACCGCAAAGGTGCCCCCATACTCGAGCGAACCCATCCGGGCCACGATGGCCTCCAGGGCATCGGTACTGCCCCAGTAGCGGTACAGTGCATGCAGGCAGGTCGGGCCACAAGTCGTTTCATCCGGCTGTGGCTGGATCTTAAGGGGCAGAAGGATCGGTTCCGGCATCGGCAGGTGGGCATCCGTATCGGGTGAGCGAGTTGCAGCGATGGAACCGGCTACAAGTTTCCTGCCCGATAGACTGTCCCTGCCGTCAAAGATTCAACCGGATCGAAAAGTAACCTGCCTGCTAGCGGAGCTCGGGACGGGCGTGGCCGGCGTCTCTGGTCATCGGCGCGACAGCAGCAAGCCGAGCGCCATCCCGACTGCAGCGGCAACCCCGACCGACTGCATGGGCTTTTCCTGGACGTAGCCGGTCGTCACATCGACGCCGGTCTTGAGTTGGCGGCTTGCCTGCGTCGCCATGCCGCGTGCCGCATGGCGCATCGAACTGAAACGCGCCATGATTTCGTCATGCGCCTGCGACAACTCGTCATCGCCCATCGTCATCGCACGCTGGACCAGCGAGTCCAGTTCGGTCTTGAGGCTGGAGAGCTGGGTGCGCAGGCTCTCCGCATCTCGGCGCCCGCCCATGAAGCCGGCGCCGTTGCCTTTGCGGCCGGTTCTCGCGCTGCCGGCTGGGTTGTCGCTTTCGGTTTGCCCAGGTGTTACATCACTCGCATTCATTTCACTATCCTTTCAGTGCTGCATCGTTGACGCGAGGAGTCGCGCATGGAGTTGCGCAGGATGGTCGGATCGATGCAAGCGTCGGGCCCCTGCCGCGCCCGGTTGATACGGCCGCATCGAGCGGGTTTGCAAGCGGCATGCCAATCGATGCGGCTCGGCAGTCGCGGCACCACGCGGGCTGCTTTGCGCGCAACCCGCGGCAACAGAAGAATTTGCACTTGAGCGTGTAAATTCTGCCGGTTGGCCGGGCAGGATCGGCCAGCACGGTGCGCGCAGGCGTAAAAAAACGCGGCGGGTATCGCAGGAATTTTAACGGACTAAAATTCATGCGATACCCGCCGCGTCTACAGTCGTCGAGCCGTGCGCTGCATCGATGCACGCTTGCGACTGCTGAATGGGGTGGGGCGACCGACGGGGCTCGAACCCGCGACAACCAGAATCACAATCTGGGACTCTACCAGCTGAGCTACAGCCGCCACTGAACTACGGTACTGCTCGAATATTTCACCTGCCTGCTGATTTCGTGGCCCCGGAATGGCGGACGCCGTGCATCAGGCAGCTGCGCATTATACGAAATCCGGGCGGCTCTGGCAAATCATACTGGCGAGACGCCGTGCGTGCCGGGTAAGGCCTTGTTTGCGGCGTTATCGGGGGCGCCGGTCGCCAGCGTGAGCGCGGTGACCGGTACGGTGACCGCGAGCAGGTGACGCAACGCCTGCGACAGAGTGCCGGGGCTGCCACTGGTGCATGCTGACAGCGTGCCTGGCAAGGTCGCATCCCGCAATTGACTGCGCAGGCGCAGTACCGCACCAAGCTGCCGGGCGACCGCGCCGCCGGTGTCGATGAGGGTGACGGGTGACTTTGCGGGGTTCGGTGACGACGCCGTGAACCGGCTTGCCGCCGCCTCGATCAGCGTCTGCACGAAAGGATAATGGGTGCAGCCAAGCACCAGGGTGTCGGCGCCTTGTTCCAGCAGCGGGCGCACCAGCCGCTCGACGATGCGCGCGGTCGCCAGCGAACGCAGTTCGCCTTTTTCGATCTGGTCGGCCAGACCGGGGCAGGGCTGCAGCAGGAAGCGTGCACCGGTGGACGCCGTGACCTGCGCCTGCAGTTGTGCGAAGCGGGCGCTGGCCAGCGTGCGCGACGTGGCCAGCACGCCGACGATGCGGCTCACCGAGCATTCTGCGGCCGGTTTCAGGCCGGGTTCGACGCCGACTACGGTCAGCGCCGGATAGCGCTGCCGGATCGCGTCGATCGCGGCGGCAGTGGCAGTGTTGCAGGCGACCACGACAGCCTTGGCGCCATGTTGGACAAGGAAGGCGGCGATCGCCAGCGCACGGTTGACGATTGCCGCTTCCGGCTTGTCGCCATACGGTGCAAAGCCGGCATCCGAAAAATAGACAAGGTGCTCGGCTGGCAGCGCGGCACGAATATGACGCAGCACCGACAATCCGCCGACGCCGGAGTCGAAGACCCCGATCGCGCCCTCGAAGGACACCGTCACGTGCGATCTGCCTTCAGCAATCTCAGGAAACCGAGACTGGGATCTTCCCGACCGACGACCTGGCAATCCGTTCCTGCCATTCCGCGGGCCCGGTGTTGTGCACCGACGTCCCGTTGGCGTCGACGGCGACGGTGACCGGCATGTCCTGCACGTCGAATTCGTAGATCGCTTCCATGCCCAGGTCGGCAAAACCAACAACACGCGCCGTCTTGATCGCCTTCGATACCAGGTACGCCGCGCCGCCGACCGCCATCAGGTAGGCCGACTTGTGCTTGCGAATCGATTCGATGGCGGCGGGGCCGCGCTCGGCCTTGCCGATCATCGAGATCAGGCCGGTCTTCTCCAGCATCATGTCGGTGAACTTGTCCATCCGGGTCGCCGTGGTCGGGCCAGCTGGGCCGACCGCTTCGTCGCGCACCGGGTCGACCGGGCCGACGTAGTAGATGACGCGGTTGGTGAAGTCGACCGGCAGTGCTTCGCCGGCCACCAGCATGTCCTGGATGCGCTTGTGGGCAGCGTCGCGACCGGTCAGCATCTTGCCGTTCAGGAGCAGCGTCTGGCCGGGCTTCCAGGACGCGACTTCTTCACGGGTCAGGGTGTCGAGGTTGACGGAGGTCGATTTTTCGGTATCGGGACGCCACTGCACATCCGGCCATGTCGACAGCGCCGGCGGCGTCAGGTAGGCAGCGCCGGAGCCGTCGAGAACGAAGTGCGCATGCCGGGTCGCGGCGCAGTTCGGGATCATCGCCACCGGCTTGGATGCCGCATGCGTCGGATGCATCATGATCTTCACGTCCAGCACCGTGGTAAGGCCGCCCAGGCCCTGCGCGCCGATGCCCAGCGCATTGATCTTGTCGCACAGTTCGATGCGCAGTTCCTCCGTCTTGTTCTGCGGGCCGCGCAGCTTCAATTCATACATGTCGATGTCTTCCATCAACACCTGTTTTGCCATCAGCATGGCGCGTTCCGCGGTGCCGCCGATGCCGATGCCGAGCATGCCCGGCGGGCACCAGCCGGCGCCCATCGTCGGCACCGTCTTCATGACCCAGTCGACGAGCGAATCGGAGGGGTTGAGCATCACGAACTTGGACTTGTTTTCCGAGCCACCGCCCTTGGCCGCGACCTGCACGTCGACTTTGTTTCCCGGTACCAGCTCCATGTGGACCACCGCCGGCGTATTGTCGCCGGTATTCTTGCGGGCGAACTGCGGGTCGGCAACGATCGAGGCGCGCAGCTTGTTGTCCGGATAGTTGTAGCCACGCCGGACGCCTTCGTTGACCGCATCGGTGACCGAGCCTTTGAAGCCCTCGAAGCGCACTTCCATGCCGATCTTCAGGAACACGTTGACGATGCCGGTATCCTGGCAGATCGGCCGCTTGCCTTCGGCACACATGCGGGAATTGGTCAGGATCTGGGCAATCGCATCCTTGGCAGCCGGACTCTGTTCCGTCTCATAGGCGCGCGCCAGGTGCGCGATGTAATCGGCCGGATGGTAGTAGCTGATGTACTGCAGCGCGGCGGCGACGGATTCGATCAGGTCTTCCTGCTTGATGATGGTCATGTGGCGGTCTCTTGGGTCAGTGGGGGCTGAGTGCTACGGATGCTGCGAATTCTGGTTCTGGGTGCCGCTCATGATGCGGTCGCAGTAGGCGATCGCGATTGCCGAGAGCAGGAACGTCAGGTGGATGCCTGTCTGGGCCACCAGTGTCTTGACGTCATAGGCGCTGGCGTTGATGAAGGTCTTGAGCAGGTGGATCGAGCTGATGCCGATGATCGCCATGGCAAGCTTGACCTTGAGGACCGATGCATTGACATGCGAGAGCCATTCCGGCTGGTCCGGGTGACTTTCGAGGTTCATGCGCGAGACGAAGGTCTCGTAGCCGCCAATGATCACCATGATCAGCAGGTTGGAGATCATGACGACGTCGATCAGGCCCAGCACCACCAGCATGATCGTGCTTTCCGTTAGCTTGGTCGGCTTGACGGCGCCTTCGATGCTGACCGCGTCGAGGATGTGTTGAAGCGCGCCCGGGTTGCCCATGGCAGCGCCGATCAGGTCCGACAGTTCGACGTAGAAATGATAGACATAGACGCATTGCGCCAGAATGAGCCCGAGATAAAGCGGCAATTGCAGCCAGCGCGCCATGAAAATGAAGCGCGGCAGGGCTCGGATGGTTTTTGCTGGCGATCCCGGTCGGGAGCCTGGCAAGGCGCTTGCTGACGTATTGCGGGATTCGCTCATGTAGAGAGGGGGAAAGGGTAGAGTCTGGGATCGGTATTTTACACGGGCGGTCATGGTATTCTGCGCCTTGCGCGCGAACGTTCGAACCAGAAACGCGGCGCGCAAGCACACTGGCCCTATCGGGCCTGACCGCCGCCCCGCCGGAAACCATCCCGTTTTCGCTTTTGCCAGCTTGGGTACCCAGTCTGGACTGTTCCAGAATCACCATGCCCTTGCGGCATGCAGGTAAGTCTGCCGTAAGGCTGACCGATTAGCGTTCGTCCTGAACGCAGGTTGTACCAAACTAAAACACGCAGGAGACACCATGGCCGAGATCGAAACAATCAAACAGGAAACCCGCATCTTCAATCCGCCAGCCGGGTTTGCCGCGAACGCCGCCATTTCGGGCATGGATGCCTACAACGCGCTGTGCGCAGAAGCGGCGCGGGACTACGATGGTTTCTGGTCGCGCCTGGCGCGTGAAACGCTGGTCTGGCACAAGCCCTTCACCAAGGCGCTCGACGAGTCGAAGGCGCCGTTCTACAAATGGTTCGAGGACGGCCTGCTCAACGTCTCCTACAACTGTCTCGACGTCAATCTGACCAATGGCAACGCCGACAAGACGGCCGTGATCTTCGAAGCCGATGGTGGTGAAGTCACCAAGCTGACCTACACGCAGCTGCATGCC
>JACMOV010000008.1 GCA_014377845.1 Herminiimonas sp.
CCGAACAGGAATGCCGACGAGACCACATGATCGCCGTCACGCAGCAGCGCCTGCACCACCGCGGCGATCGCCGCCATGCCGGTGGCGAAGCAGATGGTCGACAGGCCGTCTTCCATGCGCGTGACCTTGTCTTCCAGCGCCGAGACGGTCGGGTTGCCCTGACGGCCGTAACGATAGCCCTGCTGGCGTCCCTGGAACACCGCCGCGAGGTCCCGCGCATCGTTGTAGCCGAAGGTCACCGAGGTGTGGATCGGCTTGTGCAGCGAGCCGTGCTCGATCGGCTTCTGGCGGTCGCTGTGCAGCGTGGTGGTCGTGAAACCGTACTGTTTCTTGTCGGAGCTCATTATTCAGATCGCAGATCGGCAAAGGCGCGGCAGCCTGTCCAGCACTGCCGAAAGGTCAGTCGACCTGCGCCAGGTTCAGGTTGAGTTGCGAGCGCACCGCATCTTCGTTTTCCGGCTGCGGATTGTTGCGCTTCAACTCGATGCGGTCGAGGTAATCGCGCGAGATGTCGCCGGTAACATACACGCCGTCGAAGCAGGATGCCTCGAAGTTGCGCAAGAGCGGATTGACATCCGAGATCGAGCGCTTGAGCGACTCGATGTCCTGGTAGACCAGGGCGTCGGCGGTAATCTCGCGGCAGACTTCTTCTTCGGTGCGGCCGTAGGCGATGAGTTCATCGCGGGTCGGCATGTCGATGCCGTACACATTCGGAAATTTCACAGGCGGCGCGGCCGAGGCGAAGATCACGCGCTTGGCGCCGGAGTCGCGCGCCATCTGCACGATCTCGCGGCTGGTGGTGCCGCGCACGATCGAATCGTCGACCAGCAGCACCGACTTGCCCTTGAATTCCGAACCGATCGCGTTCAGCTTCTGGCGCACCGACTTCTTGCGGATCGCCTGCCCCGGCATCAGGAAGGTGCGGCCGATGTAGCGATTCTTGATGAAACCTTCGCGATAGTCGAGGTTCAGCTTCAGCGCCAGTTCCATCGCCGATGGTCGTGACGAATCCGGGATCGGCATGACGACATCAATCTCGCCGGATGAAAACTCGCGGCGGATTTTTTCGGCCAGGTACTCGCCCATCTTGAGCCGCGTCTGGTACACCGAGGCGCCGTCGATCACCGAGTCGGGACGCGCGAGATACACGTATTCGAAGGCACAGGGATTGAGCGTCGGATTCTCGGCGCATTGCTGGTTGTAGAGCTTGCCGTCCATGTCGACGAAGATCGCTTCACCCGGGAACACGTCGCGCAGGAAGCGGAATCCGAGGCCCTCGAGCGCGACCGATTCGCTGGCAACCACGTACTCGGGTCCCTTGTCGGATTCATTGAAGCCGATGCACAGCGGGCGGATACCGAAGGGATCGCGGAACGCCAGCAGCCCGTAACCGGCGATCTGCGCGACTGCCGCGTAGGAGCCGCGCACCCGCTTGTGCAGCACGGAAACGGCGCGGAACAAGGCGGCCGGATCGAGCGAGAATCCACTGGTGGCCTGCTGGATTTCATGCGCCAGCACGTTGAGCAGGACTTCGGAATCGGAATCGGTATTCAGGTGCCGCCGGTCGTTCTTGAACATCTCGATCTTGAGCTGATCGCAGTTGGTCAGATTGCCGTTGTGTGCCAAAGTGATGCCGAACGGCGCATTCACGTAGAACGGCTGTGCCTCCTCGGCGCTCGCCGTGCCAGCGGTCGGGTAGCGTGCCTGGCCGATGCCGGCATTGCCGAGCAGCGAACGCATGTTGCGCGTGCGGAACACGTCGCGCACCAGGCCGTTCGCCTTGTGCATGCAGAACTGGTTGCCGTGGTTGGTTGCGATACCCGCAGCATCCTGACCGCGATGCTGCAGCAGCAGCAAGGCATCGTAGATCAACTGATTGACGGGACTATGGGAAACGACGCCGACTATGCCACACATGGTGGGCTCCTCAACTTGAACAATTCACTGTTGCAGATAGGGACGAAGTGTCCATCCTGCAAGCTAAAACCTGTCGCCACACGCCGATACCGCCCGGTTCAGAACCGCACGCGGCGCGCCATCTCGCCCGGCAGATACGGCAACGCGGTACGCGCCGCGGTCTCGGCCAGCGGACTCAGCACCGCCTCACGCCAGAACCGCTGCTGCGGGATCGCGGTCGTGCCGCATACCAGCACCACCGCAAGCACGATCACCATGCCGCGCGCCAGCCCGAACAACCCACCCAGTCCGCGATCGACGACCATCAATCCCGCAGCCCGGACGATCGCATCGACCGCCATCCCGAACAACATCATGAGCAACTTCACGCCGATGAACAAGGCCAGAAATGCCACGATCAACCGCCCCGACGCGCCCGGTATTGCATCCGGAAGCCACGCCGCCAGTACGTCGCAATACGCATTGGCCACCATGAACCCGACCACCCAGCCGAGCAGCGACAGGATTTCCTTGACCAGGCCGCGCAGGGTGCTCACCACGATCGAGCACGCCAGGATGAACAGCACCACGTAATCGAAACCGGTCACAGGGCCACGACGTCAGGGCATCACGGCTGCGCGCAGCCATCTCGACCACCGCACGGCAAGTCAGCGCGGGTCAAGAGGGCAGCGGCACCAGCGTGCCCGTCAGTCCCAGTGCCGACAGGCGGGCACGCAGCTTTTCGGCCTCCTGCTTGCTCTTGACCGGGCCGATCCGGATGCGGGTGCGCTCACCGCTTTCAGTCGCCACTTTTTGCGTATAGCTTGTGATGCCGGCGTCTTTCAGCTTGCCGCGCAGCTCGTTGACTTTTTCCTGGGAGGCGAATGCGGCAACCTGCACCGTGAACTTGGCGTGCTTGCTGTCGGCCTCAGGTTCGGCGGCGAGCCTGGCTGACGCCGCCGGCGCCGGCTTCTCTGCCACCACCTCCGGCTTTGCCCTGGCTTTCTCATGGACTGGGGCCGCGGCTGCTGCCGGCTTCGCAGGCGCAGCGCCGTCTGCCTTGGCGGATGCCGTGGGCTTGGGCGCAGCTGTCGCTGACGGCGCGGCCGCAGCGGCAGCGGAACCTGGGTTTGAAGTTGAAGGCGTACTTGCAGCCGCGCCCGGGGCCAGGTCGACGACTTCTTCCTTTTGATCCAGCGATGCCGACGTCGGTACTGGCGCTGCTGTCGGATCGGCTGAACTGCGCACCTTGCCGTTGGCCGCTTTCGGCGCGGGTGCAGGTGCATCCTTGGAGGGAATCTCGATGGTAACGTCGTCGGGCAGAGGCTTGGGCTCTGAATCGAGCACCATCGGCAAGCCGATGACGAACGCCAACACCAGCGCGACCGCGCCGACAAGACGACGCCGCGCACGTTTCTTTTCAGGCAGCACCGGGTCGACCGGTGTATTGGGCGTGCCGTCCGCGCCGATGCGACTGGCCGACTTGCGCTTGCGTGGCCGCACCACCTGGGAGTCGGATTCGGCACGCGAGTAGAACGCGCTGTCTTCAGCGGGAGTTTCTTGCTTGTTTTTACGAAAGAACGATAACAAGCTCATGCGCTGGATGGGTAGTTAATCAGTGAAGTTCGGCGTTGCGTGCCGCCATGACGCCGGCGACCGTGAGGAAGGATCCGAATACCGCAATTCTATCATTCTCCCCTGCCCGTTCCTTTGCATTGGCGAAAGCTTTTTCCGGCGAATCGAAGCTCCGGATGGTGCATTCGCCATTGGCATCGGCCGAAGGAATGATCCCGGCGGCCAGCAAACGTTCGGTGAGGAATGCCGCGCTGGCCGCGCGCGGCAAGGGCAGATCGGTCACGCACCAGTGATCCACCCGTCCCTTCATCTGCGCGATCACGCCATCGATGTCCTTGTCGCGCATCGAACCGAACACCGCGTAGGTGTAGGGATGAAACCCCATGTTGTCGAAATTCTGGGCCAGGGCCGCCGCCGCATGTGGGTTATGCGCAACATCGAGGATCACCGTTGGCCGGCCCGGCAGCACCTGGAAGCGCCCGGGCAACTCGACCGTGACCAGGCCGGTCCGTACTTCCTGTGCACTGACCGGCAGCATCAGGCGCAATGCTTCCAATGCGGCCAGGGCCGCCGAGGCATTGAGCAACTGGTTGGCGCCGCGCAGGCTCGGATAGGACAGCGCATTGCGGCGCTGCGTGCGTCCACCAAAATTCCATTGCTGCTTGTCGCCCGCGTAATTGAAATCGCGTCCGAGCAACCAGAGATCGGCGCCAATCGCCTCGGCATGCGCCACCAGCGTTTTCGGCGGCAGCGGATCGCTGCAGATCGCCGTCTTGCCGGCCCGGAAAATCCCGGCCTTCTCGAAGCCGATCTTCTCGCGTGTGTCGCCGAGGTAATCGGTGTGATCGATGTCGATGCTGGTGACGATCGCAACATCGGCGTCGATCACGTTGACCGCATCCAGACGGCCGCCGAGCCCCACTTCAAGGATCACGACATCAAGCGCGGCCTGCTGCAGCAGATGCATGATCGCCAGTGTCGTGAATTCGAAATAGCTGAGCGACACCCCATCGAGCGCAGCTTCGACAGCTGCAAATGCGGCCACCAGTTCGGCATCGGCTGCGGATTCGCCGCCGATGCGTGCGCGCTCGTTGAATTTCAGGAAATGCGGCTTGATGTAGAGCCCGACCCGGTAGCCGGCCTGCAGCAGGATCGATTCCAGCATCGAGCAGGTCGAGCCCTTGCCGTTGGTGCCGGCCACCATGATCACCGGGCAGGCAAACGCGATGCCCATGCGCGCCCGGACCGCGGCAACCCGGTCCAGACCCATGTCGATGGTCTTGACATGGCGTGCCTCGAGCAGGGCCAGCCAGGCGTCGAGCGTGGCCGGGAGTTCGGCAGGGCTTGCAGCAGGACTGGTAGCGGGACTGGTAGCAGGACTGGTAGCAGGACTGGCAGCGGGCATTGCAGGAGAGATCGCTGACGGACTGGCGGCGGGATCGGTCAGGGAAGGCATGGCGGCCGGCGTGGCGGGCGGTGGTGTCATCGGCATCGTGCAGGGTATATGGCGGCGGCGGCCAGGATTTAAAGCAGGTATCGGCTCGTCATGCAGGTCGCGCGCGTGTCGGGCGACCTGCGATCGGGGCGATCAGGATGACGGGATTGGCAGCGGTCGCCGCAGACTATGCCAGTACGTCGGCGGCCTGGTTCTGCAGCAGCGCCAGCAGGCGCGCGATTTCCTCGCGCATCTTGCGGCGGTCGACGATCATGTCGACGGCGCCTTTCTGCACCAGGAATTCAGCCCGCTGGAAACCTTCCGGCAGTTTTTCGCGCACCGTGTTTTCGATCACGCGCGGTCCGGCAAAGCCGATCAACGCTTTCGGCTCGGCGATCACGACGTCGCCCATGAAGGCGAATGAAGCAGACACGCCGCCCATGGTCGGATCGGTCAGCACCGAGATGAACGGCAGCTTCTTTTCCGACAGCTTGGTCAGCATGGCGGTGGTCTTTGCCATCTGCATCAGCGACAGCAGGCCTTCCTGCATCCTTGCACCGCCGGTGGCAGTGATGCAGATGAACGGCACCTTCTGTTCGATCGCGACCTGGGCGCCGCGCACGAAGCGCTCGCCGACGACCGAGCCCATCGAGCCGCCCATGAATTCGAATTCGAAACAGGCGACCACGACCGGAAGCGACATGATCGCGCCTGCGGTGACGATCAGCGCATCGGTTTCACCGGTGGCTTCCATCGCGGCCTTGAGACGGTCCGGGTACTTCTTGCTGTCCTTGAACTTCAGGGTATCGACCGGCAGGGTTTCCTGGCCGATGTCGTAGCGGCCTTCCGCGTCGAGCAGCGCATCGAGCCGCTCACGCGCACGAATGCGCAGGTGGTGATCGCATTTCGGGCAGACATGAATGTTGGACTCGAGATCGGTGCGGTAGAGCACGGCCTCGCAGGACGGGCACTTGACCCACAGACCTTCGGGCACCGACTTGCGCGACGCGCTTTCGTTGCGCTTGATCCGGGGTGGCAGCAGTTTTTCAAGCCAGCTCATTCAGACTCTCCTATGTCAGGCGTGCGACATTGTAACCGCAGCCTGTTCGGTGGCGGCAAGTTACTGCTCGCGACCAGAACAAGACTCGATGGGCGCACTTATTCGTCGAGCGCGGACCGGATGCCGGCAATGAACGCCTGCACCGTCTCGACCGCCTGCGCGGGTGGCGTTTCTTCGAGGAACTGGATGATCCGGCTGCCGATGACGACCGCATCGGCAAAGGTGCCGATCGCCTTGGCAGTGGCGGCGTCGCGGATGCCGAAGCCGACGCCGATCGGCAGCTTGACGTGCTGGCGGATCGCCGCAATGCGCGCGGCGACCTCGCCGATGTCGATATTGGCGGCCCCGGTCACGCCCTTGAGCGAGACATAGTAGCTGAACCCGCTGCCGACCTTGGCCACCTGCTGGATGCGTTCGTCGGTCGAGGTCGGCGCCAGCAGAAAGATCACGTCGAGGCTGGCGGCCTTCATCATGGCGCTGAATTCCTCGCACTCTTCCGGCGGATAGTCGACCACGATGGTGCCGTCGACACCGGCTTCGAGCGCAGCAGTGATGAATGCCTGCTGGCCCATGTGCTCGATCGGATTGGCGTAACCCATCAGGACCACCGGCGTCGTGGAATTTGTCTGGCGGAACGCGCGGACGTAGCCGAGCACGTCGCGGATGCCGACGCCGTGCTTGAGGGCACGTTCGCAGGCGCGCTGGATGACCGGACCCTCGGCCATCGGGTCGGAAAACGGCACGCCCAGTTCGAGAATGTTGGCGCCGCCGGCAACCAGTGCATGCATCAGTGGCACCGTCATCTCGGGCGACGGATCGCCCGCAGTGATGAAAGGAATCAGCGCCTTGCGGTGCTGGGCGGCGAGTGCGGCGAATGTTGCCTGGATTCTGGACATGGGCGTGGCGTCTTTGTAGTTGTTATAGGTTGTGGAAACGTCGATGCGCAGGCGGGTGCGGCAGATTGCCTGCGCACCCGCTCCGCGACAGGAACGAATGTTCCCGCGCTATTTCTGGAGGTGAATGACCTGTTCCGCGCCGACCTTGCAGGATTCGCGGCAATAGAAATTCATGCCCATCCGCTCGGCGACCGTATGCATGTCCTTGTCGCCGCGGCCGGACAGGTTGACCAGGATGATCTTGTCCTTGGCCATGGTGGCGGCGAGCTTGGCTGCATAAGCCAGGGCATGACTCGATTCGAGCGCCGGGATGATGCCCTCGATCAGGCAGCAGTCATGGAACGCCTGCAGCGCTTCATCGTCGTCGATCGTCACGTACTGCGCGCGGCCGATGTCCTTCAACCAGGCGTGTTCCGGGCCGACGCCGGGATAGTCGAGTCCGGCCGAAACCGAATGTGTCTCGATGACCTGGCCATTCGCGTCCTGCAGCAGGTACGTCCGGTTGCCATGCAGGACACCCGGCGTGCCGGCGGTCAGCGACGCCGAATGCTTGCCGCTGTTCATGCCCTCGCCCGCCGCTTCCACGCCGACCAGTTGCACATCGGGAAAATCAATGTACGGATAGAAGATGCCCATCGCATTGGAGCCGCCGCCGACGCAGGCCGTGACCACATCCGGCTGGCGCGCGGTCATCTCCGGCATCTGGTCGATGCATTCCTTGCCGATGACGGACTGGAAGTCGCGCACCATCATCGGATACGGATGCGGACCGGCCACGGTGCCGATGATGTAGAACGTGTTCTCGACGTTGGTGACCCAGTCGCGCATGGCTTCGTTGAGCGCGTCCTTGAGCGTCTTCGAGCCCGATTCCACCGGCACCACGGTCGCGCCCAGCAGCTTCATGCGGTACACGTTCTGCGCCTGCCGCTTGATGTCTTCGCTACCCATGTAGACCACGCACTCGAGGCCGAAGCGGGCGCAGATGGTGGCCGTCGCCACGCCATGCTGACCGGCGCCGGTCTCGGCGATCACGCGCCGCTTGCCCATCCGACGCGCCAGCAGGGCCTGCCCGATCGCGTTGTTGATCTTGTGGGCGCCGGTGTGGTTCAGGTCTTCGCGCTTGAAGTAGATCTGCGCTCCGCCCATTTTTTCGGACCAGCGTTTTGCGTGATAGATCGGGCTGGGACGACCGACGAAATGCTTGAGCTCGTAGTTGAATTCGCGGATGAATTCCGGATCGGTGCTGTAGTGCGCATAGGCGGCCTTCAGTTCGGTCAGCGCGTGCGTCAGGGTCTCGGAGACGAAACTGCCGCCATACTGGCCGAAATGGCCGCGTGCGTCGGGAAAAGCATAGGCCGGTACGGCTTGTGCCACCTCGGATGCAAGCAGGTCGGGATGATTCATGGTGTGGTCCTTCTGGGTTCGGTGTCGGTTTGGTGTCGGATCGTGTCGCCGGCAGGTCGCTCAGGCAACGGCACTACAGTCGGTCGGCGGCGCGGACTGCGGCCACGAATGCGGCCATCAGCGCTGGATCCTTGATGCCAGGGATGCGTACGCCTGCTTCGCCGTGCTCGACGCCACTGCTGACGTCGACCGCATGGGGGCGCACGCGCGCCACGGCGTCAGTCGCGTTTTGTACGTGCAAGCCACCACTTAAAACGACCCGAGGCGCGAGCTCTTCTGGAATGATTGACCAATCGAACACCTTCCCGCCCCCGCCATAGCCATCGACGAAGGCATCCAGCAACAAGCCGGCAAACAGGTTGCCGGCAGCGCGACATTGCGACTCGTATTCTAGCAAATTCGCCGACGTTGTCGTGGGGCCGACCCGCATGGCGACCATGAAGGGCCGGTTGACCGCCGCCGCCGCCTCGGCACACTGCGCCGGCGTCTCGTCACCATGGAACTGCAGCAGCGACACCGGCGCGCGCGCTACGGTCGCCACCACTTGCTGCGTGCTGGCGTTGACGAACAGGCCGACGGTGGTGACGAAGGGCGGCACCGCTGCGACAAGCTCGGCGGCGAGTGCCGGGCTGA
Source organism: Herminiimonas sp. (assembly GCA_014377845.1). Lineage (GTDB taxonomy): Bacteria > Pseudomonadota > Gammaproteobacteria > Burkholderiales > Burkholderiaceae_D > JANXSS01. Next base: position 8,900 of record JACMOV010000008.1, read on the forward strand.
CCCAGCGCCGGCTTTTTTCATAGAAGACGAAGCCGAGCGCATCGGCGCCGCTGGCGACGGCGGCCGCAACATCCTCGACGCGGGTCAGGCCACAAATCTTGATTCGGGTGCGATGCATGAAAAACCTCAGAGCCACGGAAAAACGGCCGGCGCTTCCTGCGGCAGCCGCCAGGCGTCATCGTAGTCGATTTTTGCCAGGTACAACCCGTCGGCCATGAAGGTCGGCGCGGCCCGGTGACGGTCGCGCCCCGCCAGCAGTTGGGCCATCCAGCCAGGTGGTTGCTTGCCGCCGCCGACATGCACCAGCGAGCCGACGATGTTGCGCACCATGTGGTGCAGGAAAGCGTTGGCCTGGAACGTAAAGAGTATCAGGTCGCCCCGCCGCACGATATCAATGCGCTGCACTGTCTTGACCGGCGATTTCGCCTGGCATTCGACGGCGCGAAAGGCCGTGAAATCATGCGTGCCCAACAGTGCATCGGCGGCCTGCTGCATGGCCGCGATGTCGAGCGGGCGAAAGGTCCAGCCGGTCTTGCCGGTCAACAGTGGCGAGCGGACCCGGTGATTGTAGAGTGCATAGGAATAGGTGCGCGAGCGGGCGCTGAAGCGGGCATGAAAGCCATCCGGCGAAACGGCCGGTACCTCGGCTGCCCAGCGCACGGCAATCGACGCGGGCAGGAAGGCATTGACGCCGCGCACCCAGGATTCGGGATCGCGCTCGATGGCGGTATCGAAGTGCACCACCTGCTCGAGTGCATGCACGCCGGCGTCGGTGCGACCGGCGCAATGCGTGTGCTGCTGCGTGCAGGAAAAGCGCTGCAGCGCCGCTTCCAGGCGGTCCTGGACCGTCAGGCCACTGGGCTGGGTTTGCCAGCCTTGCCATGAGCCGCCGTCGTACTGCAACCCCAGCACGATGCGCTTCAACGCATGATTTTCCAAACAAGATCCTTGCGGGAGTGGATACAAGCCGAATACGTGCCGAATACGAGCCGAATACGAGCCGAATACAAGGCAGCCAAAGCCAGGTCGGGCGGGCAAAAAAACGGGCGCCAACAATCGCGCCCGGGGATGATACCTTTTTCCGCACCGGCCACTGGCCGCTTGCCGATGCTCTGGTCAGCCGAGCCGCGCGAGCAGCGTTTGTGCCTTCTGGGACTGGTCGGCGCTGCCGCCCTTGATCACTTCGTCGAGCAGTTCGCGGGCGCCTTCGTGGTCGCCGATTTCCTGATAGGCGACCGCCAGGTCGAGCTTAGTCGACATCTCGGCAGCGTTGCTGATGCCGCTGCTGCTGGCGCCGTCGGAGAGGTCGGTCGCGCCCGACAGGTCGAGTTCCGTGAAATCCTCGTTGGCTGCGCTGGAAAAACCCGCATGATGGATCGGCATGTCGAGTGCCAAAGGTGCATCCGCCACGGCCGGCTCCGGCAGATCGAGCGTGATCCCGGACAGGTCGAACTCCAGCGGGTCCGGACGAACCGGTGCCGGCGCCGCCTGCAGAGCCGCGGTCTCAATCGAAGGGAACGCTCCCATGGCCGGCGCAAAAATATCATGCTCCAGGTTCGCTGCAGTGTGGTCGGCATGCGCCATCGCCGCTGCGGGTTCCGGCGCCGGTTCGAGATTGAACTCGCCGATCTGCACCGGCTCGGCGATCGTTGCCGGCATCATCGGGGCGGCAGGTTCGGCAGTGGTGGCCGTCGGTGCAGTCGCATCACGCAGGAAATCGAAATCGAGAGCCGATAGCGGCGCCTCTTCCGCCAGCACATGCGCGGGTGCTGCCGCCTCCTTCGGCAGGCCGAGATCGGCCTCGTTTTTCTTGGCATCGCTATCGATGCTGTCGAAGTTCATGCCGTCGAGGTCGAAGTCGAGGCTGTTGTCGACAGCCGCCGTTTCATGCGCCGCGGCCGTTGCAGCCACCGCAGCGGCGGCAGTCGCGGCAGCGGGCATCGCAAAGTCGGCTGCTGACAGAGGGGCGTGTTCCGGAGCGTGTTCCGGAGCGTGTTCTGTCGCCAGGGCATGTTCCGGCACTGCCTCGCCTTCGGCAAACGGATGCGCCGCGCTGACTTCCTCCAGGAAGGCGTCGAGATCGGCGCTGTCGTCCTGCGTTGCGGCCGGCGACAGCACGGCAGCGTCATGTGGCACCGCGGCCGCCACCGCATCGCCACCGGCGTACAGCGGGTTGGATGGATCCAGAGCGATGCCTAGCGATGCAGCCTGCGCCCAGTCTTCGCCTTCACCCTTGGTCATGCTGTACAGCTCGGTGGCGACGCTTTCGAAGCCCCGGGTGTCCTTGCGATTGGCGTAGATTTCCAGCAGCTTGACACGCACTGCATGCCGCTCGGGTTGGGTGCGCAAGGCTTCCTTCAGGATTTCCTCGGCCTGGGCATCCCGGCCGTAGGCAATGTAGACATCGGCTTCGGCGACGGGATCCACTTCGTTGCTGTCGAGGTTACTCGCAGCCGGCGCAAAACTGGAATTGAACACGCTGTTGCTGGTGTCGACGCTTTGCCCGCCAGTGGTGCCGAACAGGGAATTCGCCTTCAGGCTGCTGTCGGAAATCGAGGTGTCCTGGAAGCCCTTGTTTTCTTTCTTGCCGCGCGAACGAACGAACGCCAGCCCGCCGAGCAGCAGGGCCACTAGGGCCGCGCCGCCCTGCACCAGCGGATTGCCGAGCAGGTCGTCGAACAGGCCCGGTTCGGGCGCCGCAGCAGGCTTGGGCGATGGCTTGACCGGCTTGGGCGGGGTGTCTGCCACAGCCGCTGGCTTCTCTGCGGCAGGCGCCACATTCGGCGCTGACTTTGGCGATTCCGGCGGCTTGGCTCCAGCGACGACCGTTGCTGACGCAGGGGGGACAGCCGCTGCCGTAACGCCTGCCGCAAGAACAGCTTCGGCGACGGCCGGCCTGGTGCCATCCGCTGCCTTGGCGTTGCGCTGGCGTTCGGCCAGATCCTTGTTCTTCACATCCAGCAATTGCTGAAGCTCGCTCAGGTTCTTTTCAAGCGCCTTCACCCGGGCCGCCGAATCGGCAGCTGCCTTGTCGCGGGCAATTTTTTCTTCCAGCGCGGCGGCATCCTTGCCGGCGGCCGTGGTGTTCGCCTTGGACAGCTTCAGCTTGTCGAGCGCTTCGTTCGAGGGCGTCGCACGCTCTTCGACCTTGGCGGCGATCTTGCCGCTGGCACTCTGGCGGCTCTCGCCGGCCTTTTGCGCCGCGCCGGACGCGACCTGGCCGGCGAGCTTGTTGCGGTAGTCGTTGAAATTGGCGGCCTGCGCAATCACGATCCCGGTTGCGTCAGGTGCACTGACGGCGCCGCTTGCTTCGGCGCTCGGCACCGAGAGAATCTGCCCGGCGCGTAACCGGTTCATGTTGTCGCCGACGAAGGCATTCGGGTTGGCGCGGAACAGGGCCACCAGCATCTGGTCGAGCGAAATGCCGTCCGGCCTGGTGCGGGTGGCGATCTTGGAGAGCGAGTCGCCTGCGCGCACCCGATATTCGGTGCCCGGGCTGTTGCCGTTCGGCGCGCGAGCGGCGACTGGCGCGCGTTCGCGCACCGGGGCCGGCGTGCCGGATGGCTGGGACTTGGGCTGCCGTGCGGCATTCTCGGCGCGCGGGGTTGCCTGCACCGGCTCGGGCCGGACGGCGGCCGCGACCGGGGCCGTGGCGGTCACAGCAGCAGCCGCCATCTGTGCCGGCTGCACGTTGCGCAGTTCGGGTGGATCGAGGAGGAACGTGTATTCGCGCACCAGGCGGCCGCTGGCGCTGTTAAGTTCCAGCAGGACATCGACAAACGGCTCGCTGATCGGTTGCGCGGTGGTGATGCGGATGAACTGACGGCCGCCGCGCTGCTCGACTGCGAAGCGCAGCGATTGCAGAGTCGGATTGAATTCGATGTTCGCCTGGCGGAAGGCGTCCATGGAAGCCAGTTTTGGCTGCAGGTTGCGCGCTTCCTCGGCGGACACGGCGTTGAGCTCGATTTCGGCCCGCAACGGCTGTCCGATCGCCGACAAGACGGTCAGTTTTCCCAGCCCGGCCGCAGACGCGTGGGCCACTACCAATGCGGAGATCACCGCCGCGCTCACCTGCTTCAACCTGAACGTCATCGAGAGGGAGTCTTTTGCCAGCATTGTTTTGTGCATGAGGTGGTAATCCGGTTGCGTCGATCGTTGGCATTCAGGCCGACAATTTTTAGAACTTGAGAAACATCAGCCTGAAACCGGACGAAATGTTGCACCACGGGCGAAGCCGTCTCGGAGGCTCTTTTTGTTCAAAAGTTCACATTCATGAGTTGAACTTTTACCATAGCATCATGGACTTAGAGGCGCAAGCGCAACCCCGGTAGCAACAAAGGGAAACCATCTGAAAAGGTTACTTTTGTGAAACATATTTGAATTGAATGTGGCTTTCAGGCAACAAAGTGCATGGTTCGCCACCTGTCGTGTCGTGCGCCGTCGGGACGCAGCGCTGGCGCCGGCCCGGTGGATGCCCGCTTGTCGTAAGTGAAGTTGCCGGTGCCGGCATGCCGTGCGAACGGATCGCCGGCGGCGGATTGCAGCCGCCGGGGTGCGGCAGCTGCAATCGGCAATGGAGGAAGTTAAGCGTCGAGCACGATACGCAGCATGCGGCGCAGCGGCTCGGCAGCGCCCCACAGCAACTGGTCGCCGACGGTGAAGGCGGACAGGAAGTCGCCGCCCATTTCCAGCTTGCGCATGCGGCCGACCGGAATCGTCAGGCTGCCGGTGACGGCGGCAGGCGTCAGTTGCTGCATCGACGCTTCGCGCGTATTGGGCACGACCTTCACCCATTGATTGTGTTCGGCGATCATCTGTTCGATCTCGTCGAGCGGCACATCCTTCTTCAGCTTGATGGTCAGCGCCTGGGAATGACAGCGCATCGCGCCGATCCGCACACACAGGCCGTCGACCGGAATGGCCGGCTTGGCGGCCGCACCGAAGGCGATGCCGCGGCCGAGGATCTTGTTGGTTTCGGCGCCGGCTTTCCATTCTTCCTTCGACATCCCGTTGCCGAGATCCTTGTCGATCCACGGAATCAGGTTGCCGGCCAGTGGTACGCCGAACTGGCGGGTTTCGTCCGCACCGAGCGCATGCTGCTTTGCCAGCACCTTGCGGTCGATTTCAAGGATGGCCGATGCCGGATCGTCGAGCAGGCTGCGCACTTCCGCATTGATGGTGCCGAACTGGGTCAGCAGTTCGCGCATGTGCTGCGCCCCGCCGCCGGAGGCTGCCTGGTAGGTCATCGAGGTCATCCACTCCACCAGGTCGCGCTCGAACAGGGCGCCCAGGCCCATCATCATGCAGGACACGGTGCAGTTGCCACCGATGTAGTTCTTCACGCCGCGCTGCAGCGCGCTCTTGATCACGTCGCGATTGACCGGATCGAGCACGATGATGGCGTCGTCGTTCATCCGCAGGCTCGACGCGGCGTCGATCCAGTAACCGTTCCAGCCGGCCGCGCGCAGCTTCGGGAAGATGTCATTGGTGTAGTCGCCGCCCTGGCAGGTGATGATGATGTCGCATTTCTTGAGGGCGTCGATGTCGCTGGCGTTCTTCAGGCCGGTTTCATTCTTTGCCATCGCCGGCGCCGTGCCGCCGGCATTGGACGTCGAAAAGAACACCGGCTCGATATGATCGAAATCGCCCTCTTCCTGCATGCGCTGCATCAGGACCGAACCCACCATACCGCGCCACCCCACCAAGCCGACCAGTTTCATTTTCGCACCCGCTTTATCGTTTTTGACTGTCATGCATGACTGTCATGCCTGACGCTTCATTCTGACTGCTGTTTGTTGCTGCCGCTGACCGTCGACCATCCATGGCGATCGCTCGTCACCGCATTATTTACGATGCATTCGCGATCCGTAACGGCCACGCGAGCCGGTCAGCGTGCCAGCGCCCGGACCACGGCATCGCCCATGTCGCGGGTGCCGACACGGGTCGTGCCCGCCTCGAAGATATCCGGTGTGCGCAGGCCCTGTGCCAGCACCGCCTTGACCGCCGCCTCGATGCGGTCGGCCTGCTCGGGGCGCTGCAGCGAGAAGCGCAGCATCATTGCCACCGACAGAATGGTTGCCAGCGGATTGGCCACGCCCTTGCCGGCGATGTCGGGTGCCGAACCATGGGACGGCTCGTACAGCCCCTTGTCGTTCGCATCCAGCGAGGCCGACGGCAGCATGCCGATCGACCCGGTCAGCATGGCGGCGGCATCCGACAGGATATCGCCGAACATGTTGCCGGTGACGATGACGTCGAACTTCTTCGGTGCGCGTACCAGCTGCATTGCTGCGTTGTCGACATACATGTGGTCCAGCGCGACGTCCGGATACTCGGCGTGCACCTCGGTGACGATCTCTTTCCAGAACTGGAAGGTCTCCAGCACGTTGGCCTTGTCGACGCTGGTCAGGCGGTTGCCGCGCTGGCGGGCGGCCTTGAAGGCGACATGGGCGATGCGGCGGATTTCGGTCTCCGCGTAGCGCATGGTGTCGAAGCCCTCGCGCTCGCCGGCGAACGGGCCATCGACCGCAATGCGCACACCGCGCGGCTGGCCGAAATAGATGTCGCCGGTCAGCTCACGGATGATCAGGATATCGAGTCCGGACACCACCTCCGGCTTCAGCGTGGAGGCGCCGGCAAGTTCCGGATACAGGATCGCCGGACGCAGGTTGGCGAACAGTTTCAGTTCCTTGCGCAGCCCAAGGATCGCCTGCTCCGGGCGCATCGGACGCGCCAGCGTATCGAACTGCCAGTCGCCGACCGCACCGAACAGGACGGCGTCGGCATCCTTGGCCAGTTGCAGCGTCGCGTCCGGCAGCGGGTGACCGTGCGCGGTGTAGCCGGCGCCACCGACGGGTGCGGTTTCCATCTCGAATTTTTCATCGAGAGCGTTCAGCACCCGGACCGCCTGTTCGATGATCTCGGGGCCGATACCGTCGCCGGGCAGGATTGCTATTTTCATGATGGTGATTGCTTCAAGTGCGCTGCGAACAGCGCGGGTGGAAGGTCTTAAATCGTATTAGCGAGCCACGGATGATCGGCAAGATGGCGCTCTTCGAAAGCACGGATCTTGTCCGCCTGGCGCAATGTCAGGCCGATGTCGTCGAGCCCATTGAGGAGGCAGTACTTGCGGAAGTCGCCGATCTCGAACGCAAACGTGGCCGAACCGTTGGCAGTCGACACCAGTTGCTGCGGCAGGTCGATGACCAGCCGGAAACCCGGAAAGGCGCGTACATCGTCGAACAGCCGGTCGATCTGGGCTTCCGGCAGGACGATCGGCAGCAGGCCGTTCTTGTAGCAGTTGTTGAAAAAGATATCCGCGAAGCTCGGCGCGATCACGGCGCGAAAGCCATACTGATCCAACGCCCACGGCGCGTGTTCGCGCGACGAGCCGCAGCCAAAGTTCTTGCGCGCCAGCAGGATCGATGCGCCCTGATAACGCGGCTGGTTGAGCACGAAGTCGGGATTGAGCGGCCGGCTGGAATTGTCCTGCCCGGGCTCGCCATGGTCCAGATAACGCCACTCGTCAAACAGGTTCGGGCCGAAACCCGTGCGCTGGGTCGACTTCAGGAATTGTTTCGGGATGATCGCGTCGGTATCGACATTGGCGCGGTCGAGCGGCGCCACTAGGCCATCGAGAATCGTGAATTTGTTCATGCTGTCTATCCGGGTTACGCCGCATCGTCGAGCGGTGTGTGGAATGCGTCGGTGGATGGATCGCGGCCAGGCGACGGTGCGCAGGCGGAGATGAGCCGCCGCCATGCGCGTCGCAGACGAGACCTTAACTCTTGGCGGCGCCCTGCACTTTTTCGCCGCCGCGCTCGATGTCCTTGCCCATGCCATTGATCGTGTTGCAACCCGACAGCATGTAACCCGATGCGACCAGCAAGAACAGTGTGAATGCTTTTTTCATGTTTTTCCCCGAGAAGTTATAAAGACCGGACGTCAACGAAATGTCCTGCGATGCCTGCCGCGGCAGCCATTGCAGGACTCACGAGGTGCGTACGTCCGCCCGCACCTTGCCTACCTTCGAAATTACGGTTCGATGTCGAGGCGCAGCGCTCGCCCGGCTCCAGCCGGTCGGCATTCATCGCCAGGCACATCGAGCAGCCCGGTTCACGCCATTCGAAACCGGCATCGCGGAAGATCCGGTCCAGCCCTTCACGCTCGGCCTGCTCCTTGACCAGACCGGAGCCCGGCACCACCATCGCCAGACGCACGTTGGAGGCGCGAAACTTGCCGCGCACGACGGCGGCTGCCGCCCGCAGATCCTCGATCCGCGAATTGGTGCAGGAGCCAATGAACACCTTGTCGATGCGGATGTCGCAGATCGCGGTGTTCGGCTCCAGCGCCATGTAGGCCAGCGCCTTTTCCATACCGTCGCGGCGGGTCGCGTCCTTTTCCTTGTCCGGGTCCGGCACACGGCCGTCGATGGCGACCACCATCTCGGGCGAAGTGCCCCAGGTCACCTGCGGCTTGATTTCGGCAGCATTGAACGAGACCACCAGATCGAATTTCGCACCCGGATCGGAGTGCAGCGTGCGCCAGTAGCCGACCGCGCGATCCCAGTGCGGCCCGACCGGCGAATACGGCCGACCCTTGACGTAGTTGATGGTGGTGTCGTCGACGGCGATCATGCCGGCGCGGGCGCCCGCCTCGATGGCCATGTTGCAGACCGTCATGCGGCCTTCCATCGACAGGGCGCGAATCGCACTGCCGGCGAATTCGATCGCATAGCCGGTACCGCCGGCGGTGCCGATGCGGCCGATCACTGCCAGCACGATGTCCTTGGCCGTCACGCCGGCCGGCAGCGGGCCATCGACCTGGATCAGCATGGTCTTCGATTTCTTCGTGAGCAGGGTCTGGGTCGCCAGCACGTGCTCGACTTCCGAGGTGCCGATGCCGTGCGCCAGGCAGCCGAACGCACCATGCGTGGAGGTATGCGAATCGCCACACACCACGGTCATGCCCGGCAACGTCGCGCCCTGCTCCGGCCCGATCACGTGCACGATGCCCTGGCGCTTGTCGCGCATGCTGAAGTAGGTCATCCCGTACTGCTTGGTGTTGGCATCGAGCGTCTCGACCTGCAGCCGCGAGACCGGGTCGGCAATGCCGTCGATACGGCCGGTGGTCGGCACGTTATGGTCGGCGACAGCAAGATTGGCACCGGTCCGCCAGAGCGCGCGGCCAGCGATCTTCAGCCCTTCGAACGCCTGTGGGCTGGTGACTTCATGCACGAGGTGGCGGTCGATGTACAGGATCGTGGTGCCATCTTCTTCGGAATGCACGACGTGCGAATCCCAGAGCTTCTCGTAAAGTGTTTTAGGCATGATGCAAAGTCGTGCGGACGTGCACGATTCCATGAAAATAGTGCCCGATTATGCCATATTTGTGCATTGCAAAACTACCTGCGCCCCGCCATGAAGCACGGTGTGATGCGGCTATGCACATCGGTGGAAGCGATGCGGCAACCGATGCGAATCAGCGTCCCGCAGGCTGCCACCGAAACGACAGCACCGCCGCCGCCAGCCCGAGCAACGCCATCAGCGCGGCGGCGATGAATACCGCAGCTGCGCCGAAGCGATCCCAGCACAGGCTCATCAGCAAGCCGCCGACCGTGCCGCCCAGCCCGTAGGAAATGCTGATGTAGAGCGCCTGCCCGCTGGCCTGCAGCGGCCCGGAAAACCAGCGCTGCATGCGCATCACCGATGCCGAATGATGGGTGCCGAAGGTGGCGGCATGCAGCACCTGCGCCAGCAGCAGCCAGCCCAGGGATTGCGCCTCCAGGCCGATGATCAGGAAACGCACCACCGCAATTGCCAGGCTCGCCAGCAACAGCATCCGCACGCCGAAGCGCCGGAACAGCGGCGCCTGGTAATAGAAGAAGCCGATCTCCGCTACCACGCCGAGCGACCACAGCAGGCCGATCATGGTCTTGCTGTAGCCGATCTGCGCGAGGTACAGCGACAGGAACACGTACAAGGAGGCGTGCGCCGCGATCATGAGGAAACAGGAGGCGAAGAATGCCAGCACGTCGCGCTGGCGCAGGATCGCCAGCACCGACGGCACCGCATGGCCGGGCTCGGCCGGTGCCGATTCGCGCATGCGCAGCGCCGCCAACAGCACCAGCGCCAGCATCACCCATGCCATCCACGGCACCAGCTCGACGCCGCGCCAGTCCAGCAGCTCGCCGCCGATCGTCACGGCGGCGATGAAGCCGATCGATCCCCACAGCCGCAGCCGTCCGTAATAGGTCAGGTCGCCGCGCATCGCCGAGAGCATCAGCGCTTCGGACAAGGGCCCCTGTGCACTGGTGAAGGTATTGATGGCCACCATGACCAGAAAAAATTGCGCGAAGGTCTGGCCGAAGAACATGCCGGAAAAGACGACGGTCGCCGCCAGGGCGGTCAGCCGCAGCACGCCGACCCGCCGGCGCGTGTGGTCGGCCACCCAGCCCCACAGGTTCGGGCCGAAGATGCGCATGACCTGCATGAGCGACATCAGCACGCCGATCTGCGGCGCGGTCATCCCGCGATGCGCGAAGAACAGGCTCGCGTAGGGAGAAAAAATACCGATGAAACCGTAATAGGCAAAGAAGAAAAAGCCGAAATTGAAGGCTTGCTCAGGCCAGGGTCTTTGAGACACGAAGATTTTTCAGGGAAGGATGGGGGAGCGAATGGAAGCGCGGATGACAGAGCGGTTGCGAGCGCGGATCAGGACCGGCGCCGACTGCACCACGCTCCACACGCCACGTCTTCGGGCAGTGGCAACGATGAACCAGTGCATGGCCAGACTCAGACGGTTCCCGGAATCGGCAAGCCCGTCTCGCGCGAAGCTGCGACGTCGCCACACTGGGCCCGGTGCCGCAGCGCATGATCCATCAGCACCAGCGCCAGCATCGCCTCCGCGATCGGCGTGGCCCGAATACCGACGCACGGATCGTGGCGGCCGAAGGTCTCCACCATCACCGGCGCCCCGCTCTTGTCGATCGAATGGCGCGGCGTGCGGATGCTCGACGTCGGCTTGATCGCAATCGAGACCGTGATGTTCTGGCCCGTGGAAATGCCGCCGAGGACACCGCCGGCGTTGTTGCTCATGAATCCCTGCGGCGACATCTCGTCGCCATGCTCGGTGCCTTTCTGCGCGATCGAGGCGAACCCCGCACCGATCTCCACACCCTTGACCGCGTTGATGCCCATCATGGCGTAGGCGATCTCGGCATCGAGCTTGTCGTAGATCGGCTCGCCGAGTCCGACCGGAACGTTTTCAGCGACGACGTCGATGCGCGCGCCGACCGAGTCGCCGTCCTTGCGCAACTGGTCCATGTAGGCTTCGAGTTGCGAAATCACGGTGGCGTTGGCGGCAAAGAAGGGATTGTCCTGGACATGCGACCAGGATTCGAACGGGATCGCGATCGGGCCGAGCTGGCTCATGCAACCGCGGAACACGGTGCCGTACTGCTGCTGCAGCCATTTTTTTGCGATCGCCGCCGCACCGACCGCGGGCGCGGTCAGGCGCGCCGACGACCGGCCGCCACCGCGGGGATCACGGATACCGTATTTTTGCCAGTAGGTGTAATCGGCATGACCGGGCCGGAAGGTGTCGACGATGTTGCCGTAATCCTTGCTGCGCTGGTCTTCGTTGCGGATCAGCAGCGCGATGGGCGTGCCGGTGGTCTTGCCTTCATAGATGCCGGACAGGATCTCGACCGTATCCGATTCCTGGCGCTGCGTCACATGACGTGAGGTGCCGGGCTTGCGGCGATCGAGTTCGGGCTGGATGTCGGCTTCCGACAGCGCCAGGCCGGGCGGACAGCCGTCGATGACGCAACCGATCGCCGGTCCGTGGGATTCGCCGAAGGTGGTGACGGTAAACAGCGTGCCGAAGGTATTGCCGGACATGGAGACATTCTGCGAGGGACGGAAGCCGTAATTCTACCAGCGCCGTCGCCGCCCGGATTCACAAAATGCGCATGCGGCGCCCCTTGCCGTCAGCCGATGCGCTCGGCCAGCGCCATGCCGCTGAGGTAGGCATTCTCGATCCTGCCCATGCCGTCGAGTCCCGCTGTGAACCAGTCGCCGCACGCGCCAAGCTGCAGCGCCGGTTGCCACAGGCAGTCGGCGCGCAGCGGCTGCAGCGCCTGCGAGTAGCGCCAGCGGTGCACCGCCGAGAACACCGGCTGCACATGGGTACCGGTCGCATCATGGAACGCCTTGAGAAGCTTCTCCTTGGCGCGCTCCGGATCATCTTCCAGGTGCTCGATGCTCCAGTCGGCGGTTGCCTGCGCGATCCAGTGCTCGCCCGGACGGCGCCCCGGCTTGGTGGCATCCTGCGCAATCCAGCCGAGACGCGAATGATCGACCCAGGCCGCGTCGTACGGCAGACCCAGCGATTCCGGAAACGCCATCATCAGCGTCCAGCACGGCGCCAGCCGCGCCGCATCCGCCTGCGCGGCGAAATCCGGCTCCGCCGCCAGCAACGCGATTGCCTGGTCGGCCGGCACCGCGATCATGACCGCATCAAACGGACCCGCAGTCGCGTCGACCGGCACCGAGTCGCATTGCACCGCGAGCTGCCATTGATCCCCTTCACGCGTGATCGTGCGCACCAGTTGCCCGGTACGCACATCGAGCCCTTCAGCCAGATGCACGCCGAGCGAGCGCATGCCCGGCTGTGCCACCCAGCGCGGCTTGCGGCGTGCCGCAGCCGACGGCGCCGATGTCTTGCCGTGGTCCAGTACCGCCAGCCGTGGCTCCCAAGGCGCGATCCAGCCGGCCTTCGACCACTGCGTTGTCGCCTTCTTGAAGGCCGGCGAGCTGACGGTAAAGTACTGCGCGCCGTGATCGAAACCGCCCAGTTCGTTCTGCCGCGTGCTCATGCGCCCGCTGACGGCCTGGCTTTTTTCATAGATGACGACGGCATGCCCTTTGGACTGGAGCTGGCGGGCGCAGGTGAGACCGGACAGGCCGGCGCCAACGATTGCGATGTGCATGCGGTATTCCTTTGTGCGGTGGTGGGCAGGGTTCGGCGAGCCGCGCGGCCGCGACCGCAATGCGGCAGCAACCGGCAGCAAGGCATGGTCAGGTATGCGGCAAGGAAGACTACTCGTCGCCTTCTGCTGGCCAGTCGCGGATATACGCCTTGAGCATCTTGTTCTCGAAGCTTTGGGCTTCGAACACCGCGCGCGCCACGTCGTAGAACGACATCACGCCCAGCAGCGTCTTCGCATCCACCACGGGCACGTAACGCGCATGGCGCTCCAGCATCAGGCGGCGCACTTCATTGATGTCGGTGTCCGGCGTGATGGTGATCGGATGATCGTCCATGTGCTTGCGCACCGTGTTTGGCCCGACACTGCCGCCATTGGCGTGGATTGCCTTCATCACTTCGCGAAAGGTCAGCATGCCGACCAGTTCGCCGAACGCCATGACGACCAGTGAGCCGATGTCTTTTTCAGCCATGACATTGACGGCCTCCTGCATCGGCGTATCGGGCGTGACCGTATAAAGTATGTTGCCCTTGACCTTCAGGATTTCGGATACTTTCATGGGGCGCCGCCTCTGTGTTTTGGTCTTTTGACAATGCAATGTAGCCCAATCGGCCTAAAAAATCCAGCGATGCCCGAGAACGCTGCCCGCCTTTTTGTCGGCGGCCAAATCCACAACGCGCGACTGCCGCGGCGAAAGGTGCCGTGGGTTGAGTGCTAGCATTGCGGCAATCGCCTTCGCCTGAAAGTCCGTTCATGAGCACACCGAAATATCCCGGCTTCGACACCCTGTCGCTGCATGCCGGCGCCGCGCCCGACCCGGCCACCGGCGCGCGCGCCACGCCGATCTACCTGACCTCGTCGTTCGTTTTCAAGGATTCCGACCACGCCGCGTCGCTGTTCAACATGGAGCGCGCCGGCCACGTCTACTCGCGCATCTCGAACCCGACCAATGCCGTGTTGGAAGAACGCATCGCGGCGCTCGAAGGCGGCGTGGCCGGCATCGCCACCGCCAGCGGCCAGGCTGCGATGCACCTTGGACTGGCGACGATTGCCGGCGCCGGATCGCACGTGGTGGCGTCGCGCGCCCTGTACGGCGGCTCGCACAACCTGCTGGCCTACACGATGAAGCGCTTCGGCATCGACACCACGTTCGTCGATCCGCGCGACATCGACGCCTGGCGCGCTGCCATCCGACCCGAGACCAAGGTCCTGTTCGCCGAGACGCTCGGCAATCCGGGGCTCGACGTGCTGAACATTCCGCGGGTGGCCGAACTCGCACATGCGCATCACTTGCCGCTGATGGTGGACAGTACATTCACCACGCCCTGGCTGCTGAAACCCTTCGAGCACGGCGCCGACCTGGTCTTCCATTCCGCGACAAAATTCCTGTGCGGCCATGGCACCGCGATCGGCGGCCTGCTGGTCGACGGCGGCACTTTCGACTGGCAGCAGGCCTACGACCGCACCGGTCGTTTTGCCGAACTGTGCGCACCGTACGACGGCTTCCACGGCATGGTGTTTTCCGAGGAATCCAGCGTTGCACCGTTCGCGCTGCGCGCACGACGCGAAGGCCTGCGCGACTTCGGGGCGGTGATGAGTCCGCACAATGCGTTTGCGATCCTGCAGGGAATCGAAACCCTTGGCCTGCGCATGGAGCGGCATGTGGCCAACACGCGCCGTATCGTCGACTGGCTGGCGGCGCATCCGGCCGTCGCCGCGGTGTCCTATCCGGAATTGCCCGGCCATCCCGATCACGCGCTGGCAAAAACCCTGCTGCCGAAAGGCTGTGGCGCGGTATTTACCTTCACCCTCAAGGGCGACCGCGCCGCCGGCACCCGCTTCGTCGAGGCGCTGACCGTCTTTTCGCATCTGGCCAACGTCGGCGACGCCAAGTCGCTGGTGATCCATCCGGCCTCGACCACCCATTTCCGTGTACCGGCAGAACAGCTGGCGGCAGCCGGCATCGGCGAAGGCACGATGCGGCTATCGGTCGGCCTGGAAGATGTCGACGACCTGATCGAAGACCTCGGGCGGGGCCTGAAGGCATCGCAACGCAGCGTCAAGGGAGCGTGAAATGAACCTGACCATTCACGGCATCCCAGCTTACTGCTACACCGGCGGCAAGACCTTCGACCCGCGCCTGCCGACGGCGGTATTCATCCACGGCGCGCAGAATGATCACTCTGTCTGGGTGTTGCAGACACGCTATTTCGCGCATCATGGCTTTTCGGTGCTGGCAGTCGACCTGCCGGGACACGGACGCAGCGCCGGCCCGGCGCTGCGCAGCGTGGAAGCGATGACTGACTGGCTGCTGGCGGTGCTGGACGCGGCTGGCGTGCGGTCCGGCGCGACCCTGATCGGTCACAGCATGGGCTCGCTGATCGCATTGCAGGCGGCATTGCAGGCACCCGAACGTGTCGCGCGCCTGGGACTGGTCGGTACCGCCTATCCGATGCGGGTTTCGGCGCAATTGCTGGATGCCGCACGCGACGCCGAGCAGGATGCGATCGACATGGTCACGATCTGGTCACATTCCTCGATCGCGCAGAAACCCTCCTGCCCGGGACCGGGATTTTCGGTGATCGGCGGCAGCCGGCGGCTGATGCAGCAGGTCGCGCGCAGGACCCATCCCGATGGCACGCCGGCGCAGGTTTTCCTGACTGATTTCAAGGCGTGCGATGCGTATGCCAACGGCGAGGTTGCAGCGCGTTCAGTACGCTGCCCGACGCTGCTGCTGCTGGGTGCGAATGACCAGATGACGCCGCCGAAGGCCACTGCATTGCTGCGAGAGGCGATACCGCATCACCGTATGGTGCAGATTCCCCGCTGCGGCCATTCGCTCATGGCTGAACAACCGGATGCGGTGCTGGATGCCCTGTTCGCATTGTCGCGAGAGGACCAAAAGGGATGACGACTGCGAGCCTGTTGCTGTTCGCCGTCACCGAAGCCGCCCTGTCGCTCTCGCCCGGACCGGCGGTGATGCTGGTGGTCGCTTGTGGAATCGCCCATGGCTGGCGCAAGTCGTTGTATGCGACGCTCGGCATCCTGAGTGCGAATGCGCTGTATTTCGTGCTCTCGGCGACCGGCATCGGCTCGCTGATCGCGGCCTCGCATGACCTGTTTACCGTGATCCGCTGGATCGGCGCGGGTTACCTGGTATATCTCGGACTGATGGCGATTTTTGGCAAGCCGTCGCCGCTGACGATCGCGAGCCTGGAGGGCCGGCCGAGCGGCGGCATGGCGATTTTCAGGAGCGCGGTCCTGCTGCAGATGGCGAATCCGAAATCGCTGCTGATGTTCGTGGCGATCCTGCCGCAATTCGTCGATCCCGCGGCGCCGGTCGGATTCCAGATGCTGATCCTGGCAGCGCTGTCGATCGTGCCGGAATTGTGCATCCTGCTTGGCTACGGCCTGCTGGCCAGCAGCGCGCGCCAGTGGGCGACCCAGCCGCGCTATGCGCGCATGACGGACCGTTGCGCCGGATCGCTGGTGGTACTTGCCGGCATCCTGGTGGCCAGCGTCAATCGGTAGGCCGGGCGTGCCAGGCTGATCAAGCGACGGCGCCGGGCCGGGCTCGACCGGCTGGCCCGCCGTCAAGCGAAATGCGCCGCCAGCGTCTTTGTCAGTCCCTGCTCGACAACCTTTTCGACATGCTTCACCAACGGCGCATCGTCGGCGGCGTCGAAGACAAACATCCGGTAGACATCTGCCAGCCGCAGTTGGTGCGGATTGGCGATCAGGGTCCAGCGTTCGGCGCCCTGGTTGCGGCGGTTCTTCAATCGGAAACGGCCGACCGGTGTCTC
>JACMOV010000073.1 GCA_014377845.1 Herminiimonas sp.
GGCAGCAGTTCGGCGTCCCGATCGGCAAATTCCAGGCGCTGCAGCATCGCATGGCCGACATGTTCATGCAACTGGAGCAGGCGCGCTCGATGGCGACGCTGGCAGCCGTCAAGGTTGGTTCGCCCGACGCCGCCGAGCGCCGCCGGACGGTTTCGGCTGCCAAGGCCCGCATCGGCCAGGCGATGAAGTTCGTCGGCCAGCAGGCAGTGCAACTGCACGGTGGCATGGGCGTGACGAACGAACTGCCGGCGGCGCACCATTTCAAGCGGCTGACGATGATCGAATTGACGCTTGGCGACACCGATCATCATCTCGCCCGTTTCGTCGCGCAGCCGGGTTTCAGGAACGCTGCCTGAACAAGGCAGTACAGCGAACGGCAATCGGTCAAACAGCTGGAGAGCAATGCATGGCGCAGTTCAAATGGTATTTCGAAGACATGGTGGTCGGCCAGACGATTCCGGTCGGCTCCCGCACGGTTACCGAAGATGAGATCCACGCATTTGCAGTGGCTTTCGATCCGCAGCCATTCCATGTGGATAAGGATGCTGCAGCAAAGTCCCTCTACGGCGGCATCATCGCCAGCGGCTGGCATACTTGCAGCATGATGATGCGGCTGATGGTGGACAATTTTCTGAAGGATGCGGCCAGCCTCGGCTCGCCGGGTGTGGATGAAGTGCGCTGGCTGAAACCGGTTCGCGCCGGCGACACGCTTACCGTTACCACCACCGCAACCGATGCGCGGCCGTCCGGCAGCAAGCCCGATCGCGGCGTCGTGTCGACCGAATGGCGCGCCGTCAACCAGCATGGCGAACTGGTGGCGACGGTCAAGGGTATGGGCATGTTTCTGCGGAGGGATCATGCGTGAAATCGCCTCGCTGGACGAACTGAAGGGCCTGGTAGGGCAGGAAGTCGCGGTCTCGGACTGGATCGAAATCACCCAGGACCGCATCAACCGCTTCGCCGACGCGACCGGCGACCACCAGTGGATCCATCTGGATGCCGAGCGCGCCCGGCGGGAATCCCCCTACGGTACGACGATCGCGCATGGCTTCCTGACGCTGTCGCTGCTGCCGATGTTCCTGGAGCGGTCGCTGGTCATGCGCGACGTCAAGATGGGCGTGAACTACGGAACCAACAAGGTGCGCTTTCCGGCGCCGGTCCCAGTGGGCAGCCGCCTGCGCGCTCGCATCGCGCTGCTGTCGGTGGAAGATATCACCGGTGGAGCGCAGGTCGTATGGCTGGTCACGATGGAGCGCGAAGGCAGCGACAAGCCGGTGTGCGTCGTCGAATCGATTACGCGACGCTATACCTGATCTGCTTCAGCGTTTTGCATACTGGGTCGCGCCGAACAGCGTGTCCCGGGCCTTGTCGTCGGTGAGAGGCTTGCGCAAGCCGGCCAATACCTCGACGCCGCGCATGACGGCGGGACGGGCCGCAATCTCGTCGAACCAGCGTTGCACGTGCGGGTAATCGGCCAGCTCGATCCCCTGGTTTTTCCAGGAGCGGGTCCACGGAAAGGTCGCGATGTCGGCGACCGTGTACGCGTCACCTGCTAGGTACGCGGATTCCCCTAGCCGCCGGTCCAGCACGCCATAGAGGCGCTTGGCTTCGTTCGTGTAGCGGTTGACCGCATAGTCGATCTTCTCCGGCGCATACATGCGGAAATGATGTGCCTGACCCAGCATCGGGCCGACGCCGCCCATCTGGAACATCAGCCATTGCAGCGCCACGAACTTCTCGCGATCGGTCTCTCCCAAAAATCGGCCGGTCTTCGATGCCAGGTACACCAGAATGGCGCCGGACTCGAACAGCGAGATCGGCTTGCCGTCCGGGCCGTCGGCATCGACGATCGCCGGAATCTTGTTGTTCGGTGAAATCGACAGGAAGTGCGGCGTGAACTGGTCGCCGGCGCTGATATCGATGTGATGCACCCGGTACGGCAAGCCGCATTCCTCCAGCATGACATGCACCTTGTGGCCGTTGGGTGTCGCGGTGGAATAGACGTCGATCATTTTTATCCTCGGATGTAAAAACGGGGCAGGGCAACCGTGGGTGGCGACGATGCCGATAAGGCGACTGGCAGGACAGGAGAGCCGCTGTAGCCCGGCCTGGTCGACGCGGTTCACGCGCCGTGCCTGATTATGCAGAACTTCCGCTGCGGCTGCAGGAGACGAAAAAAAGCGCGGACCCCGCTGGTGGCAGGGGCCGCGCAGACCGCATCTTGATCAGGACCGGGTGATCGGCAATTCGATTTCGGCGCCTGGAATCGTCATGTGCTTGGCCAGTTCGAGCTTGGCGATCGCATTGCGGTGGACTTCGTCCGGGCCGTCGGCCAGGCGCAGGGTCCGATTGCCGGCCCACATCGAGGCCAGCGGGAAATCGTCGCACACGCCGCCGGCGCCATGCGCCTGGATCGCCCAGTCGAGCACCTGTTGCGCGACATTCGGCGCCAGCACCTTGATCATCGCGATCTCGGCTTTGGAATGCTTGTTGCCGACCTTGTCCATCATGTACGCGGTCTTCAGCGTCAAGAGGCGCGCGGTGTCGATCTGGATGCGCGATTCGGCGATGCGCTCGCGCCAGACGCCTTGTTCGGAAATCCGTTTGCCGAATGCGACACGCTCGTTCAAGCGCTTGCACATCAGTTCCAGCGCACGCTCTGCGACACCGATTGCGCGCATGCAGTGGTGAATGCGTCCAGGTCCGAGGCGGCCCTGGGCGATCTCGAAACCACGGCCTTCGCCGAGCAACAGGTTCGATGCCGGCACCCGCACGTTTTCGTAAAGGATTTCGCAGTGGCCGTGCGGCGCGTCATCGTAGCCGAACACCGGCAGCGGGCGCTTGATCGTGACGCCCTTGGTATCGACCGGCACCAGGATCATCGATTGCTGCGAGTGGCGCGAGGCTTCCGGATCGGTCTTGCCCATCAGGATGAAGATCTTGCAGCGCGGATCGCCGGCACCGGAAATCCACCATTTGTGGCCGTTGATGACATAGTCGTCGCCGTCGCGCTCGATGCGGGTGGCGATATTGGTCGCGTCCGACGAAGCGACTGCCGGTTCGGTCATCGCGAAGGCCGAACGGATCTCGCCGCGCAGCAGCGGCTCCAGCCATTGCTTCTTGTGTTCTTCGGTGCCGTAGCGCTCGATCGTTTCCATGTTGCCGGTATCCGGTGCGGAGCAGTTGAACACTTCCGGCGCCCAGCCCACGCGACCCATGATTTCGCACAGCGGCGCGTAATCGAGGTTCGACAAGCCTTCCGGTGCGCGCGCCGATTTCGGCAGGAACAGGTTCCACAGACCGAGTTCGCGCGCCTTCGGTTTCAACTGCTCGATGACGGTCGTCGGCAGCCAGCGGTTGCCTTTCTCGACACCGTTGCGATTGATTTCTTCCTTGTAGGCTTTTTCATTCGGATAGATGTGCGTATCCATGAATTTCAAAAGCTTGCCTTGCAATTCCTGGCAGCGCGCCGAGTATTCGAATTCCATGATGTCTCCTCGTTGAATCTTGCTTATGAGTTGCTTGTGGATTGCTGATGGACTGCTTGTAGCTTGTAGCTTGTTGTTTGCCCTCGACGCGCCGGATCGGAGCAGTCCCGGATAGGGTAACTGTTCCGATCGGGCCTCAGCGCTTCTGGTCCGAGGCGTATTGCCATCCCATCTCTGCCATCGGACGCGCCGCCTGGCCCGACTTGAGCGCCTGCGCGCTGGAAGCCGTGCCATCGACGTAGCGCTTCATGATGCCTTGCAGGATACCCGCCATCCTGAACATGTTGTAGGCCAGGTAAAACGCAAAGTCTTCCTGCCGGATGGTGCGGCCGGTGCGCTCGCAATAGCGGGCGATGTACTCGGCTTCGGTCGGAATGCCCATGGCCTTGTGGTCGAGCCCGCCGATGCCGCGGAACTGCCCTTGCGGAATGTGCCAGCTCATCAGGTGATACGAAAAATCTGCCAGCGGATGCCCCAGCGTCGACAGTTCCCAGTCGAGAATCGCCAGGATCTTCGGCTCGGTCGGATGAAACATCATGTTGTCGAGGCGGTAGTCGCCGTGCACGATGCTGGTCTCGTCGCCCTCGGGGATATTTTTCGGCAGCCATTCGATCAGTTTGTCCATCGCTTCGATGGTCTCGGTCTCGGACGCCTTGTATTGCTTGCTCCAACGCTCGATCTGACGGCCGAAATAATTGCCCGGCTTGCCGTAGGAGCCGAGGCCGATCGCCGCGTAATCAATGGTGTGAAGCTGCGCGATGACACGGTTCATTTCATCGTAATAGGCGGCGCGCTCGGTGTTCGACATGCCGGGCAGCGACTGGTCCCAGAGCACGCGGCCATCGACGAATTCCATGATGTAGAACGCGCGGCCGATCAGTGATTCGTCGGTGCAGAGCGCGTACTGGCGCGCTGCCGGAAAGCCAGCCTTGTGCAGGGCGTCCATGACGCGAAATTCGCGATCGATCGCGTGCGCCGATGGCAGCAACTTGGCTGCCGGGCCGGGTTTGGTGCGCAGCACATAATGCTGGCCGCCTGCAGTAAGCTTGAAGGTCGGGTTGGACTGGCCACCCTTGAATTGTTCGATCGCGAGCGCGCCGGAAAAACCCTCGACATGCGTGCGCATGTAGGCCTGTAAAGCGCCGACATCGAATTTCTGCCGGTCTGCAACGGGCATGGTGCCCATGAATTCTTCGTACATCGTGTCTCCTGCGTGTGCGAATGATGCCTGCTTGGCCTGGTCCAGAGCGATTTTTCGCAGTGGCAGGATCGGCTGTCTTCGTCGTGGTCCCCATATTACAGCATCGAAGCGTACGACCGTACTATTTTGATCCGACATGCGGCGACATTCGAAGGTGGAGGTTGGTCATTTCAACAAGCGCCAGCTGGCAACCGATCCTCGAGCAGACGGTACGGTGTTCCTGGAAGTCGCCTCGGACGCCGTACGCCGGATTCGGATCGGCTCATTCAATATTTCGGCATTCTTTTTTCGAGAAAGGCGCTGATGCCTTCCTGTGCATCGCGGTGATGCAGGCTCTCGACGAAGTTGTGTTTCTCGGCCTCGAAATGCTGCTGCAGCGTATTTTGCGGTGCGTCGCCGACCAGGGACTTGATGCGCTCGACGGCATTCGGCGAGAGCGCCGCCAGTTCGTCGGCCCATGCCAAGGCGGCATCGAGCGCGCTGCCGTCGGCAACCACGCGGTTGACGATGCCGAGCTCGTGCAGGCGCGGCGCCAGTACCGGCTTGCCTTCCATGATGATCTCGGTGGCGAGTTGCCGGGGCAGCGCCTGTGACAGGAACCAGGAGCCGCCGCCGTCCGGCGTCAGGCCGACCTTGACATAGGCCATGACGAACTTCGCCGTGACGCCGGCCACGATCAGGTCGCAGGCAAGCGCCAGTGAAAATCCGGCACCGGCAGCGGCGCCGTCGACCGCGGCGATCACCGGTTTCGGGCAATCTCGCAACGCCTGGATCCAGCTGTGCAGGTTGTCGATCGAATCGGCCTGCTCGGATTTCGGCAGGGCGCGGTTCTGCAGAAGCCGGTTCAGGTTGCCGCCGGCGCAGAAAAAATTGTCGGCGCCGGTCAGGATTACCGCACGCACCGAGTCGTCGCGTTCGGCGGTCGACAGGGTTTCGATGGCAGCGGCATACATGTCCGGATGCAGCGCATTGCGTGCGCCGGGGTTCGATAGCGTCAGAATCAGGGTGCCGTCGCGGCGGGAAGCTTTTAGTTCAGCGGACATGATGGCCTTGCCGGTTACGTGCGATCGGATCGCGGGAGTGTAAAAGTCGCCAGCGTGGCGCTTGCTGCTGTCAGAGTTCGTCGTTCAGCAGCGACAGGCCAAGCAAGGCGCGGCGCTTGAGCCATGGCGACGGACGGTAGCGCGGGTCCGCGTAGAGCTCGTTGATCGTTTCAAGAATCGTCAGGATGCGCTTCGGCCCGTAGGCATCGCCCATCGCCAGCGGCCCCTGCGGATATCCCAGACCGAGCGTGACGGCCAGATCGATGTCGGTCGGGCTGGCGATGCGCTGCTGCGCAATGTCGCAGCCGATGTTGACGATGGTGGCGATCACGCGCGGCGCCACGAAACCGGCCGAATCGCGGATCAGCGATACCGGTACGCCATCGGCGGCAAATAAGCCGTGTGCCGCATCCCGCATCGCGGCCGTGGTCGCCGGCGTGGTCATCAGGGTGCGGCGCTTCGACAACGGCGTCAGCAGATCGAGCGCGATCACGCGGGTGGCGTCGAGGCTGTCACGCGCGGCGATGAATGAGGCATCGTCGCCTAGCGGGGTGACCACAATCAGCGAATCTGCCTGCGGCAAGCGTCCGCTGTCGAGCTTGCCGCCGAGGGCGATCACCAGTTCCTGCACCTGCTCGCAGGCCCAGGCCCACGCCGGGCTGACCCAGACTGCAACCGGCCGGTCGGCGGGCGCGGCCGGTTCTGCGGCGGCCTGCTGCTTGCCGTCGACGTAAGGATAAAAGCCTTGTTTGGTTTTGCGGCCGAGCATGCCCGCCGTGAACCTTTGCGCGGTGATGACGGATGGCCGGTAGCGCGGCTCTTCGTAGTACTGGTGATAGATCGATTCCATGACTGGGTGCGAGACGTCGAGACCGGTCAGATCCATCAATTCGAATGGACCGATCTTGAAGCCGGCAGCGTCGCGCAGGATGCGGTCGACCGTGACGAAATCGGCGACGCCTTCGCCGACGATGCGCAGCGCCTCGGTACCGAAGCCGCGTCCTGCGTGATTGACGATGAAGCCCGGGGTGTCCTTCGCGCGCACCGGCGTGTGACCCATGCGGCGCGACAGGGCGACCATGGCATCGGCGACCTCCGGCGCAGTGCGCACGCCTTCGATGACTTCGACCACGCGCATGACCGGCACCGGGTTGAAGAAGTGGTAGCCGACCACGCGCGCCGGATGGCTGCAGCCGGCGGCGATGGCCGTGATCGACAGCGATGAGGTGTTCGAGGCCAGGATCGCATCCGGCCGCACGATCGCCTCCAGTTGACGGAACACGGTTTGCTTGATGCCGAGGTTTTCGATGATCGCCTCGATTATCAGGTCGCAGTCGGCAAGTTCTTCCAGCGTGGTGGCGACATGCATCCGATCACGCGCTGCGCTGACCGCGTCGGCCGCCAGCTTGCCTTTTTCCTGCAGCTTGGCGAGCGTGTCGGCCAGCGTCTTGACTGCACCGTCGGCAGCGCCCGGGGCTGCGTCGAAAATGCGCACCATGATGCCGGCCAGGGCGGCGATCTGGACGATGCCGCGTCCCATCGCGCCGCAACCGACGACGCCGAGTGTGTTGATGTTGAATGCAGTAGTCATGTCGGATTACCTGATGAAGCGGAACGGGTTACAGGTCGGCTGGGCCGGATCGCCTGCAATTCTAACCAGTTCGCGAGTCCGGCGGGCAACAACTGGCGCGGACTGGTGCTGTCATCCGGCATGGATGCTCAGGAAAATGCCTTTCAGGCTATAGTCACGTCTGACATTATCGTCAGACAATTTTTCTAGTGTGTCCCCATGATCAAAGACAAGGAAATCCTCAACCTGCTGCTGTCGACTGTCGAGCGCTTCGTGCGCGAACGATTGATCCCCGCCGAGCAAATCGTGGCCGAGACCGATGCGATTCCGGCCGACATCGTGGAAGAGATGCGCGACATCGGCCTGTTCGGCCTGACCATTCCGGAAGAGTACGGCGGCGCCGGCCTGACCATGGAGGAAGAAGTGATGGTGACGCTGGCGCTGACCTATACGTCGCCGGCATTCCGCTCGATCATGGGCACCAACAACGGGATTGGCTCGCAGGGCATCGTCATCGACGGTACCGACCAGCAGAAACGGGACTGGCTGCCGCGCATGGCATCGGGCGAGCTGATCGGGTCCTTCGCCCTGACCGAGCCGGGTGCGGGCTCGGATGCATCGTCGGTGTCGACCACGGCGATCCGCGACGGCGATGTATATGTCGTCAACGGCACCAAGCGCTACATCACGAATGCGCCGGAGGCCGGCGTCTTCACGCTCATGGCGCGCACCGATCCTGCGGTCAAGGGCGCTGGCGGCGTCTCTGCATTCATCGTCGATGCCCGGACGCCGGGCATCCAGATCGGCAAGACCGACAAGAAGATGGGGCAGCGCGGCGCGCATACGGCGGACGTGATTTTCGAGAACGTCCGGGTCCCGGCTGCGAACCTGATCGGCGGGCGCGAAGGTCGGGGCTTCAAGACCGCGATGAAGGTGCTCGACAAGGGCCGCATCACCATCGCCGCGGTGTGTGTCGGCGCCGGTCAGCGCATGCTCGACGACGCGCTTCGGTATGCGCAGGAGCGCAAGCAATTCGGCCAGGCGATCGGCGAATTCCAGATGGTGCAGGCGATGCTTGCCGACTGCCGCGCCGAGTTGCTGGCCGCGCGTTGCATGGTCATCGAAACGGCCCGCAAGCGTGACCTCGGCGAAAATGTCCAGACCGATGCCTCGTGCTGCAAGCTGTTCGCCTCCGAGATGGTCGGCCGGGTCGCCGATCGCTGCGTCCAGATTCACGGTGGCGCCGGTTACATCAGCGAATATGCGGTCGAGCGATTCTACCGTGACGTACGGCTGTTCCGGATATTCGAGGGCACCAGCCAGATCCAGCAGATCGTGATCGCCCGCGCCATGATGAAGGGCGAAAAGTAAGAAAACCACGCCGGAATAACCTGTTTCGGCGGCCAATGTCATTTGGCCGGCATCGCGTGCGCGATGCCGGCCTCGTCGTTTCCTCGCCAGTCGCATCAAAGTGACTGCATGTCCGTTGGCAAGCGTGCGCGGCTTCCATTCTGCGCAGTTTTGCCGCTGGTTTCAAAGCCGCGATTGCGTCGTGACAAGGCGGCACTCGGTCGGATTTTCGAGACTACGATAGACGCTTCAATTCGGCCTAATAGTTTCGCTAATATTTTTTCCCAAAATTGGGATTTAGCTACATCGTGGCACCTCTGAGCGTGAGGTTGCGTGCAGCCGCCGGTGCGCTCTCGGCATCAATGTGCGTCGCACAGTCGCCCCCGGTTTCACGATGTAAGGAAAATCTTCATGCTTCAACCACCGCAGCGTTCCGTCGTCAGGACCGTCGTGCTGATTTCGCTGGCGTTGTACGGCACCACGAGTTTTGCTTTGGGCCTCGGTCCGCTGCGTCTGCAATCGGCGTTGGGGCAACGGCTCAACGCCACCGTGGAGATGCTTGGGCCCGAGGCAAAATCGATGACGGAGAACTGCATTCGCACCCGACTGGCTTCCCCCGATGGCTCGGACATTCTGCAGCCGCAGACCGAAATCCGCCGACTCAAGGGCGGCCGGGTCGAAATGGCGCTGACCAGCCGGCAGGTGATCGAGGAGCCGGCCATCACCCTTGTCATCGAAGTCATCTGCAGCCCGGAATTGCGTCGCGATTACCAACTTCTTCTCGATCTCAAGGATGGATTGCCTCGCGTGCTGCAGCAGGCCAATGCCGAGCCGGCGCGGCCGGCGCCTCTGCCATCTGTCCGTCAGACTGCGGTGGCAGGAGACAGCAGCAGTCCGGCCCGCGGAAAACGGCGGTCTACGGTACGAGCGATCCCGGTTGCGGCGCGTGCCGATACTGACGAGCCGGATGTCGACGCGCTGATCAGTCGTGCCGTACCAAAGCGTGTGCCTTCTTCAACGGGTTCACGCAATGTGCTCAAGCTCTCGCAGGCAGACATAAGTCATGTGAAAAAGCCCGGACTCAAGATGTCGGAGGCGCTGTCGGCATCGGAGACCGCGCCGGCCGCAGCCGAGAGCGAGGCCATCAGTGCAGCGAAGGCGCGATTTCTTGCGATGATGCGTGATGAAGATCCGGTGGCGCTCGGCCTGCGGCAGATCCGGGGCCTGCAAAGCCAGCTCGACGCAAGGCCACCGGCTTCTGCGACCCCGGCGGGCGCGAGCCCGGCAATAATGGCGACGGGTACGCCCGCTGTAGCGTCTGGCGCAGTTGCAGTGGCGCCGGCATCTCAACCTGCAGCATCGCCGAACCCGGACGCTGCAGGCGATGGCAAACTCGCAGGGCAACCGGCAACCGAGGGCAAGGCGCCGCCCCGGCCCCAGCAATCCATGTTACCGCGCACGCCGGAATTTAACAAATGGCTGATCGGCCTGGCGCTGATGCTGCTGGCCAGCGTCGCAGTCCTTCCAATTCTGCTAAAGATCGTGAGACGCGGAAGCGACGGCAATCACAGACCCGGAGGCAGTTCCGGTAGCGTGACAAACGGTCGGGAAGCCGGTCTGCTGGAGGCCGCTCGGGCTGATGCCACCAGCAAAAAAAACAAGATCGGCATGCAAGAGAAAAAGGCCAGCGATCTGGTCCAGGACGAAGACCTTGCGTTGTTGCGCTACGTGGAACGGTTCATTGAGAAGAAGGACCAGGATCGCGCGACTAGCGGCACTGCCGCTGCCGCCGCCCAGAAAATGGCGGGACGCACCGACGCCTCCGGCCTTGCCGAAGGCAGTTCGGCTTCTGAGGCAAAACCGCCTCGACTACCCGCCGACCCTGGCAAACGACCGGGTGCGACCTTCGAATTGATATCGGACGTGATGCAGGAGGCCGAATTCTGGAAGATGCTCAATGAAACCCAGCGCGCGATCGATATCCTGGAAAATTACTGCAGCGCCGATGCCACGGTTTCCAGTTCGCCGGTTCCGTGGTTGTATCTTGCGGATCTTTATATCGCCAATGGCGATCTGGAGCGGCACGACCAGCTTCGCGAGCAGTTTCGCATCCGCTTCAACGGGCGCATCGCGGCGCATGCTGATACTGGCGATGTCACCGCGCGCAGCCTGGAAGACTATCCACACCTGATCCACCAGATCAGCGAGCTTTGGGGCAACCGAACCGTGGTGCCGTTCCTTCAGGACCTTCTCATCAACAAACGCGATGATCCACGCGAAGGTTTCGACCTGGCGGTCTATCGCGAAATCCTGCTGCTGATCGATGTCGCCCGGGAGCGGGAGGCTACGCTCGCCTGAAATCGCAATCGAGTGCATGGTTGGCGCTCTCCGTTTGGTGGAGCCGATTCCATGATTCGAATGCTACGATGCGTCCTGCGTTGCAGCCAGTCTGCAGTTGGCGGCTTTCCGCCAGCGATGAAAGCGCCTCGCAGCGTAGCCATCTTCAGTCGATCAATCAGGGGACATCATGATCAAGCTTTGCGGTTTTGCACTCAGTAACTATTACAACAAGGTCAAGCTGGCCTTGATGGAAAAAGAAATTCCGTTCGAAGAGGAACTGGTCTGGGCCGACCGTTCACCGGCGCTGCTGGCAAAATCGCCGCTGGGCAAGGTGCCCTACATCGAAACCGAACACGGCGTACTGTGCGAATCGCAGGTCATCAATGACTACCTCGAAGCGGCATATCCTCAGAAGCCATTGATGCCGGCCGATCCCTTCGCGGCGGCCAAGGCGCGCGAGCTGATCGTCTTCATGGAACTGCACCTGGAACTGGTGGCGCGCGAGTTGTACGGTCAGGCGTTTTTTGGTGGCACCGTGTCCGAGGAGATCAAGACCCGGACGCAAAAAATGCTGGTCCGGAATATCAAGGCATTTGCAAACATGGCGCAGTTCGCACCCTTTATTGGCGGTGCTGAAATGACACTGGCCGACTGCGCGGCGCTGGTGCATCTGCCTCTGATATCGCTGGCCACCAAGATCGTGTATGGGGAAGACATGCTGGCGGCACTCCCGGTGCGGGCCTACACCGACATGCTGGGTCAGCGCACCACGGTCCAGAAAGTCAATGCAGACCGCAAGGCAAACCAGGCATTGGCGGCTGCCCGTCAAAAATAAGGGGAAAGCGGGTCCCGGACTGGACCCGCGTTCAATCCGACGTCAAACGGCGGCCAAGCGCGCCAGTGCGGTGCGCAAGGTCGATTCCTTTTTTGCGAAACAGAACCGTACGATCCCGGATTCCTTCGGCGTGTTGTAGAACGCCGAGACCGGGATTGCGGCCACGCCGATCTCGGTTGTCAGCCACTTCGCAAATTCAGCTTCGGGCATGTCCGAGATCGCTGAATAATCCACGCACTGAAAATACGTTCCATCCACCGGCAGCAACCGGAAACGGGTCGCAGCCAATCCTTCGCGAAACAAGTCGCGCTTGCCCTGATAGAACGCCGACAGTCGGGTGTACGGGGCGGGGTCTTGCATGTACGCTGCCAACGCGTGCTGCACGGGCGTGTTGACCGTAAAGACGTTAAATTGGTGCACCTTGCGAAACTCCACGGTCAGCATGGCAGGCGCCGCGACAAAGCCCACCTTCCAGCCGGTGACGTGGTAAGTCTTGCCGAAACTCGACACCACGAAGGCGCGCTCGGCCAGTTCCGGCACCCGGCAAATCGATTCGTGCCGCGCGCCGTCGAACACCATGTGCTCATACACTTCATCGGAGAGAAGCAGGATGCGCGTGTCGCGCACGATCCCGGCCAGGATCCCCAGGTCTGCGGCACGCAGCATCGACCCGGTCGGGTTGTGCGGGGAATTGACGATCAGCATCCGGGTTTTCGGCGTCACGGCGGCGGCCACCGCGTCCCATGGCACGGCATATCCTTCGCCAGCCGCGCCCACGGTCATCTGGACGAACACAGGCACGCCACCGGCCAGTACGATCGCCGGAACGTACGCATCGTAGGCAGGCTCGATCACGATGACTTCGTCGCCGGGATGAATGCTGCACAGGATCGCGGTCATCACTGCCTGCGTCGCGCCGGCAGTGATCGTGATCTCCGTTTCCGGGTCATAGATTCTCCCGTAGAGGGAAGCGATCTTTGCGGCGATGGCATGCCGCAGAGCGGGTACGCCAGTCATTGGCGGATACTGGTTCAGTCCAGCCTTCATCGACGTGGTTACGGCGTCGACCAGGTGTGGATCGCAGTCGAAATCCGGAAACCCTTGTCCCAGATTGACGGCGTCATATTGCGCCGCCAGGGCGGACATGATGCTGAAGACGGTGGTGCCGACCGCGGGCAGGCGGGACGTCAGGCTGATGGCGACGGGTGCGTGGGTTGCTTGCATTGATTAATTCCGGATCGAGAGGGTCATCAAACGAATTTTAACTAACACGCCGCAGCATTGGCCGAGACGGCCGCTTCGGCCTGCGGCGAATTCAACCAGGCCTCCGGCTTGAGGATGCTGAACATGCCGGCACGGCGGCATTTGCCCGCCAGCTTCAACAGCGCCTTGTCTTTGGTGACGAGCACCGCAGCGCGAGCATCACGCGCGATTTCCAGAAATTTCTGATCATCCGGGTCGGCGCAGCGCGGCAGCGGCGCCACCGCCGGTGGGAATGCCTCCGAATCCGGGGCGGGCGCCATGCAGGTGATCGCTGCATCGAAACGCCCGATGGCGTGTGCGCGCCGCGCCGGCGTCAGAGCGAACTGGGGATACGCCAGCACCAGCAGCCACTCCGTGCGGCAGTCCACACGAGTCACTGCTTCCACCGCGCCGGTGCGCAATGCGGTTTCCAGCGCCGACCAACGGGGATCGTCGAACACGAACAGATCGAGGCAGACGTTCGTATCGAGAACGAGTCGATTCGGTATCATTGCAGTATTTATTTTTCGGTGAAAGATTTCATGCTGATCGTATTATCGCCTGCCAAGACGCTCGACTATACGTCTCCCGTCACCACTGACGTCCAGACCAAACCGGATTTCATGAAACGCTCGGCGGAACTGATCGGCATTTTGCGCGGCATGTCGCCGACCGAGATCGGTTCGCTGATGAAGATCTCCGACCCGCTAGCCGAGCTTAATGCACAGCGGTATCACGATTGGTCGAGCCGGCACTCGGACAAGAACAGCAGGCAGGCCGTCCTGGCTTTCAATGGCGACGTCTACGATGGCCTGCAGGCGCCGGCAATGACTGCAAGGCAGCTCGATCACCTGCAATCGCATCTGCGCATCCTGTCCGGTCTCTATGGCGTGCTGCGGCCACTCGACCTGATGCAGGCCTACCGGCTCGAGATGGGCACCCGCCTGCCGAATGCGGCAGGCCGAGATCTGTATGCATTCTGGGGGGACTCGGTCACTGCAACGCTCAACAAGGCAATCGCCGCGCATCGCGACCACACCCTGGTCAACTTGGCGTCGGAAGAATATTTCAAGGTGGTCAAGCCGTCGCTGCTGAAGGCAAAAGTGGTCACGCCGGTGTTCGAGGAATGGAAGGGCGGTCAGTACAAGATCATTTCATTTTTTGCGAAACGTGCCCGGGGCGCCATGGCGCGCTTTGCCGCCGTCAACGCGATCACGAAGCCGGCAATGCTGCAAGATTTCGAGGAGGATGGTTACCGCTTCGAGGCGGCTGTATCCGACGCGACCACCTGGCGATTCCGGCGTCGGATCGCAGACTGACGACGCATAACAAAAAAGCCTCGACTCGCGAGGCTTTTCAGCATGCAGGCCAGCGATCAGGACCAGAATTTCCACCACGCCTTGCTGACCGTGCCGTCGCCGTTGGTAAAGCGGCTCTTCGGATAATTCTTGTTCAGCACACGGCTGGCGTCGTCACGCAACTCGGTCAGGCCAAGCGCATCGTAGCAGCGCACCATGATGAACAGGGCTTCCTCGATCGCCGGTGCGTCAGTGTAGTCCTTGACCACGCCTTGCGCCCGGTTGACCGACGCAAGATACGCACCCCGGCGATAGTAATAGCGTGCGACAAAGACGTCATGCTGCGCCAGCGCATTGATCAGGTATTTCATGCGCGCCAGCGAATCCTTGGCGTAGATGCTGTCCGGGTAGCGCTCGACGAGCTGCTTGAAGGATTCGAAGGCTTCCCGGGCGGCTTTCGGATCACGCTCGCTCGGGTCCTGCGGCACCAGGAAATTGAACGGGCCGACCCGGTCATTGAAATTGACGAGCCCGCGCAGGTAATACATGTAGTCGACGTTCGGATGATTCGGATGCAGCTTGATGAAGCGCTCGATCGCTGCGAGCGCCTGCGGCTGGTCGGCCTGCCGGTAGTAGGCGTAGGCGATTTCCATTTGCGCCTGCTGCGCATAGGTGCCGAACGGATAGCGTGATTCCAGCTTTTCGTAGTACTGAATCGCCTTTTCGTAGCCGCCGGCTGCAAGTTCGTCGCGTGCCTCCGCGTATAATTTGGGCGCGGACCAGTTTGCGGTTTCGTCGGACTTTTCGGGAAGCAGGCTACAGGCCGACAGAAGTACGGCGAAAGCGAGGGGTACGAGCTTGATGAATTTTTTTAGCATGAGGTTTCAGTGGGTGCACCTGAACAAGAGACGATTATAGCTGATGGGACTACCACTGATGACACCTGAACACCCGATCGCCACGGCGATCCTGCTGCCCGACGCATTCGACGACGCCGATCCCGGCGATGACAGCGACGCACTCGAAGCGTTGGAAGCGTTAGAAGCGCCGCTGCCGCCGATCGAACTCGACCTGTCCGAGCAGGACTGCGGTATCCGCCTCGACAAGGTGCTCTCGCGTCTCGTGCCCGAGTATTCGCGCAGCCGCATCCAGCAATGGATCGAGGCCGGGCACGTCATGATCGACGGCATGCCCGCCCGATCCAAGGTGACGGCGTTCGGCGACGAGCATGTCACGATCCTGCCGCAGGCGGCGCCGGAAGAGCTCGCATTCAATCCGGAGCCGATGGACCTGCAGATCGTGCACGAGGATGCGTCGCTGCTGGTGATCGACAAGGCCGCCGGCGTGGTGGTGCATCCGGCCGCCGGCAACTGGTCCGGCACGCTGCTCAATGGCTTGTTGCATTACCTGCCGGCCTTGGGCGGCGTGCCCCGGGCCGGCATCGTGCACCGGCTGGACAAGGACACGACCGGCTTGCTGGTGGTGGCGAAATCGCTGATCGCCCAGACCGACCTGGTGCGCCAGCTCCAGGCCCGCACCGTCAAGCGTGAATACCTGGCGCTGGTATGGGGGACGCCGCTGGCCACCGGCAAGGTCGATGCCGCAATCGGTCGCCACAACCGCGATCGTGTCCGCATGGCCGTGTCGGAAAACGCGACTGCCAAGCCGGCGGTCACGCATTTCGAACGGCTCGCCACCGGCCTGCTCGACGGCCGCGCCGTGAGTCTGATGCGCTGCCGTCTCGAAACCGGCCGTACCCACCAGATCCGGGTGCACATGCAGTCGATCGGCTTCGCGCTGGTCGGCGATGCGCTCTACGGCAAGCAGCATCTGACCACCGTGTTTCCGCGCCAGGCCCTGCATGCGTGGCGGCTCGGCCTGGTCCATCCGGTATCGGGCAAGCAGCGCGAATGGTCGTCCGCGCTGCCGGCCGATTTTGCTGCCTTGCTGGTACGCGCCGGGATCGTCGCACCGGACCCGGCGACATTTGCCTGACGGGCGTCCAATGATCAACCTGATCCTGCCTGACTGGATCGGTGCCCCCGAAGGCGTCATGGCGTTCAGCACCGATCGTACTGGTGGCGTCAGTCTGGCGCCGTTCGACGATGGCAGCGGCTCGGGCCAAGGCGGGCTCAATCTCGGCACCAATGCCGGCGACCTGCCGGAGCGCGTATTGCAGAATCGCCAGCGCTTGCGGCGTCGGTTGCCATCCGAGCCGGTATGGCTGCATCAGATGCATGGCGCCAAGGTCGTCGATGCTGCGCGCGTCACGGCCTCGGTCACGCCGATTGCTGCAGATGCCAGTTTCACGACGGCGCGTGGCGTGGTCTGTGCCGTCACCACCGCGGATTGCCTGCCGGTGCTGCTATGCGACACAGCCGGTCGCGTCGTCGCGGCCGCACATGCCGGTTGGCGCGGCCTTGCGGGCGGCGTATTGGAGAACACGGTAGCGGCAATGCGGGCCGCCGGCGCGGGCGATCTGATGGCGTGGATGGGGCCGGCGATCGGGCCGGCGCATTTCGAAGTCGGCGCCGACGTCCATGCTGCATTCGTGACCCGCGACCAACGCGCGGATTCGGCATTCCGGATGCTGCCGGGCGCGGAGAAAAAATACCTGGCCGACCTCTATCATTTGGCGCGCCTGATCCTGGCCGACAGCGGTGTGTTGCGCATCGCCGGGGGAGATCACTGTACCGTCGGCGAGCCGCAGCGGTTTTATTCGTACCGACGCGATTGGCAGACCGGCCGCATGGCGGCGCTGATCTGGCTCAAGTAATTGTTGATGTGTTGGAACGCGGATGGGCGGCAACAGTCGATCAGGGCGCGGGTTTTTGAACGGTACCCGGATGGGCTTCGCCGTCGGTGGCAGGCACGTCCGGTACTGCAACCGCTGCCGACGCCGTTGGTTCGGTGACACCAGCGGCAGCCGCCGCATCGTTTGCTGCGCGGCGACGTTTGCGCCCGCCGGTACCCATGATGTATAAAATGATAGTCAACGGCAGAATCCCATACAATGCCAACGTCATGACGCCGGCCACGATCGTCTCCTCTGTGATGGACATCATCAGGACGACGTATCCCCAAGCGATTGCGACGATGTACATGACCGACCTGCCGTGATGTTTAAAACCGCACGATACGCGAAAACGAGAAAAACGATATGAATCCGAATCCGAATGCCTTTCTGCAGCCCTCATGGACCGAACAGCTGGCCGACCCGAAAAACTGGCAGGCATGGATGCAGCCGATGCAGGGAAATCCATTTGCAGGCGCGCAGGCTTACGGCGCATTCAACCCTTTCGGCGCACAGCCGGCCTCAGGCGGTTTCAATCCCTTCGGCGCGCAGCCACCGGGCATGCTGTCGGACCTTGCGAGCAGCATCGACCCAGACGTGTTGCGGCAGCTGCAAAAGGATTACATGGCCGGGTTCACGGCCCTCATCCAGAACATGTCGAGTGCCAATTCGCCGTCGCTGAACGACAAGCGCTTCAAGGCACCGGCATGGCAATCGAACAGCCTGCATGCCTTCAATGCGGCGGCGTATCTGCTCAACGCGCGCTTCCTGGGAGCGATGGCGGACGCGGTCAAGGCGCCGCCGAAGGCCAAGCAAAAGATTCAGTTTGCCGTCCAGCAGATGGTCGATGCGATGTCGCCGGCGAACTTCCTTGCAACCAATCCGGACGCACAGCAGAAGATCGTCGAGACCAAGGGCGAGAGCCTGCAAAAGGGTATCGCGCACATGCTGGCCGACATCCGCAAGGGGCGGATTTCGCAGACCGATGAAAGCGCCTTCGAGGTCGGCAAGAACGTCGCCACCACGGCCGGCATGGTGGTCTTCGAAAACGACCTGTTCCAGTTGATCCAGTACCAGCCGCTGACGGCAACCGTGTCGGAGCGGCCTTTGCTGATCGTGCCTCCCTGCATCAACAAGTTCTACATCCTCGACCTGCAGCCTGACAATTCGCTGGTGCGCTATGCGATCGAGGAGGGCAATACCGTGTTTCTGGTGTCGTGGCGCAATCCCGACATCTCGCTCGGCCACCTGACTTGGGACGATTATGTCGAACAGGCAGTCATGAAGGCCATCTCCGTGACGCAGGCGATCTCGAAACAGGATCAGATCAACGCGTTCGGTTTTTGCGTCGGCGGCACCTTGTTGTCGACCGCCCTGGCAGTGATGTACGCCCGCGGCGAACGGCCGGTCGCCAGCCTGACGCTGCTGACCGCATTCCTGGATTTTTCGGATACCGGCGTGATTGACGTGTTCATCGACGAGATGCAGGTCAAGCTGCGCGAGCAAGCCATCGGCACTGGCGGGCTGATGAAGGGCGGTGACTTCACCTCGGCCTTCGCCAGCCTACGCCCAAACGATCTGATCTGGAATTACGTCGGCGCGAATTATCTCAAGGGCGAGGAACCGCCACCCTTCGATCTGCTGTACTGGAACGCCGACGGCACCAATTTGCCGGGCCCGATGTTCTGCTGGTACCTGCGCAACACCTATCTCGAAAATAACCTGCGCCATCCGGGCCGCGTGACGGTCCTGGGCGAGCCGGTCGACTTTGGCAAGATCGATGCACCGACCTTCCTGTATGCCTCGCGCGAAGACCATATCGTGCCATGGCAATCGGCGTTCGAGTCGCAAACGCTACTCAATCCGAAGAAACCGGCGCGCAACCAGTTCGTGCTGGGCGCCTCGGGGCACATCGCCGGCGTGGTCAATCCACCCGCCAAGAAAAAGCGCAGCTACTGGACCAGCCCGAAGATCACGCATGATGCCAAGGCCTGGCTGGAGAGCGCCACCGAGCATCCCGGCAGCTGGTGGACCGAGTGGTCCAAATTTCTCGCCACGCACGGCGGCAAGCACGTGCCTGCGCCACGCAAGCCGGGTAACGCGAGCTACAAACCGATCGAACCGGCACCTGGCCGGTATGTGAAGGTAAAGCTGGACTGATTGGCGTTTGCGGGGTGGCGCATGAACGCGCATGCCCCGCATTTGCCTGAAATTTACTGCAGGGTAAATAGCTGGCCGAACGTCGGGTTGTTGCGTAGAGTGCGTGGTTACGCAATATAATTCAGCAAGTCGACCGGTTCGGATGACTATCCCGATCGAGCGCGTCTCCCATTCACCACCTGCGTACGTAAAACTGGAATTTCGATGACTAGTGCCAAGAAAAATGCCGATCGCCTGATCAAGAAGTATCCGAATCGGCGGCTGTACGATACCCAGACCAGTTCCTACATTACGCTCACAGACGTGAAACAACTGGTTCTCGACAATGAGGTATTTACGGTTGTCGATGCCAAATCAGACGAAGACCTGACCCGCAGCATCCTGCTTCAGATCATCCTGGAAGAAGAGTCGAACGGTTCGCCGATGTTTTCCAGCGGTGCGCTGTCGCAGATCATTCGCTACTACGGCCATGCAATGCAGGGCATGATGGGCTCGTATCTCGAAAAGAATATTCAGGCATTCATCGATATTCAGAACAAGCTGACGGAAAACTCCAAGGGCCTGTACGAAGGCAAGCCGTTCAGTCCGGAGATGTGGACCCAGTTCATGAATGTGCAGGGCCCGATGATGCAGGGCATGATGGGCAATTACATCGAGCAAAGCAAATCTCTCTTCATCCAGATGCAGGAACAGATGCAGAGCCAGGCCAAGAACATTTTCACCACGTTCCCGTTCGTGCCACCGGTAGCAGGCGAGGAACCGACCGAGAAGTAAAGACCCGGCAAGCAGGTCGTTCGGGCGGCGGTTCGTTCTGCGCCTTCGTGCTGGCGAGACCCCCGCCGGACCACCTGAATCCCGCACTACAAGCGGTACAATGGCAGCCTTCTCCGGTTACCTGATTGCCTGCTGCCATGTCCACACCCCCGTTGGTCCCTTCCCCGAAAGTCGGTTTCGTTTCGCTCGGCTGTCCGAAAGCGCTGGTCGATTCCGAACAGATCCTGACCCAGCTGCGCGCGGAAGGGTACGAGACCGCTAAATCCTACGACGGTGCCGACCTGGTCATTGTCAATACCTGCGGCTTCATCGACGCCGCCGTGCAGGAGTCGCTCGACGCCATCGGCGAAGCGCTGCATGAAAACGGCAAGGTCATCGTCACCGGTTGCCTCGGCGCGAAAAAAGATGCGTCCGGCGACGACATCATCCTGAAGGTGCATCCGAAAGTGCTGGCCGTGACCGGTCCGCACGCGCTGGCCGAAGTCATGGATGCGGTTCACCTGCACCTGCCGAAGCCGCATGCACCCTTCGTCGACCTGGTGCCAGCACAGGGCATCAAGCTGACGCCGCGCCACTATGCTTACCTAAAAATTTCCGAAGGCTGCAACCATCGATGCAGCTTCTGCATCATTCCGTCGATGCGCGGCGACCTGGTGTCGCGCCCGATTGCCGACGTGATGCTGGAAGCGGAAAATCTCTTCAAGGCAGGCGTGCGGGAATTGCTGGTGATCTCGCAGGACACCAGCGCTTACGGCGTGGATGTGAAGTTTCGTACCGGCTTCTGGAACGGCAAGCCGGTCAAGACCCACATGACGCAACTGGTGGAGGCACTGGGCGAGCTCGCTGCCGCTTATGGCGCCTGGGTACGCCTGCATTACGTCTATCCGTATCCACACGTCGATGCGATCATCCCGCAGATGGCCGAGGGCCGTATCGTCCCGTACCTGGACGTGCCGTTGCAGCATGCGCATCCGGATGTGTTGAAGCGCATGAAGCGTCCGGCCAGCGGTGAAAAAAATATCGAGCGCATCCAGGCGTGGCGCGCACTGTGTCCCGACATCACGATCCGCTCGACCTTCATCGCCGGGTTTCCGGGCGAGACCGAGGCGGAATTCGAGTACCTGCTCGACTTCCTGAAAGAAGCGCAGATCGACCGGCTGGGCTGTTTCGCCTATTCGCCGGTGGAAGGCGCGACCGCCAATGCCTTGCCCGATGCCGTGCCCGAAGAATTGCGCGAAGAGCGCCGTGGCCGCGTGATGCAACTGCAGGAGACGATTTCGAAGAACCGCCTGCAGGCAAAGGTCGGCCGCACCTTGCGCGTGCTGATCGATGAAGTCAACCGCACCGGCGGCGTCGGCCGCTCGGCTGCGGATGCGCCGGAGATCGATGGCGTTGTGTATGTCAAGCCGCCGTACGAACCGCACCTGAAGCTGAAGGTCGGCGAATTCGTCGACGTAAAGGTGACTGCGGCGGATGCGCATGATCTCTGGGCACAGGCTTGAACTCAAGCTTGAGCGCAAGCAGGTCGCAACCATCTCTCGACGGAGTTCTGAATTGAGCACAAAGAAATCGTTGCAGACGAGCCTGATCCATAGCGACTACATTGCACCCGAAGGATTTGCCGCGTTTCCCACGGCGATCCATCATGCGTCGACTGTGCTGTTTGAAAACGTCGCGGCGATGCGGGCGCGTAACTGGCAAGACAAGAGCGGCTACACCTACGGCTTGCACGGCACGCCGACCTCGTTCACGCTCGAAGCGCGGCTGGCGGCCATTGAAGGCGGCACCGGCTGCGTGCTGGCGCCGAGCGGCCTGGCGGCGATTGCACTGGTCGATTTTGCGGTGCTGAAAAGCGGCGACGACGTGCTCCTGCCGGACAATGTCTACAACCCGAACCGCGAACTCGGCACTTGGCTGCAGCACGATTTCGGCATCACGGTGCGCTATTACGACCCGACCATCGGCGCTGGGATCGCCGCCCTGATGCAACCAGATACCCGCCTGATCTGGACCGAAGCGCCGGGCTCCGTGACGATGGAAGTGCCGGACATCCCGGCCATCTGCACCGTCGCCCATGCATATGGCGCGCTGGTTGCCATCGACAACACCTGGTCGGCCGGCATTGCGTTCGATGCCTTCGCGCATGGTGTGGACTTCGTCATGCACGCGCTCACGAAATACCAGTCTGGCGGATCGGATGTCCTGATGGGGGCGGTGATCACGCGTGACGACGCACTGCGCCAGAAACTGGACCAGGCCCACATGCGGCTGGGTTTCGGGGTCGGCATGGACGATGCCTTCCTGGTGATGCGCGGACTGCCGACCATGAAGCTGCGCTTCGATGCGCATGACGCCGGCGCTCGCAACGTC
This sequence comes from Herminiimonas sp., assembly GCA_014377845.1. Lineage (GTDB taxonomy): Bacteria > Pseudomonadota > Gammaproteobacteria > Burkholderiales > Burkholderiaceae_D > JANXSS01. The sequence goes on from JACMOV010000073.1 coordinate 22,466, forward strand.
GCCGCCTGGCTCAAGGCCCGTCCTGAAATCGCGCGGGTGTTGCATCCGGCGTTCGAGGATTGTCCAGGGCATGCGATCTGGAAGCGCGATTTTACCGGTGCAGGCGGACTGTTTTCCGTGATTTTCGACGAACGCTACACCGAGGCGCAGACCGATCGTTTCGTCGATCGACTGGAACTGTTCAAGATCGGTTTCAGCTGGGGTGGCGCCAACAGCTTGTGCGTGCCGTACCGGGTGCACGGCATGCGGGCCGACTGGCAGGGCAGCGGGCAGCTGGTGCGCTTCAATATCGGCCTGGAAGAGCCGGCCGACCTGATCGCCGATATCGAGAAGGCACTTCAGAAGCTGGGCTGAAGACCCGCAATCATGAGGGGGGTGGCAAACCGTGCTGGAGCACCAGGATCAAGAGCCCGGCAGGCCGCTTGCTGCAGTCTGCCCGGCATGGCACTGCCTGCTGCGGATCAGACCGGCATTGCGCGGTTTGCTCCAAGGTCGACGATCCCACGGATCAGCCGGTAGGCTTTCCACAGCCATGCGACGCTACCGATCACGATGGCAAACGGAATGCCGATCACGGTGAACCACAGCACGCCGGCCACCAGCATCCAGATCCAGAACCAGACAAAGGACCGGATCTGCCACGTATGGTGGCTGTGGACGAACGTGCCTGCCGTATCCGGCCGCTTGACGAAATTGACGATCAGCGGAATCCACGATAGCGTGGTCAGGGTGAAGATAAAACTCAGCCCGTGTGCGACATAGAGCCACCATGCCGTGCTTTTTTCGGTTTCAAGCTTGCTGTCCAGTACGAGTACACCATCCATTTTGAATCCTCCCAGGGTGCTTCGACGAACGGGGCTGCTATTCGAACAATGCCAATATGCCGTCAAGTCCCACAAAATTCAAGGCCACGTCCGCTTTCTGCCGCACCACCGGTTTTGCCCGGAAAGCGACCGACATGCCGGCAATTGACATCATCTCGAGGTCGTTCGCGCCATCGCCCATGACGATTGCCTGTGAGGGCGATGCCCCGAGCAGGGCGCAAGTCGATTCGACGGTACGGCGCTTGGCCGATGCATCGACGATTTCACCCAGCACACGGCCAGTGAGCTTGCCATCGACGATTTCCAGCGTGTTGGACCGCGTGTAATCCAGACCCAGCCGCGCCTGCATCCGTTCCGTAAAAAACGTGAAGCCGCCAGAGACCAGCAGCGTCTTCAACCCCGCCGCCTTGATCGCCGCCAGCATGTGTTCCGCCCCAGGCGACAGTTGCAGGCGCTCGTCGACCACCCGCTGCAGCGCGCCGGCATCCAGTCCCTCGAGCAGCGCGACGCGCTGGATCAGGCTGTCGCGAAACACCAGTTCGCCGCGCATCGCCGCTTCCGTGATGGCAGCGACCTGCGGCTTCAATCCCTGCATGTCGGCAATTTCATCGATGCATTCGATCGTGATGAGCGTCGAATCCATGTCCATCACCAGCAATTTGAAATCGGCAAGGCGCATGCCAGACTGCACGAAAGTAGCGTCGATCCCGGCGTTGAAAGCAGCGGCGGCGACCGCCTGACGAATCGGCTCGGTGCTGAGCGCCGCGTCGCAACGCCACACATGCGAACCCGGTTGCGTGGGCTCTGGCGCTGGCGCACCGGCCAGCGCGGCGATGGCGTTGACGGCGCCGATCGTGGAATGGTTGGGATTGCTGCCCGGGGCAGCCTGCAGGATCAGTTTCATGAACGTAAACAATGAGGTTTAGCCGGTCACCAGGGCCCTGATCGTGTTTTTTACCTGCGTCACACGGGAAGTCAGATCGGGCATGGGGATCGTGATGCGCAGCTTGTCCTGGCCGTTGAGCTTGATGTGACGGTTCTTCTGGATCAGTTCGATGATGCGCATGGCGTCGATCGGTGGATTCGGCTCGAACTGCAGCAATGCCGATTCGCCGTGCGCATCGATCTTGATGATGCCGACTGGCTTCGCCGCCACGCGCAAACGGTGGGTTTCGATCAGCGCCTTGGCCGGGTCGGGCAATTTGCCGAAGCGGTCGATCAGCTCTTCCTGCAAGTCGTCGATGGCGTCGTTGCGGGTGCAGTTGGCAAGCCGCTTGTAGAGCGACAGGCGCTCGTGCACATCGCCGCAGTATTCGGAAGGCAGCAGCGCCGGCACGTGCAGGTTGATCTCGGTCGTGGTCGACAGCGGCGCGGCCAGGTCCGGCTCCTTGCCGTTCTTCAGACAGCGCACGGCTTCGTTCAGCATGTCGGAATAGAGCTGGAAGCCGATCTCGTGCATCTCGCCCGACTGGTTGTCGCCGAGGACCTCACCGGCGCCGCGAATCTCCAGATCATGCATCGCCAGGTAAAAGCCGCTGCCCAGTTCTTCCATCTGCTGGATCGCTTCCAGCCGGCGCTGCGCCAGCTTGGTCAGTCCGTGCACGTCGTGCACCAGCAGGTAAGCATAGGCCTGGTGATGCGAGCGGCCGACGCGCCCGCGCAGCTGGTGCAACTGCGCGAGGCCAAATTTGTCAGCCCGATGCATGATGATCGTGTTTGCGGTCGGCACGTCGATGCCGGTTTCGATGATGGTCGTGCACAGCAGGATATTGAAGCGCTGGGCGACGAAATCGCGCATCACCTTTTCCAGGTCGCGCTCGTGCATCTGACCATGCGCGACGGCGATGCGCGCTTCGGGCAGGATCGCTTCGAGCATCGCCCTGCGGTTCTCGATGGTCTCGACCTCATTGTGCAGGAAGTAGACCTGGCCGCCGCGCTTCAATTCGCGCAGGCAGGCTTCGCGGATGATCGATTCGCCCTCGCTGCGCACGAAGGTCTTGATCGCCAGGCGCTTTTGCGGCGCGGTTGCGATGATCGAAAAATCGCGCAGACCCTCCAGCGCCATGCCGAGCGTGCGGGGGATTGGCGTCGCCGTCAGCGTCAGCACGTCGACTTCGGCGCGCAACGCCTTGAGAGCTTCCTTCTGGCGCACGCCAAAGCGGTGTTCCTCGTCGATGATCACCAGTCCCAGGCGGGTGAACTTGACGTCGGCCGACAGCAGCTTGTGGGTGCCGATGACGATGTCGAGCGTGCCGTCGGCCATGCCCTTGATCGCCTGCGTGATCTCCTTGCCGGTACGGAAGCGCGACAGCTCGGCGATCTTGACCGGCCAGTCGGCGAAGCGGTCGGCGAAGGTCTGCGCATGCTGCTCCGCCAGCAGCGTGGTCGGCGCCAGGATCGCTACCTGCTTGCCACCGAGGACGGCGACAAAGGCGGCGCGCAGGGCGACCTCGGTCTTGCCGAAGCCGACATCACCGCAGATCAGGCGGTCCATCGGTTTGCCACTGGTCATGTCCTTGATGACGGCAGTGATCGCGGCTGCCTGGTCCGGGGTTTCTTCGAAACCGAAGCTCTCCGCGAAGGCGTCGTAGTCATGCGCGGAATATTCGAAGCTGTGGCCTTCGCGCAGGGCGCGGCGGGCATACAGGTTCAGCAATTCGGCGGCGGTATCGCGCACCTGCTGCGCGGCGCGGCGCTTGGCCTTGTCCCACTGGCCGGAGCCGAGCGCATGCAACGGCGCATCTTCCGGCGAGGCGCCGGAGTAGCGCGAAATGACATGCAACTGCGACACCGGCACATACAGCTTGGTGTCCTTCGCATACTCAAGGTGCAGGAACTCGGTCTCGCCTTCGCCGAGATCCATGCTGGTCAGTCCCATGTAGCGGCCGATACCGTGGTTGACGTGCACCACCGGATCACCGATCTTCAGCTCCGAGAGGTCGCGCACCATGAACTCGACCTGCGTCACCGCTTCCTGCTTCTTCTTGCCGACACGGCGGCCAGAGCCTGCGTACAGTTCGGTTTCGGTGATGAAGGCGAGGTTGCCCAGCGACGCCGGCAGCGCAAAGCCGTCGTGCAGTGGCGCCACGCCCAGCATCAGCGGCGCAGAAGCCGTGCGGAAGTCGGCGAAGCTTTCGCAGCCTTCCGGCGCCAGGGCATATTCGTTGAAGTACTGCTGCAGGGTCTCGCGCCGGCCATTGGATTCTGCGCAGATCATGACGCGCCGTCCGATCTTCTCGCTCGCCACGAGGTACGCGCGGAAGGCCGCCAGCGGGTCGTCGATGCGGCGGTTGACGGCGATGTTCGGCAAGGGCGCAGACAGCTCGGATGCGCCATCGTCATGCTGCACGATCCAACGTCCGTAAGGCTTGGCGAGGGTGAAGAAGTCTTCGTCAGAGAGGAACAACTTTTCCGGTGCCAGCAGCGGCCGCTCGCGATCGGCCTTCAGGAACTTGAAGCGTGAATTCGTATCGCTCCAGAAGCGCTTGATCGCCGCGTCGATGTCGCCGACCAGCGCGAATGTGACGTCCGCAGGCAGGTAACGAAACAGCGTTGCCGTCTCTTCGAAAAATAGCGGCATGTAGTATTCGATGCCGGCCGAGGCGATGCCGTGACCGATATCCTTGTAGATGGCGGAACGCGAGGGATCGCCTTCGAACACTTCGCGCCAGCGGCTGCGAAAGGCGTTTCGGGCGGTCTCGTCCATCGGAAATTCGCGGCCCGGCAGCATCCGCACTTCCCGCACCGGATAGAGCGAGCGCTGGGTGTCGGCATCGAAGGTGCGAATCGTCTCGATGGTGTCGCCGAACAGGTCGATCCGGTAGGGCAGGGCCGAGCCCATCGGGAACAGGTCGATCAGGCCGCCGCGCACCGAGTATTCGCCGGGCGACATCACCTGCGCCACGTGCGTGTAGCCGGCCAGCGTCAGTTGCGTGCGCAGGCGGGTTTCGTCGAGCGTTTCGCCCTGCTTGAAAAAGAATGTATAGGCCGCCAGGAAGGACGGCGGCGCCATGCGTACCAGCGCGGTGGTGGCGGGCACAAGCAGCACGTCGCATTGGCCGTTTTGCACTTCATAGAGTGTCGCCAGCCGTTCCGATACCAGGTCCTGGTGCGGCGAGAAGGCGTCGTAGGGCAACGTCTCCCAGTCCGGCAGGAGGTGGCAGCGCAGCACGTTCTCGCCGCTGCCGGCATTGCCGAACCACGGAATCTCCGACAGCAGCCGTTGCGCGTCGCTGGCGTTGGCGACTACGATCGCCAGCATGCGGTTCTGCGATTTCAGGGCGAGCGCGGCTTGCGCCAGCGCGAATGCGTCGGCCGAGCCGTGCACTGCCGGCAGAGCGAAGCGCACGCCGGCTTTGGGAAGCGATTTTTCTAAGTCGAATGACATCAGGTACCGACAGTTGACCTGTCATGAGGAGGGCGGTTTGAATGCAGACTGCACAATCGATCCGCGTTGTGGAAGCGCACTGGCAACCTCGCCGCGGCGGACAGGCCGGGCATCGCCGCCATGCGGATTGCTCGATTGACACTGAAAAAGTAAGATGCGATTATAAACCAAGGTGTCCGGGCAAGCATGTGGCCCGGCTCGCATCCGCCGTTCGGGCGCAATGCCTTTAGAGCCTGCAGCCACGCCGCGCCAACCTGACTGGCCAGCCGCGGCCTGCAACTTATGCAACCCGCCGTTTTCTTTACTTCCCGATTCTCATGACCGCTTTTCATTGCCTGATTCCCGCTGCAGGAATCGGTGCCCGCATGGGTGCCGGCCAGCCAAAGCAATACCTGAACCTCGCCGGCAAACCAGTGCTGCGGCACGTGCTGGACATAGTTGCTGCAACGCCGGCAATCGCGCATACCTGGGTGGTGGTCGGCGCTGGCGATGCACACATCGCCGGGCTGGTGGCAGCGGCTCCCGCTCTCGGGCCAGCCATCACGACCGTCGACTGCGGCGGCGCCACCCGTCGGGATACGGTGCGCAACGGCCTCGATGCGATGCATGGACGGATCAATGACGATGACTGGGTGCTGGTGCATGATGCGGCGCGGCCCGGGCTCACTGTGGCGATGCTGGAGGCGATGATCGCGGCGTTGCGCGACGATCCGGTGGGCGGCCTGCTGGCGCTACCGCTGGCCGATACCATCAAGCGCGCCGGTGCCGATGGTCGCAGTTGCGGTACCGTCGCACGTGATGGATTGTGGGCGGCTCAGACACCACAGATGTTTCGTTACAGCCTGTTGCGCCGGGCGCTGGCGCAGGACGCCGCGTTCACTGATGAAGCCAGCGCGATCGAGGCGCTCGGCCTGCAGCCGAAGCTGGTGCCCGGCGACCCGCGTAACCTCAAGATCACATTACCGGCCGACCTCGTGCTGGCGGGACTCTATCTCAACGCTGCCGTAAGCAATGACCACCAACCGGAGCAGGACACATGAGCGACAAGCTCCCATTCCGTATCGGCCAGGGCTATGACTGCCATGCGCTGGTTGCAGGCCGCAAGCTGATCATCGGCGGCGTGACGATCGAGCATCCGACCGGGCTGCTCGGACATTCGGATGCCGACGTCCTGCTGCATGCGATTACCGATGCGCTGTTCGGCGCCGCGGCGCTGGGCGACATCGGCCGGCACTTTTCCGACACCGATGCAGCATTTGCGGGCGCCGATTCGCGCGTCTTGCTGCGGGCAGCGATGCAGAAAGTGGCCGTCGCCGGCTACCGGGTCGGCAATATCGATGCGACGATCATTGCCCAAGCGCCGAAGATGGCGCCGCATATCGGCCAGATGGTGCGTCACATCGCCACCGATCTCGGCATCGACCCGGGCCAGGTAAACGTCAAGGCGAAGACCAACGAGCGGCTCGGTTTCCTGGGTCGGGAAGAAGGGATTGCGGCCGAAGCCGTGGTACTGCTTGTCGCCGCGCCTATCGCCGCGTCGTAACCAGCGGGAATGACATCGTCACCTGGAAGCCGTGTGGCTGCCGGTTGCTGATGCGCAGGGTACCGAAATGACGCTTGACGACCCGCTCCACGATCGCCAGTCCGAGGCCGGAACCATTAGCCTGTCCACGCGCGGTATCGAGACGCGTGAAGGGACGCAGCAGGCGGTCGAGATCGGCATCCGGCACGCCGTCGCCGTGGTCGCAGAATTCGACGGAGGCGCGACCCTGCCGGATATCACAGGCGATCTCGATTTCCAGAACTTCGCTCGACGCCGGACTGCCATAGCGGCGTGAATTTTCCACCAGGTTGTTGAAGACACGCTTCAGATCGACGGCATTGCCCATGATGACGACGCCATCGGCAATCATGGTGGTGACGGTTGCGTCCGTGATCCGGGTCGCATCGTTGGCGACGTCGCGCAGCAGTTCCGACAGGTCGACCGGCAGGAAGGTGGTGCTGTCGGTGGGCCGCGCGTAATCGAGGAACTGGCCGATGATCGCATCCATCTGCCGGAGGTCGGACTGCATGCCTTCGCGCGCTGCGGCGTCGAAGCCGGCCATCTCCACTTCGAGCTGCATGCGCGCCAGCGGCGTGCGCAGGTCGTGCGAAATCCCCGCCAGCACCACCGCCCGATCCGATTCGATGCGGTTCAGGTCATCCACCATCTGGTTGAAGCTGCGGTTGGCTTCGCGGATTTCGGTCGGCCCCGCTTCCGGCAGCGGATCGGGCTGACCGCCCTTGGCGATGGCGCGCGCCACCGCCGTCAGCCGGGCCAGGGGCAAATTGATCAAGCGTGAAATAAAGGCTGCGCCAATCAGGGAAATGAACAACGTGATCGCGGCCCAGCCGACCCACTGCAGCCCCGAGGTACCGGCGACACGTTCGCGGTCCAACCGCAACCAGTAGTCATCGTCGTCGATCTTGAAGCTGACCCAGAAGCCCGGCGCATCGTTGACGGTGCCGGCAAAGCGGGTGGCTGCGCCCAGTTTTTCGCGGACGGTTTCGCGCACGATCGGCATCAGGCTTGTCTCGGGCGGCGGCTCGACGCGATCGTCATCTTCCAACGGATAGATGCGGATGCCTTCGTTGCTGGCAAGGTCGAACAGGAGTTCGCGCCGCAGGTCTGGTGCGGAATGCGCGAGTGCGGCGCGGGTAATCGTCACCATCGAGATGACCTGCGCCGCGATCTGGTTGGCGCGGGGGGTGCGTTCGATGAAGCGGTAGCTGGCCACCCAGGCGCCCATGCTTGCCGATATCATCACCGCGATCAGGAAAAACGTGCGCCAGAACAGGCCGCTGCGGGCCCAGGCGAAACGGGATTTCGACGCATGTCGACGCCGAACAGCTTGCGCATCAGGCACTTCCGGCAGAGTCGTATCGGCGTGGGGCGCGCTGCTCACGGCATTGCCCTAGCGCGGCTGACCCTCGGGGATGAACACGTAGCCCAGACCCCACACGGTCTGGATATAGAGAGGATTGGAAGGATCGGGCTCGAGCAGCTTGCGAAGTCGGGAGATCTGGACGTCGAGGCTGCGGTCGAACACCTCATATTCCCGACCGCGCGCAAGCTCCATCAGCTTCTCACGCGACAGCGGCTGGCGGGCGTGACGGGCAAAGACCTTCAACACCGAAAATTCGCCGGTCGTCAGCGGCACCGATTCGCCGTTCTTCTTCAACGTGCGGGTACCGAGATCGAGTATGAAGTCACCAAAGACAAATGACTGCGGTGTTTCCGATGGCGCGCCCGGCAGTTCGTCCGGACCGATGCGACGCAACACCGCGCCGATTCGCGCCACCAGTTCGCGTGGATTGAACGGTTTCGGCAGGTAGTCGTCGGCGCCCATTTCGAGACCGACAATGCGATCGACGTCCTCGCCTTTGGCCGTCAGCATGATGATCGGCGTCATGTCGCCTGCACCGCGCAGGCGGCGGCAGATCGACAGGCCATCCTCACCCGGCAGCATCAGGTCCAGGACCAGCAGGTCATAGCGCTCGCGAATCCAGAGCTTGTTCATCGCCTGCGCGCTTTCGGCCGTGACGACATTGAAGCCTTGCTCGGTCAGGTAGCGGCGCAACAGATCTCGCAACCGCACGTCGTCGTCGACCACGAGAATTTTCGATTGATGATTCGTCGAGCCGGGCGCGGCGGCGGGGGAGGTCAGGCTGGGTGTGGTCATGACGCTATGGTAACTTCGAATATGATGTCAAAATAGTGTTCCTTTGGAGCATTACAAAGTGTTACAAACTTTACCTCAAACTCGTTCAGGCGTTCGACGAAGCCGCCTACACTTCGTCATCGAATATGTCATGGGTGCCGCTCTGGCACAATGACATGCGCCTCACGAAAGTCAAAAATGTGTAAGCGTTCAGTTGTACAGACGATGATAGCGCTAATGCTGGCAACAGGCTGCAGCGCGGTCATGGCGGGCGACGGCGATCGTGGTGAGCGCTACGGCGATCACCGCGAGGCGCGCGAGCAGCGTCAGGCAGCGCGACAGGAACGCCAGCGCGATGTGCGGGCAGTGCAGGAGATGCAACCGCAGATCGATCCGCGCATGCAGTCTCCGTACCCGCAGCCTCAATCGCAGCCGCAATACCAGCCGCAGCAGGACGGCGGGCGCCGCGGGAATCGCATGTCGCCTGAAGAGCGTCGCGCGTTGCGTCGGCAGATTGATCAGGCAAGTCACGAGATCTACCTCCCCAATCGCTGAATTCCGGCGCGCTACTCGCTGACCTTTCCGCGCATTGCCTTGACCAGCGAACGCGTGGCTTTTGTCTCGAGCCGCTTTCGTTGCGACCCGTACGTCGGCTTGGTCGGCCTGCGCGGTGTCGGTATCACCGCCACACTCGCCACGATCTCATGCAGGCGACGCAATGCATCTTCCCGATTTTTTTCCTGGCTGCGGGCCTGCTGCGCCTTGAGCACGAGAACGCCCTCTGCCGTGATCCGCTGGTCGTTTCGTGCCAGCAGTCTCTCTTTGATCGGATCCGGCAAGGATGAGGCACGGATGTCGAAGCGCAGGTGAATCGCGCTCGACACCTTGTTGACGTTCTGGCCACCCGGACCTTGGGCGCGGATTGCCGTTAGCTCGACATCGTTCTCGTCGATCGTGAAACTGGATTCCGGCGCGTTCATGGCATGTCGGCGCGTCGGCAGATGCGGGAATGCAGCGCGCTACTCATGGCGCTCGGGTTGCGGCAAGCCGTGCCGTCGCTTGGGCGAATTCTGCATAAAGGGTGGCATGCGCCGGGTTCCATGCGGCCAGTGCCGCCTGCTGTCGCGCAACCGTGGCGACGTCGCCACGCGCGATCGGTCCGGTCAAGGCGGCTGCCGGGCCCAGGCGTAATGCAGTGCGGGCGCTCTCCTGCAACAGCGGTCCGATCATTTCAAGCGCAATTTCCGGCGGCACCCCGGCTTTGCCGTACACCTGCACCGCCACGTCGATCAGCGTGACCACGTAGTTCGAGGCAAACACGGCGGCAGCGTGATAAAGCGTCTTGTGGGCCGCATCGATCGTCACCATGCGGGCGCCGATGGATTCGAAGATTGGCACTAGCACCTCGAGCGCATCCGCATCGCCTTCGACGCCGCAGCAGGTGCCGGCGAATGTGGCTGCCACCTGCGCAGGATCGGCAAAGCTGCGGACCGGATGCACGCTTGCCACGGCTGCGCCGGCATCGCGTGCGGCAGCCAACCGATCCGAGCCGAGCGCACCGCTGCAGTGGAAAACGGTGGCGCCGGTCAGATCGTTTCCGGCAGCGAGCGTCTGGCCGTAATCTTCGATCGCGTCGTCGGGTACGGCCAGCAGGTAGATGTCGGCGGCTCGCAAAGGTACTTCGCCAGTCGAAGCTACACCCCCGCCCATGAATCGCGCGGCATCGGCGGTACGCGCCGGATCGCGTCCGACGATGTCGAGCAGGGTGACAGCGCCAGACCGGTGCAGGACGCGGCCGATCGCGCTGCCGAGACGGCCGGGCCCGACGATGGTGAGTGTCTTCAGCGACTGCATTGCCATGAGTACATCCCCTGCGCGGCGCGCCAGCCGGAAAACAAGATGCGCGGTGCCGTCAACTCAGACCGTCGCCTGCTCGAGCGCTTCCTGCAGCTCCAGCCATTCGGATTCCATCTGCGTGGCTTCCTTGGCATAAAAGGCCTGGTCTGTCAGCAGCATCTTGAGTTCCTTCTTGTTCGCCTGATCGTACATCAGCGGATCGGCCAGGCGGGCATCGACGGCCGCCTTCTGTGCGTTGCGCTTGGCGATCTGCTCTTCCAGCTTCTTGATCTTGGCTTCGATCGGCTTCTTCTTCGCGGCCAGTTTTTGCCGGTCTTCGGCATCGCTGCGTTTCTGGTCGCGCTTGTCGGCATTCGACATCGTCGGTGCAGGCGCCACCGTACTGGCGGATTTTGCGCTCACCGGTGGCAACGCCGCTGCGGCCGCACCGGTAGCATTGGTCTTGCTGGCGAGCTTGGTCTTGAACAGCCAGTCGCGATAATCGTCGAGGTCGCCATCGAAGGGCTGCAGCTTGCCGTCGGCCACGATGATGAACTGGTCCGTGGTGGCGCGCAGCAGGTGACGATCATGTGATACCACCACCAGTGTGCCTTCAAACTGCGCCAATGCCATGGTCAACGCTTCGCGGGTTTCGAGGTCCAGATGGTTGGTCGGCTCGTCCAGCAGCAGCAGGTTGGGGCGCTGCCAGACGATCAGCGCCAGCGCCAGCCGGGCCTTCTCGCCGCCGGAAAATGGGGCGATCTTGCTGGTCACCATGGCGCCGTTGAAGTTGAAGCTGCCCAGGAAGTTGCGCAGCCCCTGCTCGCGCACGGTCGGCGCGATGTGTCCGAGATGCCAGAGCGGCGATTCTTCGTGGCGCAGCATTTCGACCTGATGCTGCGCAAAATAGCCGATCGCCAGGCCCTTGCCGAACTGGCTGTCGCCCGACAACGGCGCCAGCTCGCCGGCAATGGTCTTGATCAAGGTGGATTTGCCGGCGCCGTTGACGCCCAGCAGGCCGATACGCTGGCCGATCTGGAGCGAAAAATTGATACCGGAGACGATCGTCTTTTCGGTGACCTTGTGACTGTCGTTGTCTTCGATCCGGTAGCCGGCATTGACGTCTTCCATCACCAGTAACGGATTTGGCGCATTTGCTGGCTCGCGGAATTCGAACGAAAATTCCGCCGCCGCGCGCAGCGGCGCTAACTCTTCCATTTTCGCCAGCGCCTTCATCCGGCTCTGGGCCTGGCGCGCCTTGCTGGCCTGTGCCTTGAAGCGGCTGATGAACGATTCCAGGTGCGCCCGCTGCCGGGTCTGCTTCTCCAGCGCACCCTGCGCCAGGATCATCTGGGCGGCGCGCTGCCGTTCGAACGACGAGTAATTGCCGCTGTAGCGCTTGAGCTTGCGTTCGTCGATATGGACGATCACGTTGACCACACCGTCGAGGAAGTCGCGGTCATGGGAAATGATGATCAGCGTTCCCGCGTAACGCTTCAACCAGTCCTCGAGCCAGATGATGGCATCGAGGTCCAGGTGGTTGGTCGGCTCGTCCAGCAGCAGCAGATCGGATGGACACATCAGCGCCTGGGCCAGGTTCAGGCGCATGCGCCAGCCGCCGGAAAAACTCGCCACCGGCTGCTGCATTTGGTCGAGCGTAAAGCCGAGACCGGTCAAAAGTTGCTCGCCGCGCGAGCGCACGGTGTAGGCATCGGCGTCGGCCAGCGCGCTGTAGAGCTCGCCGATCAGGATGCCGTTGGCGCTGGTTTCCGGTTCGCTTTCGAGAAAAGCCAGTTCATCTTCGAGCAGGCGCAGAGTGACATCGCCGTCGATCGCGTATTCCAGCGCGGGTCGGTCAAGCGCTGGGGTTTCCTGTGCCACGTAGGCCATGCGCCATTTGCTGGGAAAGTCGATGCTGCCGAGATCGGCATGCAGTTCGCCGCGCAGCAGGCCGAAGAGACTCGACTTGCCGGCGCCGTTTGCACCGATCAGGCCGATCTTGTCGCCCGGGTTGAGGGTGACATCGACATTGTCGAGCAGCGGCTTGATGCCGCGGGCGAGGGTGACTTGCTGAAAACGTATCATGCTTGCTTTGCTTGTTGGGTGTAGGCGGTCAATTGTTCGGCAGTCGTGAGAAATACCGTGTCGTCGCCAGCGCTGGTGGTCAGCCAGGTCATCTCGAGCGTCGGGAAGGCCGCTTCGCAATGTTCACGCTCGTTGCCGATCTCGACCATCAGGATGCCGCCCGGCGTCAGCCGCGTCGCTGCACCGTCGACGATCCTGCGCACCAGGTCCATGCCGTCGGTACCGCCGGCCAGGGCGATCTGCGGCTCATGACCGTATTCGGCCGGCAGGTGGGTCATCGAATCGGCATTCACGTACGGCGGGTTGGCGATGATCATGTCGTAGCGACGATCGCCGGCATGTTCGTACAGGTCCGAGGCGATCAGGCTGATGCGGCCGGTCAGCGCGTAATCGTCGACGTTGCGATGCGCGACTTCGAGCGCTTCGGTGGAGATGTCGACCGCGTCGACCTGGGCGCGCGGGAAGGCGTCGGCCATCATGATCGACAGGCAGCCGGAACCGGTACACAGTTCCAGGATGTCGCCGACGGCGAATGGATCGGCTACCCACGGTGCGAACTGTTGCGGAATCAGTTCGGCGATGAACGATCGCGGCACCAGCACGCGCTCATCGACGAAAAAGCGGTAGCTGCCCAGCCACGCCTCTTTCGTGATGTAGGCGGCCGGTACCCGGTCGTCGCTGCGGCGGGCGATCACATCGACGACGGCGGCAATTTCGTCCGGCAGCAAACGCGCATCCATGAACGGATCGAGTTTGTCGAGTGGCAGGTGCAACGTATGCAGGATCAGATAGGCCGCTTCGTCGAGCGCATCGCTGCTGCCATGGCCGAAGAACAGGCCGGCACGATTGAATCGGGAAACGGCATACCGCAGCAGGTCGCGGACCGTGGAAAAATCGGAAGGTGTCATGACAGGTCGATCAGGTGTCGCCGCAGCGTGTGACTGTGCGGCAGGCTAAAAATCAGGGGAAGGTCGAGAGTATGAGGCATGCGGCCCGCGTTGGCGAACCGCCGCTCAGGTCACAGCAGCAGGTTCTCCAGCGTGCGCCGGTAAATGTTCTTCAAGGGGTCGATGCTGGCGACCTCGACATGCTCGTCGATCTTGTGGATGCTGCCGTTGAGCGGACCGAATTCGACCACTTGCGGACAGATCTGCGCAATGAAGCGGCCGTCCGAAGTACCGCCGGTGGTCGACAGTTCGGCTGCGACATCGGTTTCGGCACGGATCGCGGCAGTCAGGGCGTCGCTCAAGGTCCCGCGTGGCGTCAGAAAAGGCATGCCGCTGACGGTCCATTTCAAGTCGTATTCCAGGCCGTGGGCGTCGAGTAGGTTCCGTACCCGTTGCTGCAAGCCCTCGACCGTGCTGGCGGTGGAGAAGCGGAAGTTAAAGTCGATCACGACTTCGCCGGGAATCACGTTCGATGCGCCGGTGCCGCCGTGGATGTTGGAGACCTGCCATGCGGTCGGCAGATAATATTCATTGCCCTCGTCCCAGCGTTCCTGTGCCAATGCCGCCAGTGCAGGCGCCACCTGGTGGATCGGATTGCGCGCCAGTTGCGGGTAGGCGATGTGCCCCTGGATGCCCTTGACCCGCAGTTTGCCGGACATGCTGCCGCGACGGCCGTTCTTGATGGTGTCGCCCAACTGGTCGGTGGAGGTCGGCTCGCCCACCAGGCAGTAGTCGAGCTGCACGCCGCGTGCCTTCAGCAGATTGCAGACCACGACCGTGCCGTCGGTGGCCGGACCTTCTTCATCGCTGGTGATCAGGAAGCCGATCGAACCCGGATGATCCGGATGCCGGGCGACGAACTCCTCGACGGCGACCACCATCGCGGCGATCGAGGTCTTCATGTCGGCCGCGCCGCGGCCGTAAAGCTGGCCGTCGCGAATGCTGGGTATGAACGGGTCGGAATGCCACTGTTCGAGCGGGCCGGTCGGCACCACGTCGGTATGGCCGGCGAAGACCATCAGCGGCTGCGCCGTGCCGCGCCGGGCCCACAGGTTGGTCACGTTGCCGGAGACGATCGCCTCGCATGCGAAGCCAAGCGGCGTCAGCAATGCAGTGAGGCGCGCCTGGCAGCCATTGTCGTCAGGTGTGACCGAGGACAGCGTAATCAATTCTTCGGCCAGGGCCAGGGTTTTGCTCATGGTATGCATTTCAGGCAGGTGTCTGCGTAGTCGGCAAAAAAATAAAACAACGTTAAAACAGCGATTGATACCTGGTGGCGTCGAAGCCGACCATGATCGTGTCGCCGGCTTGCAGCACCGGGCGCTTGACGATCGATGGCATCTCCAGCATCAGGGCGGTGGCCGTCGCGGCGTCGACGATCGCTGCCTTGCGGGCGTCGGGCAGCGCGCGCCAGGTGGTGCCCTTGCGGTTGACCAGGGTTTCCCAGTCGAGTGCGTCTATCCAGCGGGTCACCAGGGCCGCGGACAGACCGGCCTTCTTGAAGTCGTGGAACTGACAAGTTACCCCGTTGGCATCGAACCAGGCCCGCGCTTTCCTGACCTGGTCGCAGTTCGGTATTCCGTACAGGGTGGGCGGTCCCGCCTCAGACATTGAAGGTGAATTCGGTGAAGGTCGCACCCTCTTCATTGGGCACTGCAGATTTCGATGCCGAATCCTGCTCGGGCGGCTTTTCTGCCTTGTTGTTCAGCAGCCAGAACAGGTTGGTCGCCGAATCCGCATGCACCATCGCCTCTTCCTTGGTGATCAGGCTGGCCGAAATCATTTGCAGCAATGCCTGCTCGAAGGTCTGGCAACCTGGCGCCATGCTTTTCTCGATCGCTTCCTTGATCTGGCCAAGCTCGCCTTTTTCGATCAGCTCGGCGATATGCCGGGTATTGAGCAGGACCTCGACCGCCGCGCGACGGCCGCCATCGATTGCCGGAATCAAGCGTTGCGAAATAATCGCACGCAGCGTGGCTGCCAGATCAGGCAGCAGCGCAACGCGGTTCTCGAGCGGGAAGAAATTGATGATCCGGTTCAGCGCCTGATAGCTGTTGTTGGCATGCAGCGTGGCCACGACCAGGTGACCCGACTGCGCATAGGCCAGCGCTGCGGACATGGTTTCCTTGTCGCGGATTTCGCCGATCAGGATGCAGTCCGGCGCCTGGCGCAATGCATTTTTCAGGGCAATGGCAAGCGAGGCCGAATCGGTGCCGATCTCGCGCTGGTTGACGATGGATTTCTTGTTCTTGAACAGAAATTCGATCGGGTCTTCCAGCGTCAGGATGTGGCCGGTCTTGAGCTCATTGCGGTAGTCGAGCATCGAGGCGATCGTGGTCGATTTGCCCGATCCGGTGGCGCCGACGACGAGTAACAGCCCGCGCTTTTCCATGATCAGTTCGGCCAGAAGCGGCGGCAGGTTGCTTTCCTTGAGTGGCGGGATGTGCGTCGGAATGTAACGCAGCACGGCCGAAATGCTGCCGCGCTGGCGAAACGCCGAAAGACGGAAGCTGCCGACGCCGGTCACCGGGATGCCGATGTTGAGTTCGTTGTCGTGATCCAGTTCCTGCATCCGCGTTGCCGGCACGGCTTCGGCCAGCAGGTTCAGGATCATCGCCTGGTCGAGTTTCTGCTGGTTGATCGGATACAGGATGCCATTGATCTTGATCTGGATAGGCGAATTGACGGCGAAGAACAGGTCCGACGCCGCTTTTTCCTTCATCAGCAAGAACAGACGATCGATTGACATTGGTATCCCCGGTTCAAATCAAATCAAATCAAGACGAGACGGTCGATGTGGCAAATTGGCGCCGGCTCAGGCTTCCCGCAGCAGTTCGTTGATGGCGGTCTTGGAGCGGGTCTGCGCATCGACTCGCTTGACGATCACGGCGCAGTACAGGCTGTATTTTCCATCGGCCGAAGGCAGGTTGCCGGACACGACGACCGAGCCGGACGGGATGCGGCCATAGGTCACTTCACCGGTTGCACGGTCGTAGATCTTGGTCGACTGGCCGATGTAGACGCCCATCGAGATCACGGAATTTTCTTCGACGATCACGCCTTCCACGACTTCCGAACGGGCACCGATGAAGCAGTTGTCTTCGATGATGGTCGGATTGGCCTGCATCGGTTCGAGCACGCCGCCGATGCCGACGCCTCCCGAGAGATGGACGTTCTTGCCGATCTGGGCGCAGGAGCCGACGGTGGCCCAGGTGTCGACCATCGTGCCCTCATCGACATAGGCGCCGATGTTCACGTAGGACGGCATCAGCACGACGTTTTTGGCGATGAAGCTGCCGCGACGGGCGACTGCCGGCGGCACCACGCGGAAACCGCCACGGGCGAAATCCTCGGCCGTGTAGTTCGCGAACTTGGTGGGCACCTTGTCGTAGAACTGCATGTCGGCGCCGGCCGGCATCGGCAGGTTGTCTTCCAGGCGGAACGACAGCAGAACCGCCTTCTTGATCCACTGGTTGACGTGCCACGTGCCGTCAAGTTTTTGTGCAACGCGCAGTGTGCCGGCGTCGAGTTCGGCCAGTACGTGGGCGACTGCTTCGCGGATGGCGGGCGGCGCGGATTTCGGTGAAAAGTCGGCGCGGTTTTCCCATGCCTGGTCGATGATCTGTTGCAGTTGTTGCGTCATGTTTTAGTCAATCAATAAAGTGTGCAAATTCGGCTGTGAATTCAGTTGGAATTCCGTCAGTTGCAACGCCGGTCACGGAATCCGGTATGGTCCGCGCGCGGGATTCAGCGCGCCAGGGCCTTGCAGAATGCGACGATGCGGCGCGCGGCTTCGAGGCATTCATCGACCTCGGCGACGAGCGCCATCCGGATGCGATTGCTGCCAGGGTTGGCACTGCCATCGGGCGATGCCCGACCTAAGTAGCTACCAGGCAATACCGTCACATTATATTCGGCATACAGACGCCGGGCGAAATCGGTATCCGTGATCTGTACCTGTTTGTCGACTTTGGCCCACAAATAGAAGCCGGCGTCAGGCAGATCGACCTCCATCACCTCCTGCAGCATGGGGGTGACCTGGCTGAATTTGGCGAGGTACTTCACCCGATTGTCGACGACGTGCTGTTCGTCGCCCCAGGCGGCGATCGACGCCTGCTGTACCGACGGACTCATCGCGCCGCCCTGGTAGGTGCGGTAGAGCAGGAATTTCTTCATGATCGCGGCATCGCCGGCGACGAATCCGGAGCGCATGCCAGGCACGTTGGAGCGCTTGGAGAGGCTGGAAAACGCGATCAGGCGCGGATAGCCGACCCGGCCGAGGCGGTGCGCCGCCTCGAGGGCGCCCAGTGGCGGCTCGGCCTGGAAATAGATTTCGGAGTAGCACTCGTCGGCGGCGATCACGAAACCATAGCGATCCGACAACGTGAACAGCTCGCGCCAGTCCTCCAGCGACAGCACGGCGCCAGTCGGATTGCCGGGCGAGCAGACATACAGCAACTGCACGCGGGGCCAGACCTCGGCCGGAATCGCACTGTAATCGGGCGCGAAATTGCGGTTCGCATCCGGATTGACGAACCAGGGCTGCGCCCCCGCCAGGTAGGCTGCGCCTTCATAGATCTGATACAGCGGATTCGGGCAAACCACGTACGCATTGGCGGCGGGGTCGACGACGGTCTGGGCCAGGGCGAACAGGGCTTCGCGCGAGCCGTTGACCGGCAGCACCTGGGTCGCCGGATCGAGCGGTGGCAGCGCGTAGCGGCGTTCCAGCCAATGCGCGATCGCTGCCCGCAGTGCGTCGCTGCCGGCGGTGGTCGGATACACCGCCAGGCCCCCGAGGTTGTCCGCGAGGGCAGCCTTGATGAAGTCCGGTGTCGGGTGCTTCGGTTCGCCGATGCCAAGGCTGATGGGCGCGTAGCTGGCGTCCGGCTTGACGCCAGCGACCAGCTGTTTCAGTTTTTCGAAGGGATAGGGCTGCAGCTGGTCGAGATGTGGGTTCACGTGGATGTGCCGATAGGATCGAAGTGATGGCCGGAGGCGCGGATCGGGCGGACCGGTTGTGGGACCGGTTGTGGCCCGAAAAATTGCCGCGCATCTCGCATTGTCAATGCCGCAAACCGGAATGCAGACCGGTGTGCAGCGCAGCGGCATTATAGCCGGGTCGCCTGAAATCGATGCTGCGCGGCGCCATTGCGCAGGCCTGCAAATGGCAGAACATGCCCGGGGAAATGTTATGATTGGCACCCACTTCGGCACATGCGCCAGCCCTGCCTTTCCGATTCAATCACTACGCTTACAACCGGTAAACACGTGCGCCTTACTTCGATCAAACTCTCCGGCTTCAAGTCCTTCGTCGATCCGACAAACTTTCAGGTTCCTGGCCAGCTGGTCGGTGTGGTCGGTCCGAACGGCTGCGGCAAGTCCAACATCATCGATGCAGTACGCTGGGTGCTCGGTGAATCCAAGGCATCCGAGTTGCGCGGTGAATCGATGCAGGACGTGATCTTCAACGGCACCACCAATCGCAAGCCGGCCGGACGTTCTTCGGTCGAGCTGGTGTTCGACAATGCCGACGGCAAGGCCGCCGGCCAGTGGGGCCAATACGCCGAGATCGCGGTCAAGCGTACGCTCACGCGCGACGGCACGTCGACGTACTACATCAACAACCAGGCCGTGCGGCGGCGCGACATCCAGGATATCTTCCTCGGCACTGGCCTGGGCCCACGCGCCTATGCCATCATCGGCCAGGGCATGATCAGCCGGATCATCGAAGCCCGTCCGGAAGAGCTGCGCATCTTCCTGGAAGAAGCCGCGGGCGTCTCGAAGTACAAGGAGCGCCGCCGCGAGACCGAGAATCGCCTGCATGACACCCGCGAAAACCTCACCCGCGTCGACGATATCCTGCGTGAGCTCAACAGCAACCTCGAAAAGCTGCAAGGCCAGGCGGCCGTCGCGCAGAAATTCCGTTCGCTGCAGGCCGACCAGGACGAGAAGCAGAAGCTGCTCTGGCTGCTGCGCAAGAACGAAGCCAAGGTCGAGCAGGTCCGTTACTTCGCCGAGATCGATCGCGCCCAGACCGACCTCGAAGCCCGCACCGCCGGCTTGCGCCACATCGAGACCGAGCTCGACCAGATGCGCCAGTCGCATTACGCCGCCGGCGACCGCATGCACCAGGCGCAGGGGCACCTGTACCAGACCAATTCCGAGATCGGCAGCCTGGAAGCGCAGATCAAGTTCGTCATCGAGTCGCGCGGCCGCCTGCAATCGCAGCTCAATTCCCTCAAGGCCCAGCGCGACCAGTGGCAGCGCCAGGGCGCGCAGCATGCGGAAGCTCTCGTCGAATCCGAAGCGCAGCTCGAAGAGCAGGCGATGCATGTCGAGCAGGCGCAGGAAGCCGCCGCCCAGCATCACGATCGCCTGCCAGCCCTGGAGCAAGTCTGGCGCGACGCGCAATTGCGCACCACCGAATCGCGCGCCGGCATCATGCAGGCGCAGCAGCAGATCGAGCTCGAATCGGCGCATCAGCGCAACGCCGCCGCGATCCTGTCGGGCCTGGCCTTGCGCCGGGAACGGCTGACCCAGGAACGCAGCGGCATGCACATGCCCGACGATGCGCACCTGGCCAACCTGAAGCTGCAGCTCGACGAAAAACAGGCCAGCCTGGACGAAGCGCAGCAGTTGCTGGACGCGGCGCAGGAACGGCAGCCGCAACTCGAACAGGCGCGCCGCGACGCGCAGGTACGTGTCGCCGCCGAAAGCACCACCCACGCCCAGCTCGATGCCCGGCTGTCTGCCTTGAAGCAGTTGCAGGAAAGCGTGCAGTCGCAAGGCAAGGTCCAGCCCTGGCTGGAAAAGCACGAACTGGCCGACCTGCCGCGCATGTGGCAAAAGCTGCACATCGAAGCGGGCTGGGAAACCGCGCTTGAATCGATCCTGCGCGAACGCACCACCGCCCTGGAAATGTCGAACCTGGACTGGGCCAAGGCCTTCTTCAACGATGCGCCGCCGGCCAAGCTGGCGCTGTGTTCGCCGGTGACCGCCGGCGCCGGTGCAGCCGCTGCGCCACCGGACGGACTCAAGCCGCTGATCGGACTGCTGCAATTGAACGATCCGGGCTTGCGCGCGCTGCTGCAGGATTGGCTGCACGATGTCTACCTCGCCGACGACAGCGCGGCCGCGTTCGCCCAGCGGGACAAATTACCGGCGGGCGGCTGCTTCGTCACCCGCGCCGGGCACGCGATCGCCCGCTCCAGCGTGCGTTTCTATGCGCCGGACGCGGAGCAGGATGGCATGCTGGCGCGCCAGCAGGAGATCGACAACCTGGTCAAGCAATTGCGCGCCCAGCAGATGCTCGCCGACGATGCCCGCAGCCGCGCGGTACAGGCCGACAGCGCGCTGACCCAGGCGGTGCAGAGCCTGCAGGACCTGCGCCAGCGCGTCGCTTCGTTGACCCAGGGCGCGCATGCCTTGCAGCTCGATGTCATGAAGCTGTCCGAGGTGCAGGCGCGGTTCGAGCAACGCAGCGTGCAGATTGACACCGACCTTGATGAAATCGCGGCGCAGGAGAGCGAGCAGCAGGAAATCCGCGCCCAGTCCGAGGCGCGTTTCGAGGACCTCGACATGGCGCTGGCCGAACTCCAGGAAGCGCATGAGAACGGCCAGACCGACTATCTTGAAAAAGAACAGCGGCTCAACGATGCGCGGGTCCGCCTGCGCGAACTGGAGCGCGCCGCGCAGGAAGCGGCGTTTGCCGAGAAAACGCATCGCAGCCGCATCGAGGAGCTCAAGCGCGGCATCGCCACGGCGCGGGAGCAGGCGGCGCAACTGTTTGCCAACATGGAGCAGGGCAGCCTTGAGCTGGAGACCCTCGACGACCAGGCAGCGCAGGCCGGCTTGCAGAGCCTGCTGGAGCGTCGCAGCGAGCAGGAACGTGCGCTCGCCGATGCCCGCCACGAGCTCGATCAGCTGACCCAGAAACTGCGCCATCACGACGAGGCGCGGATGCAGGCCGAACGTAGTCTGCAGCCGCAGCGCGACCGGATCATGGAGCTGCAGTTAAAGGAGCAGGCGGCCCGCCTGAACCAGGAACAATATGCCCAGCAACTGATCGAAGCGCAGGCAGACGAAACGGCACTGGCCGAAAAGCTTGGCGCCGATTTGCGTCCGGCGTATCTGCAGGGCGAAGTGACGCGCCTGACCAATGCGATCGCGGCGCTCGGCGCAGTCAACCTGGCGGCGCTGGACGAACTGGCGCAGGCGTCGGAGCGCAAGAATTTCCTCGACGCCCAGACCGCCGACCTGACCGAGGCGATCAATACGCTTCAGGACGCGATCCACAAGATCGACCGTGAAACCCGCGATCTGCTCCAGGGCACGTTCGACAAGGTCAACCAGCACTTCGGCGAACTGTTCCCGATCCTGTTCGGCGGTGGCAATGCCCGGTTGGTGATGACCGGCGAAGAGATTCTTGATTCCGGTGTGCAGGTCATGGCCCAGCCTCCGGGAAAAAAGAATGCGACCATCCACCTGCTGTCGGGTGGCGAGAAGGCGCTGACTGCGACGGCGCTGGTGTTCTCCATGTTTCGGCTCAATCCGGCGCCGTTCTGCCTGCTCGACGAGGTCGATGCACCGCTCGACGACGCCAATACGGAGCGCTTCTGCAACATGGTCAAGCGGATGTCGGCGCACACCCAGTTCCTGTTCATCTCGCATAACAAGATCGCGATGGAGATGGCGCAGCAGCTGATCGGCGTGACCATGCAGGAGCAGGGCGTCTCGCGCATCGTTGCCGTCGACATGGAATCGGCCGCGCATTTCGCCGCCGAGGTGGCGGCTGCCTGATCCGGATCACTTTTTTACAGGCTTTGCAGGGGATGACAGCTTGACAACTTTACGCGCGACCACGTACCCTCGGCGCAGCCGCGAAGCCGCCATGGGTGCGTCTTCGCATAACCGTTTCATTCCCGCCATCGACGACTTTACGGCCATCGGCGACCCGCACGGGCCGCGTGCCGATTTTATTTGGATGCAGCAATGAGCCATTTCAATCTCCAGGCTGTACAAAACGCTGCGAAAAACACAGTGACCCGCGGTCAATCAACGGCTCAGGCGGTGCGGGCATGACCGATCTGCAGATCAGCCTGATGGCCATCGGTGGCACCATCGTCGTCGCGGTAATTTCCTATAACAAGTGGCAGGAATACAAGGAAAAGAAAAGCGTCGAGCGGGCCTTTGCGCCCAATGATGACAGTCCTGCGTCGCCCGCCGATGATGGCATCGGCAGCGCCAGCCGCAACGAGCCGCGCTTCGAGCAGGAGGCCGACGTCGACGTCGGTGGCGCTGCGCCGATGCCCCATCGGGTCACGGCCGGGGTGCTGCACGACGACGCGATCGCGACGGTTGACGCTGCATATCAGCAGCCCCGGCCTGCGCCGCAGAAAGAGCTGCCGGTCGATGCGCTGGTCGATTGCGTCGTTCCGCTCGCCCTTGGCTCAAACCTGCGCGGCGAGAAAGTCATCGGCCCGATCCAGTCGCTGCGCCATGTCGGCAACAAGCCGGTCAATTTCGTCGGCCAGCGCGAAGACGGCAACTGGGAAGCGATCCAGCATGGTGTCGTGTATTCGGCCTTGCTGGCCGGGGTGCAATTGGCCAACCGCAGTAACCCGCTCAATGAAATCGAATTCTCCGAGCTGGTCACGCGCCTGCGCCAGGTGGCCGATGAACTCGATGCCGAACCGGACGTGCCCAACATGACGGCCGTGATGCAATCGGCGCGCGCGCTGCACCAGTTCGTCAGCCAGTACGATGCGCAACTGAGCGTCAATGTGCAGGCAAATGCCGCGCCGTGGTCGATCAGCACCTTGCTCGTGGCACTCGAGCGGCAGGGTTTCGACGTGCGCCCGGATGGGCGGCTGGTGATGCCGGACGGCGATGGCGGCAACCTTTTTTCACTGTCGACCAACGTCACCCTGGCGGCAGAAAGCACCACCCGCCTGACGCTGCTGCTGGACGTGCCGTGCGTCTCGCCGGAGCGCGACGGCTTCGGTGCGATGGTGGCTTGCGCCCGTTCGCTCTCGCACCGGCTCGATGGCCTGGTGGTGGATGACAGCGACCAGCCCCTGTCCGAATCCGCCCTGGCGGAGATCGGCGACCAGGTCAAGACGTTCTACGGCGACATGCAGGCCGCTGATATTCCGGCGGGCTCGACGCGCGCATTGCGCCTCTTTAGCTAGGCGCCATCGATGTCGCAGGCGCTCCCGCAGTCAACCCCGGCGGTCGATCCTGTCGATCCTGTCGGGCCTGATGCGTCCGATCGTCCGGCGCGTGCGGCGTGGCTGCGCGCCATCGTGACGCGGCACGGGCATGCGTATTACGTACTCGATCGCCCGACCATTCCCGATGCCGAGTACGACAAGCTGTATCGAGAACTGGAACAGATCGAAGCCGCCGATCCGGCGCTGGTGACCGACGATTCGCCGACCCGGCGGGTCGGCGCGGCGCCGCTCGGGCAATTCGCGCCTGTGCGGCATGGTGTGCCGATGCTGTCGCTTGCCAATGGCTTTTCGGAAGCCGACATCCTCGCCTTCGATCGGCGGGTGGCGGAGGGCTTGCAGACCAGCGCGGTCGACTATGCAGCCGAGCTGAAGTTCGACGGGCTGGCGATCAACCTGCGGTATGAAGACGGCATGCTGGTCGAGGCCGCCACCCGCGGCGATGGCGCTACCGGTGAAAACGTCACTGCCAACATCCGTACCGTGCAGGCGATCCCGCTGCGCCTGCATACCGCCCATCCGCCGAAGGTGATCGACATTCGCGGCGAAGTGCTGATGTTCAAGGCCGATTTCGCCCGCATGAATGCCCGTCAGCGTGAGGCCGGCGCCAAGGAGTTCGCCAATCCGCGCAACGCTGCCGCAGGCAGCCTGCGTCAGCTCGACTCGCGCATCACCGCGCAGCGCACGCTCTGTTTCTTCGCCTACGGGATCGGCACGCTGGAAGGCGCGGCGATGCCTGCTTCCCATGCTGCGTTGCTGGACTGGTATCGCGAACTTGGCGTCGCTGTCTGCGCCGAGCGTGCGGTCGTGACCGGCACCACTGGCCTGCTGGGCTTTTTTGAGGACATCGGCAAGCGCCGGGCCAGCCTGCCATATGAAATCGATGGCGTTGTCTATAAGGTCAACCAGGTGGCGCAGCAGGAACGGCTCGGTTTCGTTTCGCGGGCGCCGCGCTTTGCCATTGCCCACAAATTCCCGGCGGAGGAGGCGACAACGGTAGTCCAGGAAATCAATGTCCAGGTCGGGCGCACCGGCGCCATCACGCCGGTTGCAAGACTGGCGCCGGTCACGGTCGGCGGCGTTTCGGTCACCAATGCGACGCTTCACAATGAAGACGAAGTGCGGCGCAAGGACATCCGCATCGGCGACACCGTCATCGTGCGCCGCGCCGGCGACGTGATTCCGGAAGTGGTCGCCTTCGTGCCAGAAATGCGGGCGCCGAGCGCGCGTGAATTCATCATGCCGGTGAGTTGCCCGGTATGTGGCTCGCCGATCGAGCGTGCGGAAGACGAGGCGGTCGCCCGCTGCAGCGGCGGCTGGATAAAATGCCCGGCGCAGCGCAAGGGTGGCCTGCTGCATTTCGTGTCGCGGCGGGCGATGGACATCGAGGGTCTCGGCGACCAACTGGTCGACCAGCTGGTCGAACGCAACGTGATTTCCAATGCCGCCGACCTGTACCGGCTCGGGTTCGTGGCGCTCGCCGAGCTGGACCGGATGGCGGAAAAATCGGCCACCAATGTTCTCAACGCGATCGAGAAATCGAAGAGTACGACGCTGGCCCGTTTCATCTATGCGCTCGGCATCCGGCATGTCGGCGAAGCGACGGCGAAGGCGCTGGCGCGCCATTTCGGCTCGCTCGATGCCTTGCTCGACGCCGGCGAGGCGCAACTGCTGCTGGTGGCTGATGTCGGTCCGGTCGTGGCGCGTGCGATCCTGCAGTTCCTCGAAAATCCACTGAACCGCGAATTAATCGCGCAATTACGTGCGCTAGGCCTGACGTGGACCGAGACCCAACCGGATAAGATCGGCATGCCGCTGCAAGGCATGACTTTTGTCCTGACCGGCACGTTGCCGACCCTGCCGCGCGACGCGGCCGCGGCCCTGATCGAAGCGGCAGGCGGCAAGGTTGCCGGGTCGGTATCGAAGAAGACCAGTTATGTCGTCGCCGGCAGCGACGCCGGCAGCAAACTGGTCAAGGCGCAGGACCTGGGAATACCGATCATCGACGAACAGCAACTCCAACGACTACTCGAGGAATCAAAGCCGACATGAACAAGATTACCAAAGCAGTCTTTCCGGTCGCGGGGCTGGGCAGCCGCTTCCTGCCAGCGACCAAGGCGCAACCGAAAGAGATGCTGCCCATTGTTGACAAGCCGCTGATTCAGTATGCGGTGGAAGAAGCGGTCGCCGCCGGCATCACGGAGCTGGTCTTCATCACCGGGCGCAACAAGCGCGCCATCGAGGATCATTTCGACAAGGCGTACGAACTGGAGTCGGAACTCGAAGCCGCGGGCAAGACCGCCTTGCTCGAATTCGTCCAGAACGTGATTCCAAAAAACGTCACCTGCATCTATATCCGGCAATCGGCGCCGCTCGGCCTCGGCCATGCGGTGCTGTGCGCCCGTCCGGTGGTGGGCGACGAGCCCTTCGCGGTCCTCTTGGCCGACGACTTCATGGATGTCGAACCTGGCACCGAACCGGTGATGGCCCAGATGTGCGCCCAGTTCGCACGCGAAGGCCGCAGCCTCCTTGCGGTGCAGGAAGTGCCGCGCAGCGATACCAAGCAGTACGGCATCGTCAGCGCCACGCCCTACCTGCCGAACCTGGAGCGGGTCAACGGGATCGTCGAAAAGCCCTCGCCGGACGTCGCACCGTCGACATTGGCCGTGGTCGGGCGCTATGTCCTGACGCCGAAGATCTTTACCCACCTCGAGCAGTTGGGCAAGGGCGCCGGCGGCGAGATCCAGCTGACCGACGGCATCGCGGCATTGATGAAGGAAGAAACCATCCTTGCCTTCCGCTACGAAGGACAGCGTTATGACTGCGGCTCGAAGCTTGGCTACCTGAAGGCGACTGTGGCAATGGGCTTGAAGCATCCGGAAACCGGCGCAGCCTTCGCCGATTTCATCAAGGAATGCCAGTGAGCGTGCATGAAATCCTGCGCATGGGCGATCCCCGCCTGCTGCGCCAGGCCGAACCGATCACGGAATTCAACACGCCGGCGCTCGATACCGTGATCGCCGACATGTTCGACACCATGCACGCGGCAAACGGCGCTGGCCTGGCCGCGCCGCAAATCGGCGTCAACAGCCAACTCGTCATTTTCGGGTTCAAGCAGAACGCGGGGGACCCCGACGCCGTGCCGGTGCCGGAGACCGTCCTGATCAATCCGGTGATTACGCTGCTGTCGAAGGACATCGAGGAAAACTGGGAAGGCTGTCTCTCGGTGCCCGGTTTTCGCGGCGTGGTACCGCGCTGGAGTCAGGTGCGCTACGAGGGGTTCGACCAGTTCGGCAACCCGATCCGCCGGGAGGTGGACGGTTTTCATGCAAGGGTAGTGCAGCACGAGTGCGACCACCTTATTGGCGTCTTGTACCCGATGCGGGTCACGGATTTTTCGCGCTTCGGCTTTACCGATATCCTGTTTCCGGAACGCGATCCGAATGACGACGATTGAGTGTTAAAACTGCTCGTCGGGGCGCAGGTAGCGCCACTGTCCGACCGGCAAGTCGCCGAGCGTGATCCGTCCGATCCGGATTCGCTTCAGCCCCAGCACTTTCAGTCCGACCATGTCGCACATGCGGCGGATCTGGCGTTTCTTGCCTTCCTGCAGGATAAAGCTGAGCTGGTCTTCGTTCTGCCACTTCACGACCGCGCGCTTCAACTGCTTGCCATCCATGACCAGGCCGTGATTGAGTTTTTTCAGCTGGCCTTCCGGCAGCGTGCCGGGTTTGGTGTACTGGACCCGGACCAGGTATTCCTTCTCGATATGGCTGTCTTCACCGATCAACTGTTTGGCGATCCGTCCATCCTGTGTCAGCACCAGCAGCCCGACCGAGTCGATGTCGAGGCGGCCGGCCGGCACCAGGCTGCGCAGCTGGCTGCCGTGGAATTCGGTGATCGCAGTGTCTTCCTTCCAGCGCGAATCCGGGCCGACCAGCACCACCGCCGGCTTGTAGCCGTCTTCGGCCTGGCCGCTCACGTAGCCCATCGGCTTGTTGATCAGGATCGTCACGCGCCGCGCCTGCTGGGCAGCGGCCTGGCGTTCGACCGTCACGGTCTGGCTCGGCAAGACCTTGCTGCCGAGCTCGGAGACCACCATGCCGTCGACCCTGACCCAGCCGCGCTCGATCCATTCATCCGCCTCGCGACGCGAGCACAGTCCGAGTTCGGACATCCGTTTGGAGAGGCGCAGGGGTTCAGTCATGATGAGGCGGTGATCCGGGATTGAAATAGAGCGGCGGCAAACTTGAAATACGGCACGGCGATTGATCCGATGGCAGCTTTGCTTATACGCGCAACGCCTCTAGCAGTTCGGTTTCGAGCTGGATCTGGCTGCGGGCGTTGTTGAGCACGGGGCCGTCGACCAGGAACACGTCCTCCACCCGCTCGCCGAGCGTCATGATCTTGGCGGTGTGCAGGTTGACGCGGTACTTGGCGAGGATGCCGGCGATTGCGTACAGCAGGCCATTGCGGTCGCTGGCCGACACCGACAGCAGGTAATACTGGCCGCGCTCATCCGGCCGCAGGTCGACCGTCGGCGTGATCGGGAAGGTGCGCGACAGCCTCGACAGGCGTCCCCTGACCGGCGGCGGCAAGGGCTGGGGCGTGGCCAGCAGCAGCGCCAGTTCATGCTCGATCAGGTTGATGATGTCGCGGTAGCTGTCGGCGAAGGCGGGCGCCGTGATCAGGAAGGTATCGAGACCGTAGCCGCGCTGCGTGGTGTGGATCTTGGCATCCAGGATGCTGAAATTCTTGGTGTCGAAATAACTGCAAATGCGGGCGAACAGGTCCGGCTGGTCCTTGATGTAGACCGTGACCTGCAGGCCTTCGCCGATCGGCGCCAGCCGGCATTTGACCACCGGCAGCGCACTCGCGACGCTTGCATGCAGGGCCCGTGTTTGCCAGGCGATGTCGGAGGCGTCATGTCGCAGGAAGTAGCCCACGTCCAGGGTGGTCCACAACGCTTCGTGCGCATGCGGATCCATGCCGTACAGGCGCAGGGTCTTGAGGGCTTCCTGCTGACGGTTCTTCAGTTCGCGGTCGGCCGAAGGAGTTTCGCCGCCGAGTACGCGCAACGTCATTCGGTAGAGGTCTTCCAGCAGCTTGCCTTTCCAGGCATTCCAGACCTTCGGACTGGTGCCGCGGATGTCGGCTACCGTCAGCAGGTAGAGCGCCGTCAAGTGCCGCTCGTCCTTCATGGTCGCGGCGAAACTGGCGATCACTTCCGGATCCGAGAGGTCCTGCTTCTGGGCCACGTGCGACATCGCCAGGTGACTCTGGACCAGGAACACGACCAGTTCGGTGTCATCGCAACTCAGCTTGTGCTCGTTGCAGAACTGCCGTGCATCGGCCATGCCGAGCTGCGAGTGGTCGCCGCCGCGGCCCTTGGCGATGTCGTGAAACAGCGCGGCGACATACAGCAGCCACGGCTGCGGGAAGTTCGCCATCAGCTGGCTGCAGAATGGGTATTCGTGCGCATGCTCGGGCATCGTGAAGCGGCGCACGTTGCGTACCACCATCAGGATGTGCTGGTCGACCGTGTAGACGTGGAACAGGTCGTGCTGCATCTGGCCGATGATGCGGCGGAAATTCGGCAGGTAGCGACCCAGCACGCTGGTCTGGTTCATGCCGCGCAGCGCATGCGTGATGCCTTGCGGCGCCTGCAGGATCTGAACGAAAAGCGCGCGGTTCTCCGGATTCTGGCGGAAGGCGCGATCGATCAGGAACCGGGCATGCCAGAGCTGGCGCAGGGTGCGCGCCGTCATGCCCTTGAGCTCGGAATGCTGTGCGATCAGCAGGAAGACTTCCAGCATCGCCGACGGCGTGACCTGGAAAGTATCATCCTGCGCGATATCGATGAAACCGTTGACTTCGTTGAAGCGCGGGTTGATCGCCTGCGGACAGGCCGGCTGTGGGAATAGCTGGGCCTCGATGTTCTGCAGCAGGATCGTGTTGAGCTGGGTCACCGCCTTGGCTGCCCAGTAATAGCGCTGCATCAGGTATTCGCTGGCCCGGCGCGTCTCGGTGGTCTTGAAGCCGAACGACTCCGCAATCGGGGTCTGGACGTCGAACACCAGCCGGTCCTCGCGCCGCTTCGCATGAATGTGCAGGCGGATGCGGATGTCCTTGAAGGCACGCTCCTTCTGGAGCAACTGATGCGCTTCGGTGGTGGTGATCAGGCCGCGTTCAGCCAGCTTGCGCCAGGAGTCGCCGAGGCCGGCTGCCTTCGCCACCCACAGGATGACCTGCAGGTCGCGCAGGCCGCCCGGGCTTTCCTTGCAGTTCGGCTCCAGGCTGTAGGGCGTGTCTTCGTACTTGACGTGGCGCTGGCGCATTTCCAGGGTTTTTGCCTGGAAAAATGCCTGCGGGTCCATGGCGGCGGAACAACGCGCCTGCAGGCCTTGAAACAACGTCAGGTTGCCAACGATGAGGCGTGCTTCGAGCAGGCTGGTCTGGACCGTGATGTCGGCCGCCGCTTCGCTCATGCATTCATCGGTGGTACGGATGCTGTGGCCGAGCTCCAGGCCGATGTCCCACAGGACCTGGACCAGCTCCTCCAGCTTGCCTTGCAGGGCCAGGTCGGGCGCCGCTTCCAGCAGGATCAGTACGTCTACGTCGGAATAAGGAAACAGTTCGCCGCGACCATAGCCGCCGACCGCCACCAGCGCCGCCGAAGCAGGCAAGCCGAATTCGTTCCAGGCGGCAGCCAGCGCCTGATCGACGCTGGCGCGCAAGGTCGACAACAGTTTTTCCGGTTTGCCATCGCGATTGAAGGCATCGATGATTGCCTGGCGCTCGTCGCGCAGTTGCTGCTTGAGCCGGAGGCCGAACGAGGCAAGCCCTGGCGGCCGGAGCGCATCTGCGGCGGGCGCTGTCACGTGTGGGCGCGCCGGTTCAGGCAGCCACCGATTGCTCGGGCGTGGTCGCCAGGATGCCGGCGGGCGGTGGCGGCATGCCAGGCGACACTGTCAGCACTTCATAGCCGGAAGGGGTCACCAGCACGGTGTGCTCCCACTGTGCAGACAGGCTGCGATCCTTGGTCTTGATGGTCCAGCCGTCGCCCATTTCCCGGATCTCGCGCCGGCCGGCGTTGATCATCGGCTCGACCGTGAAGATCATGCCGGCGGCCAGCTGTTCCAGCGTCCCAGGGCGGCCATAGTGCAGGACTTGCGGTTCTTCGTGAAAGATGGTGCCGATTCCGTGGCCGCAGAACTCGCGCACCACGCTGTAGCCGGCTTTCTCGGCATGCTGCTGGATGACGAAACCGATGTCGCCGAGGTGGGCGCCCGGCCGGATCTTCGAAATGCCGAGCCACATGCATTCATACGTGATGTCGCCCAGCCGCTTGGCCAGGATCGACGGCTCGCCGATGTAGAACATGCGGCTGGTATCGCCGTGGTAACCGTTCTTGATGACGGTGATGTCGAGGTTGATCACATCGCCGTTCTTGAGCACCTTGTCGCCCGGGATGCCGTGGCAGACCACGTCGTTGACCGAGGTGCAGATCGCTTTCGGGTAAGGCGTGTAGCCGGGCGGGCAGTAATTGAGCGGCGCCGGGATCGTGCCCTGGACATTGATCATGTATTCATGGCACAGCCGGTCGATTTCGCCGGTGGTGACGCCAGCCTTGACATGCGGCGCGATGAAATCGAGGACTTCGGCAGCCAGCTTGCCGGCGATGCGCATGCCGGCGATGTCTTGTGCGGATTTGATAGAGGAAGCCATGGGGGAGCGGGAGTTGCCTGCAGAGTGGACCGATCCCTGAATTATAGCCGACCGTCGGGTTTTCCGGGAATGCGGGGCTTGCCGGGCTTGAACCGCTTGGCCCTTTTAGGGTAGAATCTTGGGTTAGCCGGAATTGCAACGAAATTGCAAGAAATTTGCAAATCAGCGCGCACCGGCTGACTGATTCATGCTGAATCAGAGAGCAGTCTCGAATGTTTTTTAAATCGCGAGTCCGCCCCTTCAAAGGGTGCCTGTCCCGATACCGATCGTCGCCATGCGTGGCCGACTGGACATCGGGCGGTGTAGCTGGGCGGATTCCAGACCCAACCCTGGAGAGAGTAATGTCAGTCACAATGCGCGAAATGCTGGAAGCCGGCGTCCATTTCGGACACCAGACCCGCTTCTGGAACCCGAAGATGGCACCGTACATTTTCGGTCATCGTAACAAGATCCACATCGTCAACCTCGAAAAGACCCTGGGCATGTACCAGGAGGCGATGAAGTATGTCCGTCAGTTGTCCTCGAACCGCGGCACCATCCTGATGGTCGGCACCAAGCGCCAGGCGCGTGAAACGATTGCAGCCGAAGCGGCACGCGCCGGCATGCCCTTCGTCGACCAGCGCTGGCTCGGCGGCATGCTGACCAACTTCAAGACCATCAAGATCTCGATCAAGCGCCTGAAGGAGATGGAAGCATCGATTGCGGACGGTTCGGTCGAGAAGCTGTCCAAGAAAGAAGGCCTGATGTTCCAGCGCGAGATGATCAAGCTGCAAAAATCCATCGGCGGCATCAAGGACATGGGCGGCATTCCGGACGCGATCTTCGTGGTCGACGTCGGCTATCACAAGGGTGCGATCACCGAAGCCGCAAAACTGGGGA
>JACMOV010000074.1 GCA_014377845.1 Herminiimonas sp.
ATTCCGCCGCATCGATACCGCCAACGCCACCAGCGTCGTCATCGCGCCAGTGCTGATGCTGATGATGTGGAAGCACTCGTTTACTGCCTGTCATCCCGAGCCGATCGCGCCCCGCCCTTATCTGGAATGCGTGATCGACCTTCTGCTCAATGGCATGGCTGCCGCCTTACCGGCTTCCGCAGCACCTGATTCCGCCCCACCCGCTTCCGCCTTGCCCGAATCACCGCCCGCCGGCGTCACTCAACCCAGAAACTTTCCCCATGCGTAAATCCCGTCTGATCTGGATCATCCTGCTGGTCGTCCTGCTTGCTGCAGGTGTGGCCGTCGCCGTGTTGCGCAAGCCGGCCGCACCGCCGACGCTGGACACGAAAACGGCGATGGCCGCCGTCGGTGCGCTCGAACTGTTGCCGAGCGACGTCACGCTGGTGCGCAGCCGTGACCTGCGCCAGGTGCTGCCGCTCTCGGGTGCATTGCGAGCGGTCAACCAGGCAGCGGTCAAGGCGCGGGTCGCCGGTGAAGTGCGCGAAGTGCTGGTGCGCGAAGGCGAAGCGGTCCAGGCCGGCCAGATCGTGGCGCGCATGGACGGCACCGAATACCAGGCCCGCGAGGCACAGGCGCGGGGTGCGCTGGTTGCCGCCCGCGGCCAGCTCGACATCGCCACCAAGGCACGCGACAACAACCGCGCCCTGCTCGCCAAGGGCTTCATTTCGCAGAACGCCTTCGACAATGCTGCCAGCCAGTTCCAGATCGCACGGGCCAACGTCGATTCGGCAAAAGGCGCGCTCGATGTCACCGCCAAGACCCTCGGCGACACCACCATCCGCGCACCGATCGCCGGCCTGGTGAGCAACCGCACCATCCAGCCCGGTGAAAAAGTGCCGGTCGATTTCCACCTGCTCGATGTCGTCGATTTGCGCAAGCTGGAGATGGAAGCCGCGGTGCCTACCAGCGACATCCAGCGCGTCGCGCTCGGCCAGGAAGTGCAGCTCAGGATCGAAGGCGCATCCCAGCCGGTGGCCGGCAAGGTAACCCGCATCAACCCGGCGACACAGAGCGGTTCGCGTTCGATCATCGTCTACGTCGAGGTCGACAATCCGCAGTTGCTGCTGCGCGCCGGCATGTTCGCCGAGGCGCAGCTGACCCTGGCCCGGCGCAACGCGGTGTTGACCGCCCCGGCCTCGGCAGTGCAGACGGTCAATGGCCAGCCGGTCGTGTACCTGATCGACAAGGGCGTGCTGCGGCAGGTACCGGTCACCCTCGGCATTGCCGGTGACGACGGCGAAGGCGGCGCGGTCGAAATCACCGGCGGCCTGGCCGAAGGCGCGCAGATCGTGCGCAGCAACCTCGGAACGCTCGCGCCCGGCACGCCGGTCACGATTGCCAGGGCCACGGCAGCGGCAGTAACGCCGGCTGCAGTGGCCGCACCCGCCCGCTAACCCGAAGGATTCCCCATGTGGTTCACGCGCATCAGTATCGGCAACCCGGTTCTCGCCACCATGATGATGGTGGCATTCGTCGTGCTCGGCCTGTTTTCCTATCAGCGGCTGCGGGTCGACCAGTTTCCGGACGTGACCTTCCCGGTGGTGGTGGTGCAGACCGACTATCCGGGCGCCTCTCCCGAGACGGTCGAGTCCGACATCTCGCGCAAGGTCGAGGAAGCGGTCAACACGATCAGCGGCATCAGTTCGCTGACCTCGCGTTCCTACGAGGGCTCGTCGGTGGTCATCATCGAATTCGACCTGACCGTCGATCCGGCGCAGGCGGCGCAGGACGTGCGGGAAAAGGTCGCGCTGATCAAATCCGCCTTCCGCAAGGAGGTCAAGGAGCCGCGCGTGACGCGCTACGATCCGGCCGACCAGCCGATCTTTTCGATCTCGGTGGCCAATGAACCGGGGGGGCGACAGCGCTCGTTGCGCGAGCTGACGACGATCGCCGATCAGGTCGTCAAGAAGCGCCTTGAAAACGCGCGGGGCGTCGGCTCCGTTGCGCTGGTGGGTGGCGTCAAGCGGGAGGTCGACATCTACGTCAAGCCGAATGAAATGGAAGCACTCGGCATCGGCGTCGACCAGGTCATCCGCGCCATCAAGAGCGAGAACCAGGAACTGCCGACCGGCGCGATCCGTTCGCAGGCATCCGAAAAAGTGGTGCAGATCCAGGGCCGCATCAAAAATCCGGAAGACTTTGCCCGCATCATCGTCGCCCG
>JACMOV010000075.1 GCA_014377845.1 Herminiimonas sp.
CCTTTTCGGTACAGTTTGTTGGCCTCGAAAATCGACTGGTCCAGCAATTTCAGGAACAGCAGCCGACGGTGCGGCGGCGGCGTGTTTTCGTACCAGAAGATCAGGTAATTGCGCTTCATGAGATAAAAATAATACGGCGGACGGTCGGTCTCGGTCCTGAATTGCGGATGTCGCACCACTGCCTCAAACACCATGCGGCTGGTCCAGCCGGCTTTGGCCAGACGCGCTCCCAGATCGTCATCCTCGAAATAAGCGAACAGGCGCTCGTCGAATAGCCCGACTTCCTGCAATGCGCGGACCCGGTACAGCACTGCCGTTCCCAGGACCCACAGGTGATCGGCGCGGCTGGCGTGCAGTTTCTTGCTTTCTTCGATGCCGAAGCGTTGGCTCTGGCGCCGCGACCAGTCATGCCGCGCGCCAGCGAACTGGACCTTGCGCGCCGCATCGCTCGTGATGATCACTGGCGAAGCGGCGCCGCACGCCGGATCCCCTTGCATGGCGCCCAGCAACACGGCCAGCGTTGCCGCATCCTCGATCAGTGCATCGCTGTTGACCAGCCAGACGAAGTCGACGCCCGCGTCGAAGGATTTCTTGATGGCGATATTGTGGCCGCCTGCGAAGCCAAGGTTGCGTTCTTCACGATGCAGCGTGACGGCCGTGCCAGCAAGGCCCGCGGCGAGCAGCTGAAAATCATCCGCCGCCGAACCATTGTCGATCACATGGACTGCGAGCGAAAACGCCGGCGGCACGTCCAGCGACAGCAACGAATGGATGCAATCAAGCGTGACCGCCGCCGTATTCCAGTTGAGGACGCTGATCCACACGACCTGTTTTCTTATTTGCTCCATGTCCGACCGTGGTTGTGCGATTGCATCCCGAATCCGTTTCATCAAGGGAAGGGGGGCGTTCGGCGATCCTGCATGACCGAGACATGCGCCCCAAGAAATGGTTATTTCGACAACATCTTAGTGACTTTGGCAACCAATGTTAAGCCCATTCGACCGCTATACGATTGGTAACCGTCATAGGGATGCATTTAGCTCGGTCATCGCCACGCGTCGTTTCGATTCGTGTTGTTTCTGCATGCGGATCGATGCTGGTCTGATAAACTTCAGTCCGATCCAACCATCCCTACCCGGCAGAGCCTCCCATGAGAGACATACTTGTCACGCTGATCGTCTTCGGCAGCCTGCCCTTCATTCTCAAGCGCCCCTATCTCGGCGTTCTCATGTGGGTCTGGCTGAGCGTCATGAATCCGCATACCCAGGGCTGGGGCTTTGCAACCTCGTTTCCTTTCGCCGCCATCGTCGCCGGCACCACGATGTTCGGGATGCTATTCACGAAGGATGCCAAAAGCCTGCCGATGACGGCGTTTACCTGGCTATTGCTGGTGTTCGCACTCTGGATGTCGATGACAACCGTGTTCGCATTCTATCCAGGTGAGTCGTACGTGATGTGGAAACGGGTCATGAAGATCCTGCTGATGACCTTCGTCGCGCTGATGCTCATCAAATCAAAAAAGCAGATCAACCAGTACATCTGGGTCCTGGTCATTTCCCTGGCCTTTTATGGCGTCAAGGGTGGGATCTTCACGATCCGCGGCGGTGGCGCAGACCTGGTCTGGGGGCCGGAAGGTACTTTTATTGGCGGCAATAACGAGATCGCCCTGGCGCTGGTTGTGATCATCCCGATGTTGCGCTACGTTCAGATAATCAGCACAAACCGTTGGGTCAAGCACGGTCTGACGGCAGCGATGGCACTGTGTGCACTGGCAGCGCTCGGCTCCTACTCCCGCGGCGCACTGGTGGCGATTGCCGCGATGAGCGCATTTCTTTGGCTCAAGAGCCGCCAGAAACTGCGGATCGGACTCGTCCTCGTGATCCTGTTTCCGGTGATGCTGGCGTTCATGCCGGCGCGCTGGACCGAGCGAATGGACACTATCCAGACCTATGAACAGGACGCCTCGGCAATGGGTCGGATCAATGCCTGGAAGATGGCGTTCAACCTGGCCTCGGATCGGCCGCTGACCGGCGGTGGTTTTGAAATCTACGAGCCGGCGACCTTCGCGCGCTACGCCCCGATTCCAACCGATATCCATGCGGCGCACAGTATTTACTTTCAGGCGCTCGGCGAACATGGCTTCGGCGGTCTGCTGCTGTATCTCGCGCTGTGCATCGTCACCTGGCGCAACGGCACCTGGATCGTGCGAAAGTCCTTGCATCGTGAGGATCTCGTGTGGGCGCAAAACCTGGCGTTGATGACGCAGGTCAGCCTGATCGGTTTCTGGGTGGGCGGTGCATTCTTGAGCCTGCTCTACTTCGACGTCCCGTATTACCTGATGGTGGCGCTGGTGGTGACACGTGCATTGATCGAAAAGGAAGCCGCCGTGGAAACCACGCCGGCACGGCTGGCACGACGCAAGCCACTGATCGGGAGCGGCGCGCAACAACCGGCGATGCGCATCCCGATATCGGCCAGTAAATGACCGCTGCCCTGATGGACGCACCGCTGCGCGGCCTGTTGCGTCTGTTATCGCCGGCCGGCCCGGACGCGCGGCTGTCGATCCTGATCTACCATCGCGTGCTGCCGCAGGCCGACCCGTTGTTTCCGAACGAGCTCGATGCGGCCCGCTTCGAAGCGCAGATGCGTGACCTGTCCGCCTGCTTTCATTTCATGCCGCTGGGCGACGCGGTTGCCGGACTGCGCAATGGCAGCCTGCCGGCACGTGCAGCCTGCATCACCTTCGACGACGGCTATGCCGACAATGCGGAGATCGCCCTGCCGATCCTGCGCCGGCTCGGCATACCCGCGACCTTCTTCGTGGCGACCGGTTTCCTGAATGGTGGCCGCATGTGGAACGATACGGTGATCGAGACGATTCGCCGCGCGCCTGGCGAACGGTTAGATCTGGAAACCTTGGGACTCGGCACATTCGACCTGTCGACCATCGCCCACCGGCAACAGGCGATCCCGGCGCTGCTGGGCAAGCTGAAATATCTCGAACTCGATGCGCGTCTCGCCCTGGTCGAGCGAGTGCGGCAAGCAGCCGGGACGGCATTGCCGGATGACCTGATGATGTCGTCGGCGCAGGTGCGGGAACTGCACGCAGCCGGCATGGAGATCGGCGGCCATACCGTCAACCATCCCATCCTGACGAGGCTCGATGCGCAATCCGCGCGCGCCGAAATCGCCAACGGCAAGGCGCGCCTCGAAGAAATCATCGGCGCACCGGTCCGTCTGTTCGCCTACCCGAACGGCAAGCCAAACCAGGACTACGCCGCCGAGCATGCGCAGATTGCCAGGGATCTCGATTTCACGGCCGCAGTCTCGACGGCGTGGGGCGCGGCCAGCGCCGCCAGCGATCCATTCCAGCTGCCCCGCTTCACGCCGTGGGACCGCTCCCGCATGCGGTTCATGTTGCGGATGGCGCAGAACCTGCGACGCAATGGGCAAATGGCCGATATGCCTTCGAACCGGGTCTGACAGCGACCCGCCCATCGATTACGGTGCAGGCTTGCGCGGCACGATGGCGAACTGCGGATCGCTGGAATAGTCGGGCTTGACCGGCCGCGCGTCGAAGACCTGCCATGCGGCGCTGCCGGCGCTACCCCCCACCTCCGCTGCATAGGCCAGTGCCGGCTGCAGGTTCGACGGATACCCCGTCGCGCCATAGGCATAGCCGGGCATCTCACCGGTCTTCAAGCCCAGTTTCGTCGCCATGGCCGGCGAGGCGCAGGCGAGGTCGGCGAAGCCTGGCTGCACGGTGGCCCGGTAGGCTTCTCCAAATGTCGGATAGAGGTCGGCCGTGGCGCTCGCCCGGACCTTCATGCTGTAGACCGCGCCCATGATCCAGCAGTATTCCGGGTCGGTCATCCGGCCGATCGCAAAATGCGCTTTCCAGCGCAGCAGAGACTGCGCCTTGGAAAATCCGAGATCGCTCACATGACCGATTGCCTGGGTAAAGAAATCATCCTGCCATGGCGCCAGTCCAAGACCGTCGTCGTACACGATCGCATAGCCGTTGGTCAGGACACCGAGCCGGTTGGCATTGGCATTGTCGGTATAGGTCTTGTTGTACCAGTCGAGATTGTTGTCCAGGAATTGCTTGAGCTGCGGCTTCAGCGGATCGTCGTCGGGCGTGATGAATGCCGCTTCACCAAGGGTTCGCATGCTCCACGCCTGACCGCGCACCTGATCCCGGTTGAACAGGCCCTTGCTGGTTTCCCGGTAACCGGGATTGGACTGGAACAGGTTGAACATGGTCCAGAACTGCAGTTCTTCGAGCTGATAATAATCGCCGGTCAGCAGGTAAGGCAGGTAGTTGAATGCCGGCTGATGCGCCGAATCGCTGAAGTTCGGCGACTTGCAGTCGCCGCCGCAGTCCGGAAATGCCTCGTACTTGCCGGTCGCCGGATTGAAGGTATCGCCGCGGTTGCCCAGCAGGGTCATGTAAGGATGATCGGCCAGGCTGACGGGCCGCCCGGTGTCGCGATCGCGGAAATGGGACGACCAGCTGCCCGCCAGGTTGGCCGTGTTCAGCATGGCATCACGGGCACGCACATCCATGCTCAGCACATAATTTGCGCTCCAGCCTGGCAACAGTCCGATGTCAGGACGCGCGCCGGTCTCTCCCATGTAGGGTGTCGCCAGGCCAGTTGCCATCGGCTCCATCGCCGCCCCGGTCGAACCGGACTGATAGGCGGCGAGCGCAGTCTCGGCCACCACGATGCGCTGATCGTAGTTTGCAATCGCCTTGGTGCCGATCAGGTAAGCAGGATCGTGCATCACCTGTACTTGCGGTTCGACACCGGACCAGAACGTCTTGCGCCAGCGGGCGTGATGGTAGTGCAGCGTCGACGTCTTGCCGTACGCCGGCCTGCCATTGATCAGCAACGCAACATCGTAGGTCTGGTTTTTCGGGCCGGCTTCGTAAGCCCAGTTGTTTTCGACCGTGACGTCGACGCGCACCCGCACCGGATTGCCGACTGCGCGCAACGCGAAGCGCGCCTGCAGATGCGGATGTTCGACACCCTGGGCGTTCTTCAGCGGCGCGACGATCAACCACTCGTTGGCAAAGCGTCCGGAAAGCCAGGTCGTATATTTGCCGGATTTCAGCAACTCGTCGGCGGACGCGCGGTAGGTCTCGCCGGCGACGGTCAGGCTGATCGAAGTCGTGAAGCCCGCTGCCAGCACATCGGCCGGCGACGGCGCGGTGGCGCTGGCTGCGGCGTCGGCGCTGGAGGCCGACCTGAACAGCGACACGGTCTGCGTCTGGCCGGCGGCCAGCGTGGGCAGCATCGCGGATATGATTGCGTGACGCGCCGAACCGTCGGGATGCGTAGCCTTGACCTCGACCTGCAGCGGCACCGCGAAGCCGTTGCCAAGCTGACCCGAAAGCGTTGCCGCTGCCGGCAACACGCCAGGCGCGAACACCTGCCCGAACGTCAGCGGCACCTGCGTCTGCGCGACCGGCGCCAGGTTGCGGATGCGCATGTCCGTAATCTTGGCGCCGACTGCAGACACTGGCGCCGGCTGACCAGGTTCGATGACGCCGGGCGGTGGGGCAGCGGATACCAGCGGTGTCGGGGCCTGCCCGAGATCACCGGCCGTAAGATTCTGTGCCGGGACGCCCTGCAGACCGAAGCCGTCGCCGCCACAGGCCGTGATCAGGACAGCGGCGAAAGCAACGGTACATCGCGATTGGACATGAATGAAAGACATGGTGCTTCCCAAGGTAAAAGTACGTTTTTTCAAGGACACGATTTTGACGGCATTCCATATCCACGGAATGACGAGGACCAACAAGACATCATGCCAAACGCATATTCCTGTTGCGCGATTCAGGATCGCCGCAAGAATCTTCGGTCGGCTGGTGTTGATGCGGCGCGAATCGTTGAGTTTGATGCACTACGACTATTGATGGTTTCGCGGGAATTGCAACGCCATCTGTCAGAGTATGAGCGCCCCACAATTGCAATCGGATCAGAAGGGTTCGGATACTGCCATGCGACTGAAGCGATCGGAAAACGCGAAGCGATTCCAGGCAAGAGAAATCATTCACGAGAGTCGCCGACAATTTCTGCTGCACGGCGCCGGCACATTCGGCGGCATGATCCTGAACGGTTGTGGTGGCAACGGAAATCTGGTGAACGACGTGCTTGCTTCACCGGAAAATACCGTGACGCCTGCAGCTGTTGCACCGCCATCGCCGCCTTCGAATCCGGATCCCGGTACCAGACCACCTGGCCGGCAAGCACCTGTAACGCCATCCCCTGCCGCGACCGCATCGCCGCCATCCGGGCCGCCAGCCGCCGCGCCCGTCGATGCAACGCCGCCGCAGCCCACCCCGACACCACCGCAGCCGGCGGCGCAAGCGCCGGCGCCGACCCAACCACTGGATCCTGCGCCACCCCAAGCGGATCCCGCACCGCCCCAGAACCGGTCGTCCGAAAATCCGCCGTCGTCAGTGAGCTGGGTGCCGCCGCCAGGGTATTTTGCGGACGTGCCGATGACGAATTTCCCAGCCGATCTGGATCCTGCCCTGTACGGATCCGGCGCGACGACCGGCCCCTTCATCATCTGGGGGGGTAGCGCCATACTGCGCGACTACAGCCCGCTTGGCGCACAGGTCTACTACTCGGGCGGCCATGAGAGCGCGGCCGGCCTGCCCAACATACAGCTTTCGCTGGTGTGCGACTTCTCGAGCCTGACCTGGGCGGTGCGCAACCTGCCGCCCGCACCAAATGCCTCCGGCAGCTTCAGCCCGGAAACCGGGCTGGCCGCCGACGGTACGCCTTATTGTCCCCATAGTTATCTGGGTCTGCAGGAAATGCCCGCGGCATGGGGCGGCGC
Source organism: Herminiimonas sp. (assembly GCA_014377845.1). GTDB lineage: Bacteria > Pseudomonadota > Gammaproteobacteria > Burkholderiales > Burkholderiaceae_D > JANXSS01. The sequence goes on from JACMOV010000075.1 coordinate 6,853, forward strand.
CCCCAAAGGCTCGCTGGTCTCGTTCTTCTGGGCCGGCAGTAGCTTCGTCAATCGGGTCAACCTGATTGATGTCTCGCAGCCAGCGAAGGGGTACACGCAGCTGGCGACGACGCAGCCGCAAAATGCGGCGCCGAACCGGATTTCCTTTCGAGCAAACGGCTATTCCAACGGTGCCTATCCGGTCACCGTGCAGGACCGGACACGCAACGGCTGGTGGCTGGCGACCAATGGCGAGGTCGACTTCACGCTGTTCCTGTCGAAGAGCGGCAAGATCACGCAGTATCCCGCAGTAAACGGCAACGGCCAGGATGGCTGCCTGGTCCTGTGCGATTCGCTGAACCTGCTGATGTTCATCGACGGCGGCTACGATGCCGGCGTCTACGCGTCGAACGCATACCGAACCGTACGGGTCCGCAATCTTGCGACCGATGCGGTATCGAGCTTCCAGGCGCTCGGCACGATCCCCTGGTCCGGTGTCGGTTATGCGGGCGGCAGCGACCGCAATTACCACGCGCCACAAAAGATGGGGCTGCAATGGGTGGACGATCTGAAGGCGATCTACGGCCTGGATGAGACGACCGAGCCGCCGACGCTCGTCAAGCTGTCGCCGCCGGCATCCGATCCTGCCACGAACGCGTGGGCCTGGAGCGCCGTTCCGGTCAAGCACTGGCCCGCCGACACGGACGGCCAGCAGGTGTTGCAACGCGCCCAGAACAACGTGTGGTCGAAATTCCGTTATGTCGAATCGTTGAAGGCATTCGTCTACTGCACGGCTGCGAACAGGCGGCCGCAGGTGATCCGGATTTAGGACGCGTTTCGAGAAGCAAGAAGCTCGGGCGGCACGTCGATCCCAATCAGGTTGGGCGGCCGGCGGAGCTTGTCATACGCAAAACGGGTAAGCGGATTTCTCAGGAACATTCGGAAGGCATCACGGCGATGGTTCGCGACCCAACCGCCCACCAGCGTCGACACCATCGCCGGCAGCGCTTCCGGCGCGCGCCGCTGCAGCGACAGGTGATCGCGCACGGCGCGATTTTCCAGCGCGCCCTGGCTCTGTCGGATGAGTCGTTTAACATGTACGCGGATGCGCTGCTGGAACGACATCGGATCGGCGTGCAGGCCCCAGGTCGCTCGCGGATGCACGAGCACGCGTGCCGGCTCCCATGTGCAGCGAACCGGATCGAGGTTGTAGTTCAATACCGCACCGAGCAGCGAATCATTGCGGTACAGCCCGACCGGAAGCCGGAAAGCACGCGCCTTCAGCAAGGCGATCACTTCCGGCCGGATCGCATAGAGGTTGCCATGCAGTCCGCCTGACGCCAGCATCTGCCGGCGCAATGCGTCGGCGCTCTTGCCAACGGTCGGCACGCCGGTTGCGGCCAACGCCTGCAAATTTTCTTCGAGGCCGGCGTCGATCAGCCTGAATGCATCAGGTCTAACTTGCACATAGCCATCGACAAAAAAAGCGAGTGCGCCGTCATCCGCAATTTGATGCAGGAACTGGTTCCATGCATGGGCCTTGTCCCCGAGCTTGATGTGCCATAGTCGAACCGTGACAGAAGATGGCAGGTCGAGCCCTGCGATCAATGCGACAGCGGCCTTCGCCAGGGCGAGGTTTCCGTTGACGAGAACGTCGATACACGCTGGTACGCCGGTGCACGCATTCACACCTGCCTGGAGACTGCGGGTCAAGGTATCGAGGGACTCACGCGCCGCAAAGAATGCGAGCGACCACCGCGGAATCACAGGAATCATGACGTCGTCCTTGCAAGCGAATCGAAAAATCCGACCCGCCTAGGCGACGTGGTTCCGGCGCGGCTAGCCGGTCCGCTTCAACACGATGGACACCGCCAGCGGCAGGAAATACACGAAGGTCTGCGGATCGACCCTAAATTGCTCCCGAAGCAAGCCTTGCTGGAATGCGCGCCGATGTGCGAGACGGTGAAGAACATCCGCCACGAAG
>JACMOV010000076.1 GCA_014377845.1 Herminiimonas sp.
CATCGACAGCGCATCGGCGTCGATCAGGTTGCGCTCGTGCGCGTCGTGGAGGATTTCGAGCAGTTCCGCGCGATTCTCGGGCTCGGGAGAGATCAGGGCGGTCAGCCGTTCGAGCAGCGACCGGTGGGGTTTCGCGTCAGGTAGCCTGACGCTACTGGAGTGATCTTGCATGGGGGCAAAAAGCCGTGGGATGCGACGTTGTTTCGATATCGCAGAGGATACACCAAAAATTTCGGGATTCGTCGCTGGCGGGCGGGCAAAACGGCCTGCCGCGCAGTGCCCAGAACAGGTCGGGATATGACTCGGCGTTTGCCTGCACCTGCCGGCCATCGGCGGTGACGACATCGCAGCCGACTAGGTTGTCGATGCTCAACCCGTAGATCCGGCTGAGCCAGCCGAAGCCCCCGCCCAGCGTCAGTTCGGCAACGCCGGTTGTCGAATTGATGCCCAGCGGCGTCGCCAGGCCGAAAGCCTGCGCTTCATGGTCGAATTCAAGCCCGGCTTTTGCGAAACGTCGGCGTTTCAGTCGGCGTAGGGATTGTCGAGCCCGAGTCCGGCCAGGATCTCGACTTCCAGCGCTTCCATCTCGGCGGCGTCGGCGTCGTCTTCATGGTCGTAGCCCTGCGCATGCAGCACGCCATGTACGACCAGATGGGCGGCATGGGCGAGGAGGGATTTCTTCTGTTCCAACGCTTCCTGCACCAGCACGTCGCTGCAGAAGACGATGTCGGCCCGGGTCGGCTCGCTGTCATCGTCACCCGGGTATGGAAAGGTCAGGACGTTGGTGGCGTAATCCTTGTGCCGGTAATCCCGGTTCAGGGCGCGGCCTTCTGCCGTGGCGACGAAGCGCAGCGTCAGTTCGGCTGGCGCGAGCAACGCTGCCTGCACCCAACGCCGCAGCAGCGGGCGGGTCACCACGTCGGCCAGGCTGGCGTCGGCGAACTGGACGGTCAGGGACAGCTTATTTTTCGATGCCATTTTTTCGGGTCGAGGCCCTGGTAGCGGCCTTGGACGCCAGGCGTTTCGCCCTGGCGGCCGGACCGGCGTCGATGCCGGTGTCGGCCGGCTCGTTCGCTGCGGCGTACGCATCGACGATGCGCGCCACCAGCGGATGGCGCACGACATCGGCGCTGCTGAACGGACAGAAGGCAATGCCGCGCACGCCTTCCAGGATATCGACCGCATCGACCAGGCCGCTGCGCTGCGAGCGCTGCAGATCGATCTGGGTGACGTCGCCGGTGACCACTGCCTTGCTGCCGAAACCGATCCGGGTCAGGAACATCTTCATCTGTTCCGGCGTCGTGTTCTGCGCTTCGTCGAGGATCACGAATGCATGATTGAGGGTGCGGCCGCGCATGTAGGCCAGCGGCGCGATCTCGATCGCTTGCCGCTCGAACATCTTCTGCGTGCGGTCGAAGCCGAGCAGGTCGTACAGCGCATCGTAGAGCGGGCGCAGGTAGGGATCGATCTTCTGCGACAGGTCGCCGGGCAGGAAGCCCAGGCGCTCGCCGGCTTCCACTGCCGGACGCGTCAGGATGATGCGCTTGACGGCGTCACGTTCCAGCGCATCGACGGCGCAGGCGACTGCAAGGTAGGTCTTGCCGGTGCCGGCCGGGCCGATGCCGAAGGTGATGTCATGCTCGACGATCGCCTTGATGTAGGCGAGCTGGTGCGGCGTGCGGCCGCGCAGGTCGCTGCGGCGGGTCTTGAGCACTGGCTCGTCGGCGCTCGGCGTGACGGCGACCTCGGTCGGCAGCGCCACCGGTTTGCGGCGCGCGCGGCCGACGATCGGCAGGGCCACCACTTCGGGCGGGGCCATGCCGGCGCGCTGTTCCACCAGCGCCAGCTGCACATCCTCGATCGAGACCACCTTGTCGGCGATCGCGTAGAACTGTTCGAGGATTGCCAGCGCGCGGTCGGCGTTGCGGCCGCCGACGATGAATTTTTCGCCGCGCCGGAAAATCGTCACGTCCAGCGCCGCCGAGATCTGCCGCAGGTTTTCGTCCATCGGCCCGCACAGGTGGGCCAGGCGCCGGTTGTCGAGCGGCTGTGGCGTGAAGTACAGCGGTTGCGAAGCGGTCGGGGTTTTCAATTGGTGTCAGACGGCCAGCGGTTGGCTGGTCGGGGTTCCTGCAGGCGTGGCGGTCAGTGCGGCAACGGAGGCGCACGTTGCGAGGTCCGGTTCGCCGCGCACGGTATAGCCGAAGGTTTCAGTGATGCGCACGTCGACCAGCCGGCCGATGAGCGCGGCCGCATCGACACCGTCGCCGGGCGCGAAGTTGACCACCCGGTTGCAGGGCGTGCGGCCCTGCAGCTCGTCCGGATTCTTCTTGGCGCGGCCTTCGATCAGCACCTGCTGGACACTGCCGACCAGTTCCGCGCTGAAGCGCCGGGTGTTGGCGTCGATCACCGCCTGCAGACGCTGCAGGCGTTCCAGCTTGACAGCATGCGGCGTGTCGTCTTCCAGATTGGCTGCCGGCGTGCCGGGGCGGGCGCTGAAGATGAAGCTGAAGCTGTTGTCGTAGCCGATGTCGTCGATCAGCTTCATCATCGCCTCGAAATCGGCATCCGTCTCGCCCGGAAAGCCGACGATGAAGTCCGACGAGATCCGGATGTCGGGCCGCACGGCGCGCAGGCGGCGCAGCACCGACTTGTATTCCAGCGAGGTGTAGCCACGCTTCATCGCGGCCAGGATGCGGTCCGAGCCGTGTTGCGCCGGCAGGTACAGGTGGTCCACCAGCTTCGGCACCTTGGCATACGTGTCGATCAGGCGCTGGCTGAATTCCTTCGGATGGCTGGTGACGTAGCGGATGCGCAGGATGCCGTCGAGGGCGGCGATGTATTCGATCAGGAGCGCAAAGTCGGCGATCTCGCCATCGGCCATTTCACCGCGATAAGCGTTGACGTTCTGGCCCAGCAGCGTGACTTCACGCACGCCCTGCGCGGTCAGGCCGGCGATCTCGGCCAGCACGTCCTCGAAGCGGCGCGAGACCTCTTCGCCACGGGTGTAGGGCACGACGCAGTAGCTGCAGTACTTGCTGCAGCCTTCCATGATCGAGACGAAAGCCGTGACGCCGTCGACTTTTGCCGGCGGCAGGTGGTCGAACTTCTCGATTTCCGGAAAGCTGATGTCGACCTGCGACTGGCCGCTGCGGCGGCGCGCGTCGATCAGCGCCGGCAGGCGGTGCAGGGTCTGCGGTCCGAACACCACGTCGACATAGGGCGCGCGCTTCAGGATCGCCGCGCCTTCCTGCGAGGCGACGCAGCCGCCGACGCCGATCACCAGGTCCGGGTTGGCCAGCTTCAGCTCGCGCAGGCGGCCGAGATCGGAGAAGACTTTTTCCTGCGCCTTTTCGCGCACCGAGCAGGTGTTCAGCAGGATCACGTCCGCATCCTCGGCACGGTCGGTCTTGACCAAGCCGTCAGAGGCACGCAGCACGTCGGCCATCTTGTCCGAGTCGTACTCGTTCATCTGGCAGCCGAAGGTTTTGATGAAGACTTTTTTTTGCATGTCGAAGCAATCTGGTTGCGTGATCGCCGCCGGGTGAACGTTACTGCCGGGGCTGATTGATGTTCTGCGCCCTCGGCGACTGGGCCGCTTCGTCCGGGGTGAGGATCCACACCCGGTCGATATAGAACGATTCGTCCTCGGTGTAGTTCACCGCCACGCTGGCAGGTCCGAGCTGACCCGGCGTCACGGTCAGGTTGTCGGTGCTCCAAATGCGGGCGCCTGGCGTGAGGATGCGCGGCTTGCCGTCGATGACGATTGCCGGGAACTGGTCCGGCTTCATCACGCCGCGCTTGGCAAAAGTCGGAAACGGGCGCTCGATGGCAAGCGCGCCGTTGCTCACGCCGAGTGAGGCGGCAGCGACGGTGGTCAGTAACGCGGTCAATAGCAGGCGGCGGGTCGGCATGGCGGTTTCCGGTCGGTTGGGTGGCACGGACGATTTCAGAAGCACATCAGGCGGCGGTACCCATGCCGGCGCGCGCAGGTCGCCGCGCTTTCAACGACAACGCCGATCATGCGGGATCGGAACCCCGGCATGACCGGCGTCGGCGAAGCCGGCCAGTCTATCACAGCGCCCCCTGGCCTGGCGGGGCTGCGTCGGTTCGTCAATTCGTCAGTTCGTCAGTTCAACGGATGGTTGGCCAACAGGATCCAGTAATGGGCCAGATCGGCGGTACCGTCGGCGGCCTGGACCAGTTTCAGCGTCTTGATCGCTTCGGCCTTCTTGCCGGCTTGCAGGTACGCGACGCCCAGGTGCAGGCGGGCTTCGTCCGGGCGCTTCATGCCGCCCTTGGCCATGCCTTCTTCCATCATCGGAAGGCCCTTGTCGGCCTGGCCGGCGGTCACCAGCGCGTAGCCGAGATTGAACTGCGCGGTGCCGTCCTTGGACTTGGCGGCTTCGGCTTCACTGGCGGGCATCGTCTTCACGTCATCTGCAGCGGTCTTGTTGGCCAGGTCCAGCAGGCGCTTGTGGCGCGCGGACTCGGCACCTGTTCCGAGCACGCCGTTCTTGTAGCCGAGGTCGACGATCTTCTTGCCTTCGGCCGGGAAGCCGGCTTGCAGCGCCAGCTGCGCCATTTCCATGTACTCCGGTGCGGTCGTGATCTGGCCCAGCGCCAGCTTCAGCCGGTCGAGATCAAGCGTGAGCCGATCCGCAAAACCAGGCTTGCTCTGCACGCGCTGCAACAGGTCTGACCAGTATTCCTTGGTCGGATAATTCGCCACCAGCCGCTCCAGCGCGGTGACGTAGGCGACCTTGTCGTTTTGCTTGGCAGCGATGCTGGCCATGAGCTTCAATTGCGTCTCGGTCGGCGCGCGGCCGGCCTTGTCGTCGGCGGCCAGGTCGTCCTTGAGTTCCTTCTGCGCCCGGGTCAGGTCGCCGCTCAGATAATACGCCTGGGTCAGCAGAGCGCGGGTTTCGCCGTCGCCGGTACCTTCCTTGATCGAGCGCTGCAAGTAGACGATCGCCTTCGGATAATCGCCGGCACGGTAATAAAGGCTGGCCAGGGCCTGCACGACCTTGCCCTGTTCGGCTGCGGTCATGCGGCCGGAATTGAGCGCCGACTCGAACGAACGTGCAGCAGTCTCATTGTCGCCGGCGCCGGCGGCGGCCGAGGCCCGGGTTCGGTCGAGCATGTAGACCTCGAACGCGGTCTTGTTGGGGACGGCGTCGGCGTCATGCAGGCGGCTGAGCGCATCCTTGTATTTCTGTGCGCGCAAGGCATCCTGCGCAGCCTGCAACGGCTTGGCGATTTCCGGGCGCACGGTGTCCTTGGCCTGGGCGTAGGCCGCCGGTGTCATGCCGATCATGGCAGCGCCAGCGGTCAGGCCGAGCGCTGCGACCAGGACGGCGATGTGCCGGGCGCGGCGGATGCGCTGCGCTGGCTGGAGGGAAGTCGAGGAGGTGCGGTTCGATGCCATCAGAATGATCCAATCAAAACGACGATCGGCAGGGGGTGCCTGCCGATCGGTGATAAAAATGCGCTGCAGGATGCGCGTCGCGATGCCGTTGATTACGCTCACAGCCCGCAAAGACTGAGCGCGGGCTTCAATTCATGAACTGTTCGTTGCCGATCAGTCCGATCTTGGTTACGCCCAGGCGTTGGGCCGATGCCATGACCGCCGCGACCGACTTGTAGGCCACCAGTTTGTTCGGACGCAGATGCACTTCCGGCTGGTCGGCCTGACCTGCGACCTGTTTCAGTCGCGCCTCGAGTTGCGGACGGTCCGGCACCACGACGCCATCCCAAAGGACGGTGCCGTCGAAATCGACGTCGATCGTGACGACGACTGGCGGCGCCGTCGGTGGCGGTGGCGTGCCGACCGGCATGTTCAGGTTCACTGCGTGGTTCTGGATCGGGATCGTAATGATCAGCATGATGATCAGGACCAGCATGACGTCGATCAGCGGCGTCATGTTCATCTCGATCATCGGCTCATCATCGGCCTTGCTGCCGCCAATGTTCATTCCCATTTTCTGCTCCTGTGATGAAGTGCTTCAGCCGCCGCGGGCCGGTGGTTCGGTAATGAAACCGACCTTGGCGATACCGGCGCGCTGGGCGGTCAGGATGACCCTGCCGACGAATTCATAGCGAACGTTCTGGTCGCCTCGGATATGCACTTCCGGCTGCGGTTTCGTGACCGAAATTGCCTTGAGCCGGGTGAGCAACTCCTTCTGGTCGACCTGCCGCTCGTTCCAGTAGATCTGGCCTTCCTTGTCGATGGCCAGATTGATGTTTTCCGGCTTGGTCTTGTACGGCTGGTTGGTCTCGCTCGGCAGCTTGACCGGCACCGTATGGGTGACGACCGGAATCGTGATCAGGAAGATGATCAGCAGAACCAGCATCACGTCGACCAGCGGCGTGGTGTTGATCGCGGCGATCACTTCATCGTCGTCTCCGTCGGGAGACCCCATGGACATCGCCATGACTTAGCCGACTTTCTTCATCAACGCGGTCTGTGCCGACGACGACGAGGACATCACGCCCGACAACAGGACCGAATGCAGGTCCGACGAGAACGAACGGACTTCTTCCATCGCGCCCTTGTTACGGCGAACCAGGAAGTTGTAGCCCAGGACCGCAGGCACCGCCACGGCCAGACCGATTGCGGTCATGATCAGCGCTTCGCCGACCGGACCGGCGACCTTGTCGATCGATGCCTGGCCGGCGATACCGATTGCCGTCAGCGCGTGATAGATACCCCAGACGGTACCGAACAGGCCGACGAACGGCGCGGTCGAACCGACGGTAGCCAGAAAGGCCAGGCCATCCTGCAGGCGGCTTTGCACTTTTTCGACTGCGCGCTGGATGGACATGGTGACCCAGGTGTTGAGATCGATCTGTTCCAGTAATGCGCCATCATGATGCTGCGTCGAGTTCGCACCCGTCTCGGCAATGTAGCGGAACGGGCTGCCTGCAGCCAGCGTCGAGATGCCGGCCGGGACCGACGCGGCTTTCCAGAACTTGTTGCGCGCGTCCTTGGCCTGGCCGCCCATGCGGATCTGATCGATCAGCTTGGTGATCAGGATGTACCAGCTGCCCATCGACATGATGACCAGGATGATCAGCGTGCCGCGTGCCACGAAGTCGCCGCCTTTCCAGAGTGCGTCCAGGCCATACGGATTGTCGACGGTTTCCTTGGTTTCCTTTGGCGCGGTCATGGCGTCGGCAGGCGTGATTGCCGGCGCAGCCGCGGCAGGTGCAGCGGCTGCGGCCGCAGGTGCGACAGCCGCAGGAGCAGCGGCCGGAGCAGGGTCAGCAGCAATCGAAGGCGCAGCGGCGAATGTAGTGGCGGCCAGCAGGATCGTGGCGAGCACAGCGGAAATACGGTTATGAAAAAACATGCGAACTCCAGAATTTAAATAAAGTTGTTGAATGTGAAAGGGAAGCATCGGGCAGGTCCAGCAGGCGATCGCTCTATGTACGAACGAGGCCTATTCTTCCAGCTTCCACACGTATTGCATTTTGGTCCACGATTGCTCTGGCTTGCCATCCACCGAACCCGGCTTGAACTTGCACAGGCTCAGGCCGGCACGTGCTGCCTTGTCCAGTTCCTTGTACCCGCTCGACTTCTCGACCCGGGATTCCAGCACCCGGCCATCCGTACCGATCAGGAAAGCCAGCGTCACGACACCGGTTTCTTCTGCCCGCAGTGACGACGGCGGATAGGCCGGCTTCTGGCACGCACTCGCATCGACCACGGCAGCAACCCGGACCGGCGCTGCCGCCGGTGCAGGTGGCGCTGGCTCGGCAGGCTTCGGCATCGGCGCGATCTCGGTCGTGGTCGGCTTGACAGTCGTGGTCGCAGTGATCACATTTTGCTGGACAGGCTGCTGCACTTGCACTTCCGGAGGCGGAATGAAAGGCGGCGGCGGTGCTGCCAGCTTCGGCGGCGGTGGCGGAGGCGGTTTGTCCGGCGGCGGCGGCGGCTTGATCTCTTCGATGATCTTGGTTTCAAGCGGCTGCTGAATGACTTCGACCACCTTGCGTGCGAGGCCGGTAGCCAACGCATAGATGATCAGGACATGCAAGAGAATGACTAAAGCAATACCAACAAACTTCTTCGTCGGGTTTCGCTCGGTCTGCGAAAAATCCATACCTACTTCCTCCGATTCCAACGGATCCCGTGCTGCTTAAGCTTCAGGACGCGCGGTAAAAAACTTGGTCGGCAAACCATGATCGGTTCGCCAAGATGGCCGACACACGGAAAGGTCGTCCCCGAATGGCGTTAATAAAGTGGATTGCCAGGCCCAGAGGGGTTTGCGCAACAACTGCTCGACACTCATCAGGTACTGCGTAGCGAATCCTGGTCTTGAAGGTTCCTGATACGACCTGCTCGGTAGAAGGTTTGCACTTGACCGGCACACCGCCTTGTAAGCAATGTGTCATCAATATTCAGCGAATATTTTTGAAGGGTGAATGGAAACATTCAAAATGTCGCATGTCAATCAGCGGAAACCTTTTTTTGCAGGAAAATTATTAATCCGTTAAAAGCAAGAATTTCTTAAGCAAAAACTGTTCCTGATCTGCATGTTGCTACGGGACAACGCTGTTGCAGTGCGGGATCGCGGCGTTCGTTCCGACTTGGCGGTTGTTTCGCTATGAAACGCGCGCTATCCCGCCCTGGCTGTTCCCCAATTCGAATTTTTCCATCCTTCAAGAACGGCATCGCAAAAATATTTTTTGCGATCCGGATGCTTGTTACGCGGCCGCGCACCATGTTGGCGCTTGCTCTTCGCATCGGCCGATTCGATCCGCGCCATGTCCGGCCTTCGCCCGTCTGGCATCGCTTTATTTTGTGACAAGGCTCTGACACGCGCAAAAATTGGAAATCGACAACGATTTGTAGAATTTTTGCCACGTTACTTTTGAGAATTTTTTAAGATTTTCAAGCAAAAATTTAATGCTTCTGCACCAAATAATTCATAAAAACAAAGTCTTAGCGGAAATATTCTCAAGCTGTGGGCAATAATTTTTACAAATTTTCGTTGCATTTTTGAAACGACCAAAAAACCGTGATTGACAAGCAACGTCATGAAATGGTCACATCAGGGCAGGGAAAGTTTTGTAAGTAAACGTTTCCTTAAAGATAAGCTCTCAGCGTCCTTCGGGATCGCCGACTTCTTTCTTGCAGTTGGATGGAAGGTTTCAGGTATTGCACATCTTGAAGCGGAGGCAGGCGTGTATTGCCCCCGCTGCAATTTATAGGCATTGAAATCCGTAGTAATTGCCGTTCTGCAGTGCATTCAGCGTCACGTTGGTTGGAAAAATAAGGGAGGCGGCCACGGTCGTCTTTATCAAACCTGAGTTCTTCGCAAGGAATATTCATGTATCGCAAAAAAACTTTAGTGCGCGCGTTATCCATCGCGTTCGGTGCTACTGCTTTGACCCTAAGCATCAGCTCCACCGCATTGGCACAATCCAATGCATCGGGCAACATCTTCGGTACGGTCGGTCAACAGGCTGGCACTACCGTCGTTCTCAACAACGTCGATACAGGGCTGAAGCGCGTCATCACGCCTGACGCAACAGGCAAGTTTACCGCAACCGCACTGCCGATCGGTCATTACAAGGTCGACGTCGTGCGCGGCGGCGCAGTCGTCACTACCACGGAAGTCGATGTGCTGGTCGGTCAAGGTGTCGAGGCAGCCTTCGTGGCAGCGCCGGCAGCTGGGATCCAGACCGTGACGGTGAGCGGTCGCAGCAGCAAGATCGACGTGTCGAGCACCAATAACGGCGCGACATTCACTGCGAAAGAACTCGCGAACCTGCCGATTCCGCAAACGGTTGATGCGATCATCCAGCTCGCACCGAACACCACTCGGGCCGACTCGCGTTATGCGGCCGGCGCCAGCTTCGGCGGCGGCGGTGCTTCCGAGAACTCGTACTACATCAACGGTTTCCCTGTCACCAATCCGCTGACCCAGCTGGGCGCCTCGGAACTGCCGTTTGGCGCAATCGCGCAGGCGCAGATCCTGACCGGCGGCTTCGGTGCGGAATTTGGCCGTTCGGTTGGCGGCGTCGTCAACATCACGACCAAGAGCGGTACTAACACTTGGGAAGCCGGCGGAATGATCAGCGTCGAGCCGAACAGCTTCCGCGCCAAGCCGAAGGATGTGTACTACAACAAGACTGGCGACCCCACCAATGCGGCTACCGATGGCACGCTTTACTATCGCGGTCGTCAAAATACTGAAACAACTACAAAGTATGGTGGCTATGTCGGCGGTCCGATCATCAAGGACAAGCTGTTCATGTTTGTAGCAGCCGAACAGAACATTGACAAACAGGCTTTCGTTTCGCAGACTTCCGACAGCACGTC
>JACMOV010000077.1 GCA_014377845.1 Herminiimonas sp.
CGATCACGCCTGCGCAGCGCTGGTCGAGTATCTCGAAGAATTGCTGGCGGGCGCACCGCCGCAGCCGGTTCGCCTGTTTCCGTATTACCGCGCGCTGCTGCAGGCACGCGGCGCGGAACGGATTCATCCGGCTGACCTGTTTTTCCCGAACCTGGCGATCCGGCCGGTGCTGCCGCCGCATGAGGCAGTTGGCGCCGGTGCGGCACCGGTCGCACCAGTCGCGCCTGTCGCGCCTGTTGATTACGTGGTCCTGCGCAAGCGCTTTGAAAAAGGATTGCTTCCGCTCCTCAGGGGGATCGCCGGTGCCGGTGGCGCCACCGAGATGAGCGCCATCATCGGCGAGGTCGAGCATGCGCAATCGAACCAGCAGTCGCGCGGCTTCTGGTGGGTCATGCGCGGTTTTGCCGAGGCCGTTGAATCCGGCCAGATTCCCAACGAACTGTATGTAAAGCAGCTTTTTGCGCGGATCAACCTGCAGCTGCGCCGCCTCAGCGAAGGCTCGGGCAGCATCACCGAGCGGCTGCTGCGCGATGCCCTGTTCTTCATTGCCCGCGTCGCCGAGCCATCGCCCCGGTTACGGCAGATCCGTGACGCCTATCGGCTCGACGGCCAGGTACCGGCCGATTTCGAACGCAAGCGGTATGGCCAGATCGACCCGGTGGCGCTCGCCGCCGCCCGCGCCCGGCTGGCACAGGCCAAGACCTTGTGGAACCGCATTGCAGGCGGCGATCCGAGCGTGGCTGCCGCTTTCGAAAACGAAATGCTGGGATTGAGCGAAGCCGGCGCCAGCCTGAACGCGCCGTCGCTGGCAAAATTGCTGCGCGAACTCAATGGTATTTCGCGCGCGGCTGCGCGGGCCAATCCCGGCGACCGGTTGGGCCTCGAAATGGCCACCAGCCTGCTGTTCGTCGAACATGCGCTGGGCCAGATCGGCAGCCTCGACGCGCATTTCGGCGAGCGCGCCGAGGCACTCACGGCGCGCCTGCTGTCGATCGTGGCCGGCGAAGAGATCGACGCCAGCGCACCATGGCTCGACGACATGTCACGCCAGGCCCAGCAGCGCCAGACCATGGTCGCCCTGACCGGTGAACTGCAGTCGAGCCTGCGCCAGGTCGAAAAAACGCTCGAAGAATATTTTGCGCGGCCAGCCGATCCGGCTGCGCTGGCGCCAGTGACCGCCATCCTGCACCAGGTCGGCGGCGCGCTGGCAGTGCTGGACCAGGACGACGCCGTGCGTGCGGTCACGCATACGCAAGATGCCCTGCGCGGGTTTGCGGAAGCGGAGACACCACCCGATCCGGTCGCGTCGCAAGCCCAATTCCAGCAGATCGCCCGCAATATCGGCGCACTGGGTTTTTTCATCGAGACCCTGCAACTGCAGGGCGAGAATCAAAAAAAGCGGTTTCATTTTGACGACCGCACCGGCATCTTCCAGGCCACGGTGGTGTCGCGGGATACGATCGTGTCGGTCGACGTCCCGCCGATTGCCGACGACAATGCCGCTGCAGCCGCACCGCACGGCCTGGCGCGGCTTGCCGCTTTGGGCGCCGAGGCCCTCCCATCGACCGCGCTGCCAGACGGCGCGGCCATCCCGGAAACGCATCGCAATCCCGATCCAGCTGTAACGACCGCCGAGGCCAATGCCAACGCAGCAGCCCTGCCGACAGTCGAAGAAGATCTGCTGTTTCATCAGCAGGCCGCCGAACGGCTGGCGCAGTCGGCATGCGCCGCCCCTGCCGAGACGACGCACAGGGATGCGCTGCGTCAGGCATTACAGCAGGTGATGCGCGACGCCAGCCTGATCGATCATCCGCATGCCAACGAGCGCGCCAAGGCCGCGATCGCACTGCTCGACAGTCCTGACTTCACGACCTCTACGACGACCCACGCCGCGTTGCTGGCGGCGACCACGTTGTCGGCGGTACCGCCAGCGGCCGAACCGCTGGCATCGGTGGCGGCGCCGGACAGTGAGGAAGGGATCGACGCCGAGCTGCTCGAGATTTTCCTGACCGAAGCCGTCGAAGTCCTCGAAGCCGTCAGCACCACGCTGCCGGCTGCACGCAGCGAGCCGCATCAGCAGGAGCACCTGACCACGCTGCGCCGCTCCTTCCATACGCTCAAGGGAAGCGGCCGCATGGTCGGCCTGATGTCTTTCGGCGAAGCTGCCTGGAGCATCGAACAGGTGATGAACCAGCGCCTGTCCGAATCGCGCGGCGGCGATGCCGATCTGTACGCGTTGCTGGAGATGGCCCACGATACGTTGGGACGCTGGGTCGATGATCTGCAGCGCAGCGGCCGATCGAGCGCCACCGGCGACCGCCTGATCGCTGCCGCCGGCCGTCTCATCGCAGGTCTGCCGGTCGGCGCTGCCGACATGGAAGCGCTGCCTGAAAGCCACGAATCCGACGCGGCGCACGGTGGTACCACACCGTTGCACGAGACGGCAGCGCTGCAGGAAACGATACCGCAGCACGAAACCGTGGCGCCGCATGACGCCGCGCCGCTGCAGGAGCCAGGAGAACCGGAAGAGCTGCAGCTGTCCGACGATGAAATGCGGCTTTTCGGCGAGCCGGCGGCGATGACGCCCGAATCCGTGGCGCCCGGCGCAACAGCGCCGGTCGCCGAAGAATTGCCGATCCTGCTCGATGCGGATGAACTTGCGCTGCCAGCCGCGCTGCAGGATGCCGAGACGCCGGCCGCAGAGACGCCGTTACCGTCGTTGCTCGACCCGTTTGACTTTATGCCATTCGATGCCGGTACCGAGCAATCGGGGACGCAGCTTGGCACGGCGGCGGTAATTGAATTCCCGACGTTGCTGGCGCCGGACCCGCAGCGCAACGACAACGTGAAGCAGATCGGCGCGCTGGAAATTGGCGTCCCGCTCTACAACATCTATCTGGCTGAAACCGATGAACTGGTGCGGCTGCTGTCACATGATTTCGACGAATGGCGGCATGAGCCTGAACGCCGCGTCAACGTCGCTGCCGTCCATGCGGCGCACTCGCTGGCGGGCACGTCGGCCACCGTCGGTTTCAAGCCTCTGCAAGAAATTGCGCATGGGCTCGAAGCCGTGCTGCAGCAACTGGCGAGGATGCCGGTGCGGCTGCTCGTTACCGAGCGCGACATGCTCGACCAGGTCCTGGAACGCATCCGATTCATGTTGCAGCTGTTTGCGCTCGGCGAGATGGCCGAGCATGAACCGCAACAGGTCGCGCTGCTGCACGCATTGCAACAAGAGGTAACGAGCCGGGCCGAGGCTGCGGAAGCACATGAGCAGGCTGCATCGCTGCCCGAACCGCCGTCCGCGGCCGCGATGCCGGCCGATCCCGACGCGCTGGCAGGATTTGCCGAGGCGCCGGCTGCAGCCGTTGCGGCCGCGCAAAACAATGCGCCGGTGATCGCACCGGCGATGGCGGCCGCCTTTGCCCGCAGCGGGCAGGGCAGCGCGCCGGAGATCTTGCCGCAATCGACGGTGCAGGTGAAGGACGAACTCGATCCGGACCTGATGCCGGTCTTCACGGAAGAAGCCAACGACATGCTGCCGCAGATGGGGCAGATCCTGCGGGCCTGGCAACTGGCGCCGGGCGATCCTTCGGCGCCGCAATCGCTGCTGCGCCTGCTGCATACCATCAAGGGCAGCGCCCGCATGGCCGGCGCGATGCGCCTCGGCCAGCACATGCACGAGATGGAAAGCCGCATCGAACAGGTCATGCATCTGACGACGCAATCGCCGCACGTATTCGAAGACCTGCTGGCGCGGCACGACCACGGCCTGCAGATGTTCGACAGTCTGCTGAACCCGCAGGCGGCCGCAGCTGCGACCACTGCCGCGCCGGCCGATGCCGTCATCGCCGCCACGTACGATGGTGCCGGCGAAACCGAATTGCACAGCGCCGCTGATACCGCAGCGGTCATGCCACCGGCACCAGAGCAGGGCGGCAACGCGCCGATGGTAGTGGCGACCGGCATGCCGGATCGGCGCGAGACGCAGCGGCTGGCGCCGGATGTCGTGCCGGTGGCGACCGCACCGGTGCCACTGGTGCGGGTACGGGCCGACATTCTCGACCGGCTGGTGAACCAGGCCGGCGAAGTGTCGATCTCGCGCTCGCGGCTGGAAAATGAAGTCGATGCGATGCGGCAGTCGATGATCGAACTGACCGAGAACGTGGCCCGCCTGCGCGAACAGTTGCGCGAGGTCGAGATGCAGGCCGAGTCGCAGATCGCCAACCAGACGTCGCAGCGTTCCAATGCGCCGGACGGTCAGTTCGATCCGCTCGAATTCGATCGCTTCACGCGATTGCAGGAACTGACGCGGATGATGGCCGAGAGCGTCAACGACGTCGGCTCGGTGCAGCAGAACCTGGCACGCACGCTCGACAGCGCCAGCGGCGACCTGAGCATCCAGGCGCGCCTGACGCGCGAACTGCAGCAGGACCTGATGAGTGTGCGGATGGTGCAGTTCGCCAGCATCAGCGAGCGCCTGTACCGGGTCACCCGGCAAGCCTCCAAGGAAGTCGACAAGCGGGTCAACCTCGATATTCGCGGCAGCGCGGTGGAGATCGACCGCAGCGTGCTGGAGAAAATGGCCGGTCCGTTCGAACACCTGCTGCGCAATGCGATCGTGCACGGCATCGAGATGCGCGCCGCACGCCAGAGCGCTGGCAAGAATGAAGTGGGCGAGCTGCTGATCGAAGTACGGCAGGAAGGCAACGAGGTCGTGATCCAGTTTTCGGACGACGGCCAGGGCCTGAACCTGGAGCGGATCCGCAACAAGGCGATGCAGACCGGCTTGCTCACCGACGACAGCGTCATCACCGACGGCGAACTGACCGACCTGATCTTTCATCCCGGCTTTTCGACGGCGGCGGAAGTAACCGAGCTGGCCGGCCGCGGCGTCGGCATGGACGTGGTGCGTTCGGAAGCGACCGCGCTCGGCGGCCGGGTCGAGATCATCTCCACACCGGGCAAGGGTGCCCAATTCACCGTGCACCTGCCGCTGACCCTGGCGGTTACGCAAGTGCTGCTGCTGACCACCGGCGGCAAGACCTACGCCGTGCCATCGGTGCTGATCGAACAGGTGCAGCAGTTGAAGACCCAGGCGCTCGCCGCGGCCTACAACGAGGGCGCGGTCACCTGGCAATCGCAGCGGGTGCCGATGGCCTACCTGGCGGCGCTGCTGGGCGATGCTGGCGTCAGCGCCGTCGCGCAGCAATACTCGCCGCTGATCATCCTAAAAAGCGGCAACAACCGGATCGCGATTCACGTCGACGAAATCCTCGGCAATCGCGAGGTGGTGGTCAAGAACATCGGTCCGCAACTGTCGCGCCTGACCGGGATTGCGGGCGCCACGGTGCTTGGTTCGGGCGAGATCGTGCTGATCCTGAATCCGGTCGCGCTGGCGCAACGCGGCACCGAAGAAGGCATGCGGGCGCCACGTTCCGGCGAGGCCGGGGAAGCGGCGTCGATGGGCGCGGTGGCCGAATTCGGCAGCAACCGCACCGTCCAGCCGGTGGCCGGCCTGCGCACCCAGAACATCGTGATGGTGGTCGACGATTCCCTGACGGTGCGGCGGGTCACGCAGCGCCTGCTGTCGCGCGAAGGCTACCAGGTGGTGCTGGCCAAGGACGGCGTCGATGCGCTGGAGCAGCTGCAGTCGATCACGCCGGACGTGATGCTGGTCGATATCGAAATGCCGCGCATGGATGGCTTCGACCTCACGCGTAACATCCGCGACGACGAGCGCACCCGTCACATCCCGATCATCATGATCACCTCCCGCACGGCGTCGAAGCATCGCAACTTCGCCTTCGAACTCGGGGTCAACGAGTACTTGGGCAAGCCGTATCAGGAAGACATGCTGCTGGCGAGCGTGGCGGGCTTCCTGAAGAAGGATTCGGCGATCTCCTAGGTGGGCAGTAGCGGCTGCGTTCAACGGCCACGATCAAGAAACCCGCGAATCTTCGCGGGTTTTTTCATGCGGCGACGCATCTCGGAATCGACGCGCATACCGAAATCGGCGTTACGCCACCCCGGCCGTTTTCTTCACGACTGCGTACCGTTCCAGCGTCCGCTTGCGGGCTTCGTCATGCTGCACTACCGGTTGCGGATAGTCTTTTCCCAGCACCACTCCAGCCTGCTTCAATACATTTGCTGGTTGCAGCCACGGCGCATGGATCTGCTTGCCGGTCAGCTTCGCCAGTTGCGGCAGATAGCGCCGGATGAACTTGCCGTCGGCGTCGAATTTTTCCGATTGCGTGATCGGATTGAAGATGCGGAAGTAGGGCTGTGCATCGCAGCCCGAAGACGAGGCCCACTGCCAGCCGCCGTTGTTGGCCGACAGGTCGAAGTCGTTGAGCTTCTCGGCAAAGTAGCGTTCGCCCCAGCGCCAGTCGATGCCCAGGTCCTTGATCAGGAAGCAGGCGGCGACCATTCGGAGGCGGTTGTGCATGTAGCCGGTCTGGTTGATCTGGGCCATGGCGGCGTCCACCAGCGGATAGCCGGTGCGGCCCTCGCACCAGGCGGCGAACAAGGCCTCGGCGGTGTCGCCCGACTCCCATTCGATCTGGTCATAGTCCGGCTTGAAGGCGCCGCCAACGACATGGGGATTGTGATCCAGGATCATGAAATAGAAATCGCGCCAGATCAGTTCCGACAGCCAGGTGCTCACGCCCTCGGTGCCGTCCGCCGCCGCGCCTTCGCCGCTGCGCAGTGCTTCGACCGCCCGCCGCACCAAGGCCCGGATCGAGACCGTCCCGAAGCGCAGGTGCACCGACAGGTAGGAGGGGCCCTTCACCGATGGAAAATTGCGGGTGTCGTGATAGCCGGCCATGCGCGGCACAAAGGCGTCGAGCAGTGCTGCGCCGCCGGACATCCCGGTCGGAATCTGCAGGCGCGACAGGTTGGTTGTCTCGAAGCCGAGTTCGGCCAGCGTCGGCAGGTGCAACGCCACGGCGTCGGGCGGCAGCGCAAAATTGGCGCGATGGGGGTCGATCGGATAAGACTTCAGGTAGTAGTCGTCCTGGCCTGGATACGGCGTCGTCTGCAACTTTTTCAGCCAGGCGTTCTTGTAGGGCGTAAAGACCGTGAACGGTTTCGCAGCCAGCGTCAGCACTTCCTCCTTCTCGAAGATGACCTGGTCCTTGAATGCCAGGAACTGGCCGCCGGCCGCTTCGATCGCGGTGGCGACCGCCGCATCGCGGGCGATCGCCTGCGGCTCGTAGTCGCGGTTCACGCAGACGGCGTCGACCCCGAGTTGGGCCGCCAGGGCGACGATTTCGCTTTCGGCAACAGCGTGGCGCACGATCAGCGCACCGCCCATCCGGCGCAGCTCGGCATCGAGTTCGGCGATGCTGTCATGGATGAATTCGACGCGCCGATCAGCGCGCGGCAACCGATCCAGGATAGCGCGGTCGTAGATGAAGGCGCAGTAGACGGTACGGCTGTGGGTCAGCGCGTCATGCAGCGCCGCATGGTCGAAGCTGCGCAGGTCGCGGCGGAACCAGACGAGAGTGGAGTCGAATCGAGGCATCGCTGCGCTTTCAAAAGGAAGGGGTGCCCGGGCGCGCCGGCAGGAAGCCTCGAATTCTAAGGCAATTCTCTGTTCCGGCATGCCTGCGTTGCGTCTGCCGGGGTTTCGCCGCCGCCTTTTTGAGAAGCCGAAAAATGATAAGATGCGACCTATGGTGAAGCCCCGCAAAACCCGTTCCGCATCCGCCCGGCAAGGTGCCCCGTCGGCAGGATTCGACATTCCCGGCACGTCGTACGCGCAGGGCGATGCATCGCCCCTCAACTTCGCCGATCATTTCCTGATCGCCATGCCGTCGATGCTCGACCCGGTGTTTGGCGGCAGCGTGGTCTACCTTTGCGAACACAATGCCGAAGGCGCCCTCGGTGTCATCATCAACAAGCCGACCGACATGACGATGGATACGCTGTTCGAGCGGATCGATCTCAGTCTCGAAATTTCCCCTGGTGGCGAAGCGCTCGACAAGCAGCCGGTCATGTTCGGTGGCCCGGTGCAGGTGGAGCGCGGTTTCGTGCTGCATGCGCCCGGCAGCCAGTATTCGTCCATGATCAAGGTCAGCGACGAGGTCGCGTTGACCACATCGAAAGACGTGCTGGAAGCGGTCGGTGGCGGCAATGGCCCGTCGCAGTTCCTGGTAACACTGGGTTGCGCCGGCTGGGGTGCGGGGCAACTGGAAGACGAGATCGCCCGCAACGGCTGGCTGACGGTTGCGGCGCAAAGCGGCATCATCTTCGAGACGCCGGTGGAAGCCCGTTTTGCCGCCGCCCTGAAGCTCCTTGGCATCGATCCGATGGTGCTCTCTGGCGAAGCGGGTCATGCGTAGCCGGTTGCGCTCGGCAGGCGACTGCGCGGTTGCCGTGTTTGCCCGTGGCGTGCTGCGTCGTTAGTGGAAACGCTGCTCGGATTCGACTTCGGCTTGAAGCGCATTGGTGTGGCAGTCGGCAATAGCCTGCTGCGGCAGGCACAGCCGCTGACCATCATTTCAGCCGCCACCAACGACGGCAAGTTTTCTGCAATCGCGGCATTGATTGCGCAATGGCAGCCGCAACACTGCATCGTCGGCCTGCCGCTGCATCCCGACGGCGCCGAACACGAGATGACGATACGGTGCCGGCGCTTCGCCAACCAGCTCCACGGCCGGTTCGGTGTCGTGCCGGTGCTGGTCGACGAACGTTATTCGTCGGCGGTGCTGCCGCAGGCGCGCGGCGAACCTGTCGACGACCGCTCCGCCGCCATCATCCTGCAACAGTATTTCGATTCCGCTCCTACTTGAACCCCTCCACCATGCCAATTTCCAAAGACGCCGAGGCGCTTTACCGCGTGCTCGAGCAGCAGGTACGCGACGGCCTCGCAACCGCCGACAAGGTCGCCATCGTCGGCATCTATTCCGGCGGCGCCTGGCTGGCCGAACGGCTGGCCGCCGCGCTGCAGCTCGAAGAGCGGCTCGGTTTCCTCGATGTCTCGTTCTACCGCGACGACTATGCCAGCAAGGGCCTGCGTCCGGACGTGCGGCCGAGCCAGATTCCTTTCGATGTCGACGGCGCCACCATCCTGCTGGTCGACGACGTGCTCTACACCGGCCGCACTACCCGCGCCGCGATCAATGAGCTGTTCGATTACGGCCGTCCCAAGCGCATCATGCTGGCCGCACTGGTGGACCGGGGCGGGCGCGAGCTGCCGGTCGCTGCGGATTTCGTCGCCGACAAGGTCAACCTCGACGATGGCGAGTCGCTGGTATTGCAGCGCGGTGAAGACGGCACATTTTCCCTGACGGTGGACCATGCATAATCCCCAACTCAATGCACACGGCGAACTGCAGCATCTGCTGACGATCGAGGGCTTGCCGAAGGCGGTCATCAATAACATTCTCGACACGGCGTCCTCCTTCGTCGGCGTCTCCGACCGCGACGTGAAGAAGGTGCCGCTGATGCGCGGCAAGAGCGTCTTCAACCTGTTCTTCGAGAATTCGACCCGTACCCGCACCACCTTCGAGATCGCCTGCAAGCGGCTATCGGCCGATGTCATCAACCTCAACATCTCGGCCTCCAGCGCCAGCAAGGGCGAGTCCCTGCTCGACACCATCGATAACCTGTCGGCCATGCATGCCGACATGTTCGTGGTGCGGCACGCGCAATCCGGGGCGCCTTACCTGATCGCCAAGCATCTGATCGACACGAAGCAGTCGCACGTACACGTGGTCAATGCGGGCGACGGCCGGCATGCGCATCCGACCCAGGGCTTGCTGGACATGTACACCATCCGTCATTACAAGAAAGATTTCACCAATCTGCGGGTGGCGATCGTCGGCGACATCCTGCACAGCCGGGTGGCGCGCTCGGATATCCATGCGCTGACCACGCTGGGCGTGCCGGAGGTGCGGGCCATCGGACCGCGCACGCTCCTGCCGAGCGGCCTCGAACAGATGGGCGTGCGGGTCTTCACCGACATGAATGCAGGCCTCAAGGATGTGGACGTGATCATCATGCTGCGCCTGCAGAACGAGCGCATGAGCGGCGCGCTGCTGCCGTCGGCGCAGGAGTTCTTCAAAAGCTACGGCCTGACGACGGAGCGCCTCGCGCTGGCCAAGCCGGACGCGATCGTGATGCATCCGGGACCGATGAACCGCGGCGTCGAAATCGACTCCGCCGTGGCCGACGGCAGCCAGGCGGTGATCCTGCCGCAGGTGACGTTCGGCATCGCGGTGCGGATGGCGGTGATGAGCATTTTGGCGAGCAAGTAGGGACAAGAATAATGAATCTGCATATCAGCAACGGTCACCTGGTCGATCCCGCCAACGGCATCGACGGGCTGCACGATCTCTACATCAGCGACGGCAGGGTCGTCGGCATCGGCGCCGCGCCAGCGGGGTTTGCCGCCGATCGGGTGATCGACGCCAGCGGCCTGGTGGTCGCACCGGGCTTGGTCGACCTGAGCGTGCGCCTGCGCGAGCCGGGCTATGAATACAAGGCCACGCTGGAGTCGGAGATGCAGGCGGCGCTGCAGGGCGGCGTCACCAGCCTGGTGTGTCCGCCGGATACCGATCCGGTGCTGGACGAACCCGGCCTGGTAGAGATGCTGAAATACCGCGCCGAGAAGCTGAACCAGGCGCATGTCTACCCCCTGGGCGCGCTGACGGTCGGTCTCAAGGGCCAGGCACTGACCGAAATGGCGGAGCTGACCGAAGCCGGCTGCATCGGATTTTCGCAAGCCGATGCGCCGATCTTCGACACCACCGTACTGCTGCGCGCGCTGCAGTATGCGCAGACCTTCGGCTTCACGGTCTGGCTGCGGCCGCAGGACCCGCATCTGGGCGCGGGCGGCATCGCCCACAGCGGCCCGGTGGCATCGCGCCTGGGCCTGTCGGGCGTGCCCGTCATGGCCGAGACGATTGCGCTCCATACGATCTTCGAGCTGGTGCGCAACACAGGCGCACGTGTCCACCTGTGCCGGATTTCATCGGCGGCGGGCCTCGATCTGGTGCGTGCGGCAAAAAAAGAAAACCTGCCGATCACCTGCGACGTCGGCGCCCATCATGTTCACCTGACCGACATGGACATCGGGTTTTTCGATGCCAATGCGCGGCTGGCGCCGCCGTTGCGGGCGCAGCGCGACCGCGATGCGATCCGGACCGCACTCGACGACGGCACCATCGACGCCATCTGCTCGGACCACACGCCGGTCGACGATGATGAAAAGCTGCTGCCCTTCGGCGAAGCATCGCCGGGCGCGACGGGACTCGAGCTGCTGCTGTCGCTGGCCTTGAAATGGGCGCAGGACAGCAAGCCCGCCAGTGCGCCCGGTTCGCCGGCGAAAAGTGCGGTATCGCGCGCCGTCGCCAAGATCACCGCCGATGCGGCGCGGGTGCTGGACCTGCCGTGCGGCCGGCTCGATGTCGGCCGCGTCGCCGACATCTGCATCTTCGATCCGGAGGCGCGCTGGACCGTCAACGCAGCCGCGCTGGCAAGCCAGGGCAAGCACACGCCGTTCGTCGGCTATGAACTGGCAGCGCAGGTGCGCATGACGATCGTGGCCGGCCATCTTGCCTATGCCCGCGGCTGACTGCCGCGCATGATCGCGCTGCGCCTGCTGCGGGTCGCGCTGCATGTCCTGTATGGCCTGATCGTCTGCGCACTGGTCTTTCCGCGCGTGCCGGCGGCGGCGCGGCAGGCGCGGGTGCAGCGCTGGTCGGCGCAACTGCTGCGCATCTTCCGGGTACGGGTCGAACTGGTCCGTTCCGTGGCCGGCGCGATGTCGACTGCCGCAGGACGATCAGACGATCTGCACAAGTCGTGGGAGCGCACGCTGGTCGTCTCCAACCATGTCTCCTGGCTCGACATCTTCATCATCAACGCAGTGCAGCCGTGCCGCTTCGTGGCCAAATCCGACATCCGCGACTGGCCGCTGCTGGGCTACCTGTGCGCGCAGTCGGACACCATCTTCATTTCACGCGGCAGTCCGCGTGCGGTCCGCAAGACCTTCAAGAGCCTGGTCGCCAGCATCGAGGGCGGCGAGCGGGTGGCGTTCTTCCCGGAGGGGACGACTGCCGCGCAGGGGACGCTGCTGCCGTTCCATGCGAACCTGTTCGAGGCGGCAATCGATGCCGGCGTACCGATCCAGCCGCTGGCATTGCGTTATCTGGATACGCAGGGGCGCCCGTACGCCGGTGTCGATTACATCGGCGACACCACGTTCATGGAGAGCATGCTGGTGTTGTTGCGCGGTCCTGCTGTGCAGGCCCAGGTGATCGTGCTGCCGACGATCGCCAGCCACGACAGCCATCGCCGCACGCTGGCGCTGGCTGCCCACGACCGCATCGGCGCGGCACTCGGCTACACGGACGATGTTGCCTTACCTGCAGCCGGCGCCTGATACTGCGGACAATCCACCTGGAACAGGGCGCGATCCTGC
This sequence comes from Herminiimonas sp., assembly GCA_014377845.1. Classification (GTDB taxonomy): domain Bacteria; phylum Pseudomonadota; class Gammaproteobacteria; order Burkholderiales; family Burkholderiaceae_D; genus JANXSS01. The sequence continues at coordinate 12,434 of JACMOV010000077.1, forward strand.
AGCCGCACCGCGGTCAGCTTGCCGCCCCACAGGCAACCGGTGTCGAGTCCGATCAGGTTCGGCCGCAGCTGCAGGCCGATGGCCGACCAGTGGCCGAAGACCACCGTGGTATCGGCGCTGCGCCGATCGGGCAGGTCGAACCAGGGCAGTGGCTGCTGCGCCGCATCCACGGGTTGCGCTGTATCGGCTTTCTTGTCATCGAAAATCATCGTGCCATCGGCCGTGCAGAATCGCATGCGCGTCATCGCATTGACGATGCAGCGCAAGCGGTCCCCGCCGGCGAGAGCATCGTCCCAGCGCGCCGGCAGGTTGCCGTACATGTGACGCAAGAAGCCGATCCAGTCCGGGCCCTGCAATGCGGCCTCGACCTCGGCCGACAGCGCCAGCGCCTGCGCCACGCTCCATTGCGGCAGCAGGCCGGCATGCACGATCAGGTGCCCGTCCTGCATCAGCGCCAGCGGCTGGCGGGGCAGCCAGTCGAGCAACACGTCGCGGTCCGGCGCCTGCAGGATCGCGCCGAGCGTGTCGCTGCGTCCCGGCTTGCGGATGCCATGCGCTGCCGCCAACAGATGCAGGTCGTGATTTCCGAGGACCGTCTTTACCCGGTCGCCCATGCGATGCAGGTGGCGCAGGGTTTCCAGCGACTGCGGACCGCGGTTGACCAGGTCGCCGACGAACACGCAGTGCGCCGGATCGCCATCCGGCTGCGCCGCTTCGATCCGCTCGAGCAGTTCGCACAATCTGGCATGGCAGCCCTGCAGGTCGCCGATTACGTAGGTAGGCATCAATGAATCGCTGAATAATGTTCCAGGAACCGCGCGGGGGACTAAAATCCCCCTGCGAGGCGAACGCGCCGGTTATTTTTGGCTGCCTGCGGAGCATAGCGCACCATTTCAAGTTCAAGGACACGCATCATGCTGATACCGATCATTCTCTCCGGCGGCGCCGGCACACGGCTGTGGCCGGTGTCGCGCGAATCGCATCCCAAGCCGTTCATGAAGATCGGCGGCGCCAAGAGCCTGCTGACCCAGACATACGAGCGGGCGCTGTCGGTCTGCGATTTCACGCCGCCGCTGATCGTCACCAATACCAACTACTATTTCCTGTCGCGCGACGAGATCGCGAACCAGGACATCAAGCCGTCCTACATGCTGGAGCCGACCGGCCGCAACACGGCGCCGGCGATCGCGCTGGCAGCCTTGTGGGCGCTGGAACAGGACCCTGATGCCTGCCTGCTGGTACTGCCGGCCGATCACCTGATCACGGATACGCCAGCCTTCCACCAGGCGGTCAAGCGGGCCGAAGCATCGGCCCGGACCGGCGCGCTGGTCCTGTTCGGCATCCGGCCGACCGCGCCGGAAACCGGTTTCGGCTACATCGAGATGGGTGAGGCGATCGGCGCGCATGCATTCGCCGTCAGGCGCTTCGTCGAAAAGCCCGACCAGGCGACTGCCGAACAGTACCTGGCACAGGGTAATTACGTCTGGAACAGCGGCATGTTCTGTTTTCGTGCGGACAGCATTCTGGCAGCCATGCAGGATTGCAGCCCGGCCCTGGCGACGGCGGCGCGGGCAGTCTGGGCGCAGGCGCAAAGCGGCGGCGACCGGATCGACCTGCCGGCAGCGTTCAATGCGCTCGACAGCATCTCGATCGATTATGCCGTGATGGAAAAGGCCAGCCACATCATTGCCATTCCCGGCGACTTCGGCTGGAGCGACATCGGCGCCTGGAGCGCGGTGGCCGACGCCAGCGAGCATGATGCCTTCGGCAATACCACCAATACCCAGGCCGACAAGCGGCAAACCATCATCATCGACAGCCGCAACACGCACATCGAATGCCAGCACCGGCTGGTGGCAGCCATCGGCCTCGACAACCTGCTGATCATCGATACGCCGGACGCCCTGCTGGTGGCCGACAAGGCCAGCAGCCAGGAAGTGCGGCAGGTGGTGAGCCGCCTGAAAGCCGGCGGCCACGAAGCGCACAGCACCCATCGCACGGTGGCGCGTCCGTGGGGCACCTACACGGTGCTGGAAGAAGGACCCGGCTTCAAGATCAAGCGGATCGTGGTCAAGGCCGGCGCCTCGCTGTCGCTGCAGATGCACCACCACCGCAGCGAGCACTGGATCGTGGTCACCGGCACGGCGGAAGTACAGAACGGCGAGCAGGCGATCCGGCTGAACGCGAACCAGTCGACCTATATTCCGGCAGGGCACCGCCACCGCCTCGCCAACACGACCGGGACCGACCTCGTCATGATCGAGGTGCAGTGCGGACCGTATCTCGGCGAAGACGACATCGTGCGCTTCGAGGACATTTACGGACGGCTGAAATAGCCGGATCGCGATGCACCGCGTTCGGCGGGGCGATGCCATGAATCCAGACGTGCAGGACAGCGCGCACGGCACCCGGACGGTGGAAGGACTGCAGCACGCCGCGTATGTCGACCAGACTGTTGATCGACACCTCGGGCAAAACGCCGAGCAAAACGCCGATCGGAATGCCGATGACACCGCCGCGCAGGCGGCGTTGGTCCCGGCCTGCCGCCAGGAGACGCCGCTGCTCGATTTTGCGGCAGAAGTCGATCGGCTCTATGCAAGTCCGCAGTCGCGCCTGACCCTGCACGATGGCGGCAGGCAGTGGATGGTCGAGCAGGCCGGTTTCAGCGACCCGGTGGTCTGTAACAGACTCCCCGATCCCGGAAGATATGGCCGCGCCTCGGATAAAGAAAACCTGCCCTTTCAAACAAAAAGCGACTTCCGGTTGCGAAGCCTGAATACGTCTGCGTTATGATGTCGCACCGCCGTAACGATTCATTTTCGGATCGGCATCAACGATTCCGGCACCAGACAGGACTTCGACGATCGTTCCCCGATGCCCGGCATCGAAAAGAATAACAAGATGGCTTCATTCCTCATCAGTTTTTATTTGTCGGCGATCTGTACATTGCTGATCATCAAGCTTGGCAAAAAACATTTTGCTACGCTCGATTCCGATCTGGCGAGCGTGCAGAAAGTGCATCTGGAAGCGGTGCCGCGGATTGGCGGTATCGGCATCTTCATTGCCGTGCTGATGACCGGCGGCTATACGATGTGGCGCGAGCCGATGATCGGCAAATGGATCGCCTTGCTGATGCTGTGTTCCAGCGTTGCATTCGGTGGCGGGATCGTCGAAGACATTACCAAGAACGTCAGCGCCACGCGGCGCCTTTTATTGACGATGCTGGCGGCGTTGTTCGGATTCTTTCTGCTCGATGCACGCATCGAGCATATCGATTGGGTCGGCTCGCTCTGGCGGCTCGATCCGATCTGGATCGGATTACCGCTGACCGTACTTGCCGTGGCCGGCATCGCCAACGCGGTCAACATCATCGACGGCTTCAACGGCCTGGCCAGTGCCGTATCGATCTGCATGTTGCTCTCGCTCGGCTATGTCGCATTACAGGTCGGCGACATGTTCGTGCTGGTCGCCGCGCTGATGGTCGCCGGTGCGACCGCCGGATTCTTCGTCTTCAACTATCCGGCCGGGCTGATTTTTCTGGGGGATGGCGGCGCGTATTTCCTCGGTTTCATGCTTGGTGAATTATCGATCTTGCTGGTCATGCGCAATCCACAGGTATCGACCTGGTATGCCGCATTGCTGCTGATTTATCCGGTATTCGAAACCTTGTTTTCTGTTTACCGCCGTCTATTTCTGCGCGGCCATTCGCCGAGCATGCCGGACGGGATACATTTGCACAGCCTGATCTTTCGCCGGGTCGTGCGCTGGGCCGTTGGCCGCCGCGATGCGCGGGCGCTCATGCATCGCAATGCCCTGACATCGCCTTATCTGTGGCTGATTTCATTGATGGCGGTAATTCCTGCGACATTGCTATGGCGTCAGACTTGGGCGCTGATAAGCTTTTGCGGGCTGTTCGTTTTCAGTTATATCTGGTTATATGCAAGGATCGTGCGTTTTCGCGCACCGCGCTGGATGATTTTTGGTAAAAGAAAATAGCGGCGTTCGATTGCCGGACGCTGCGGCCCAACTAAAGGAACAATCATGAATCTATCGAATCTGAATATTGCCGAACTACGTGATCTGGAAGAAAAAACCCGGCGCGAAATCAAGAAGCGGGAAAGCGAAGAACTGACGCGCGCCAGGGACGAAATCCTGTCGATCGCGCAAAAGCTGGGTGTGCCGTTGAAGGAAATCCTGGGTGCGACGGGCAAGCAAAAGTCGACAAAGGCGGCCAAACATTATCAGCACCCCGACAATCCGGAATTGCACTGGAGCGGACGGGGCCGCAAGCCGGGCTGGGTCAAGGACTGGCTCGCAACCGGTCAGGCGCTCGAAGCCCTGCGGACCTGATACCGGCGCGGATGCGATGCGCCGGGTTCCCGCGGCGCATGGGCATCCTGAATTGGCCCGAACCGTCCTGGACTGTCCTGCCTTGTCCCGCACCATCCTGCGTTCGCCATCCCCATCTTCATTTGAAACGACCCCCATGACGCTTTCCCCCGGCATTTTCAAGGCTTACGATATCCGCGGCATCGTCGGGACCACCCTCGATGCATCCGTGGCCCGACAGATCGGCCTGGCCTTCGGCGCGGCGATCATTGCCAAGGGCGAACGCTGCGCCGTGATCGGCCGCGACGGACGATTGTCCGGCCCCTCCCTGTCGGCGGCGCTTGCCGACGGCCTGCAGGCGGCGGGCGTGGACGTGATCGACCTCGGCATCGTCGCCACGCCGATGGTCTACTTCGGCACGCATGTGCTGGATGCGCAATCCGGCGTCATGGTGACCGGTAGCCACAATCCGCCCGACTACAACGGCTTCAAGATGGTGCTGGCCGGCGAAGCGATCCATGGCGAGGCGATCACCGCCCTGTACGGTGCGATCGCCGGCGGCGAGCTCGCCGATACCGGCGGCAAGAGTGGACACGGCAAGGGCAGCTACCGCACGCACGACATCCGCGCCGCCTACCTCGAGCGCATCAGCGGCGACGTCAAGCTGGCGCGGCCGATGAAGATCGTCATCGACTGCGGCAACGGCGTGGCCGGCGCATTTGCCGGCGACCTGTATCGCGCCATGGGTTGCGAGGTCACCGAACTGTTCTGCGAGGTCGATGGCAATTTCCCCAATCATCATCCCGATCCGGCGCATCCGGAAAACCTGCAGGACCTGATCCATGCGCTGGCCGAAGGCGATGCCGAAATCGGCCTGGCGTTCGACGGCGACGGCGACCGTCTCGGCGTGGTCACCCGCGATGGCCAGATAATCTATCCCGACCGGCAGTTGATGCTGTTCGCCGCCGACGTGCTGACGCGCCATCCGGGCAAGCAGATCCTCTACGACGTCAAGTGCACCCGCCACCTGGCGCCATGGATCACCGAGCGTGGCGGCGTGCCGCTGATGTGGAAGACCGGGCATTCGCTGGTCAAGGCAAAGATGCGCGAGACCGGCGCACCGCTCGGTGGCGAGATGAGCGGTCATGTCTTCTTCAAGGACCGCTGGTACGGCTTCGACGACGGCCTGTACGCCGGCGCGCGGCTGCTGGAACTGATGAGCCGCGTGACCGATCCTTCGGCCGTGCTCAATGCCTTGCCACAATCGATCAGCACGCCTGAGTTGCAGCTGAAGTTGCAGGAAGGCGAGAACATGGCCCTGATCGCGCGCCTGCAAAAGGAGGCCGTGTTCGACGGCGCGGAACGGATCATCACCATCGACGGCCTGCGGGTCGAATACGCCGACGGCTTCGGCCTGGCCCGGTCGTCGAACACGACACCGGTGGTGGTCATGCGCTTCGAGGCGGAAACCGAAGCGGCGCTGGCCCGCATCCAGGCTGAATTCAAGCGCGTCATCCTGGCAGCAAAGCCGGATGCAACGCTGCCGTATTGAGCGGCGTTTGACAGGCGCGATCGTTCACCGCGCGGTCGCTTGTCGACTGCGGCGCCGCCTGGATTTGCGAATCGTGCCACTGGCGTCCCGGCAGGCAGGCGCATGAGCGGTCCCGCCTCGCCGCTGCCGTTGAAGATCCTGATCGTGCGCGTCTCGTCGCTCGGCGATGTCGTGCACAACATGCCGATGGTGGCGGACCTGCACCGGAATTTTCCGGCGGCGCAGATCGACTGGGTGGTCGAGGAAGCCTACGGCCCGCTGGTTCGACTCAATCGCGGTGTGCGGCACGTGATTCCGTTTGCCCTGCGGCGCTGGCGCAGGTCGCTGGGGTCGGCGGCGACGCGTGCGGAGCTGGCGGCATTCCGGCGCGCACTGCGCGAGGTCGCCTACGACCTGGTGTTCGACACCCAGGGCCTGTTCAAGACCAGTGTGGTCATGCGCATGGCGCGCCTGGCGCCGGGCGGCCGGCGTGTCGGCCTGGCGAATGCGACGCAGGGCTCCGGTTACGAACCGGTGTCGCGCATCTTCCACACGCACAGCATACCGGTCGGTCTGCATACCCATGCGGTGCAGCGCGCCCGTAAGGTGGCGGCGGTGGCGCTCGGCTACGAGATCGATTCCCCTGCCGCTTTCTGCATGGATCCGGCGCCGGTTTCCTCGACCGCTGCTTCCTGGCTACCGCAGAGCGCGTATGCGGTCCTTTTTCATGGCACGGCGCGCGCTGGCAAGCTGTGGTCGCCGGCGCACTGGATCGTCATCGGACAACGGTTGGCGGCGCGCGGCATGCCCGTGCTGCTGCCGTGGGGCTCGGCCGCCGAAAAGCTGGCGGCCCAGCATCTGGCGCAGCAGATTCCGGGTGCGCAGGTGTTGCCGCACCTGCCGATGATGGATGCGGTGCTGCTGGCGCAGCGCGCGGCGCTGGTGGTCGGTGTCGACAGCGGCCTGACGCATATCGCTGCCGCATTCGAGCGGCCGACGGTCGAAATCTATTGCGACTCGCCGCGCTGGAAAACCGAGGGCAACTGGTCGCCGCGCATCGTCAACCTGGGCGACACCGGCATGCCGCCCTCGGTGGCAGACGTCGCCGCAGCCATCGACGGACTGCTTGGCGAGACGGCATAATGGCAGCTGCACAGCATCCAGAGGCCAATTCATGACGCATCCCGCATCTCCCAGGCCGTTCGAATCCGCTGAAGGCAATCTCCGCGCCCCGACCGGCGACACGATCAGCGCACAGATCCTGACCATCGACCAGGATCGCTGGAGCGCCAGCGCGCTCGACCCCGCTTCCATCGCGGCGCTCGAGGCCGGCAAGGTGCTGTATTTTCCGCACCTTGCCTTCACGCTCGATACGCAGGAATCGCGGCTGCTGACGCCGGCGGTGCACGACCCGAAGGTGCGCAACATCAGCCTGTCCGGCGAGCGCCTGCTCAAGGGCGCGCTCGGCGATACCGCGACGCTGGTGGCATTGACTGCGATGATCGGGCGCTTCCAGGAGCAGGCGCGCCAGCTGGTCGACGGCATGCTGCCGCACTACCGGGAGCACCTGCGCATGGCGCCCACGAGCTACCGGCCGACCAAGGTCGAGACCCGTGTGCAATCCTGGCGCGCCGACGACCGCCGGCTGCATGTCGATGCCTTTCCTTCGCGGCCGAATCGCGGCGAGCGCATCCTGCGCGTCTTCAGCAACGTCAATCCTGAGGGCGTACCGCGCGTCTGGCGCATCGGCGAGCCGTTCGACGTGGTGGCGCGGCATTTCCTGCCACGAGCGAAACCGTATTCCGGCTGGCAGGCGAAATTGCTGAACGCCCTGCGGGTCACCAAGACCCTGCGCAGCGAATACGATCACCTGATGCTGCAGCTTCACGACGGCATGAAGTCCGACCTCGACTACCAGCAGGATGCGCACCAGATGACGATGGCGTTTCCGCCGGGCTCGAGCTGGATGTGCTTTTCGGATCAGGCCTCGCATGCCGTCATGTCCGGCCAGTACATGCTGGAGCAGACCCTGCATCTCTCACCGCAGCAGCAGTACGATCGCAACACCAGTCCGCTGGCGATCCTGTCGCGACTGACCGGGCACGCACTGATCTGAAGCCGAATCTGAAGTTGAATCCGAAGCTGAATCCGACCCCGAATCCGAATCCGGGAGTGAAACCACCTGGCGCGCCATCACTGCGCCGCAGCTTGTATTCGCTCGCCTGGTGGCTGGCGCTGCCACTGGTGGCGGCGCGGCTGTGGTGGCGCGGACGCCGCGAGCCCGGTTACCGGCAGCACGTCGGCGAGCGCTTCGGCTTTTATGGGCCTGCAGAGTCGGCCGAGGCGGTGCCGGCGCCGGTGATGCTGGTGCACGCAGTCTCGGTCGGCGAGACCCGCGCAGCCGCGCCGCTGGTCGAGGCGCTGCTGCTGGCCTGGCCGCAACACCGCATCCTCCTCACCCACATGACGCCCACCGGACGGGCCACCGGCCAGGCGCTGTTTGCCCGGCATGGCGCCCGGGTGGTGCAGCGCTACCTGCCTTACGACACCGGCTGGATGGTCGGAAGATTGCTGCGCCATTACCGGCCACAGGCTTGCCTGTTGATCGAAACCGAAGTCTGGCCGAACCTGGTCGCGTGCTGCAATCGGGACGGGATTCCAGTGGCGCTGGTCAATGCACGACTGTCGGAGCGCTCGCTGGCGCGCGGCGAACGGCTGGGTGGGCTGATCGACGCCGCAGCGCGAGGACTGGCCTGGGCCGCTGCGCAGACGCCGGCGGACGCGGCGCGCCTCGAACGGCTTGGCGTCAGGCCGGTCACCGTCACCGGCAGCATCAAGTTCGACGTGCTGCCGCCGGACGAACAACGCGCCCTCGGCGCGGCATGGCGCAAGCGGTTCGGCACGCGCCGGGTGCTGCTGTGCGCCAGCACCCGTGATGGCGAAGAAGCGTTGATCCTGGCTGCGCTCAAGGCGATTCCGGTCGATGCGCTGCTGCTCATCGTGCCGCGTCATCCGCAGCGTTTCGATGCCGTGGCCGCGCTGGTCGCAGCGCATGGATTGACGATGGTGCGGCGTTCGGCGTTTGATACCGAAGCCAATACCGAATCCAATACCGACACCGATACGTCAGCGCTGCCAGCGCACGTACAGGTGGTGCTCGGCGATTCGATGGGCGAGATGTATGCCTACTTCGCCGCTGCCGACCTTGCCTTCATCGGCGGCAGCCTGCTGCCCGTGGGTGGGCAGAACCTGATCGAAGCCTGTGCCGTCGGCACACCGGTCATCGTCGGTCCGCACACCTTCAATTTTGCCGCAGTGACGGAGGAGGCGATCGCCGCCGGAGCCGCGCTGCGTGCGGACGATGCCGCCGCGATGCTGGCGTCGGCACAGGCGGTGCTGGGCGACGAAGCGGTGCGGGGCGCCATGTCCGGCGCGGCGCGGGGCTTCGCAGCGCAGCATCGGGGGGCGACGGCACGCACGGTGGCGCTGATTGCGCCGTTGTTGCGGTAGCATAATGTGCTGATTCCACTGCCATCTCCGGCGCCCTGCCGGTCGGATGGCCCAGTGCGTCTATCAAAAAATGCTCACGCTACCGGGACCACCGCATGACCTACCTTCAGATGACGTACCTGCATCTTGCGACGATCCTCCCGGCCTTCGTGATTGCGACGGTCGTACTTTGCCGCCGCAAGGGGACGCGGTCGCACAAACTGCTCGGACGGATTTTCCTGTTACTGATGCTGACGACTGCCGCCATCACGCTGTTCATGCCGGCACAGGTCGGACCGCGCCTGCTGAATCATTTCGGCTTCATCCACGGCTTCAGCCTGCTGGTGTTTTACAGCGCACCAACGGCATTTTTTGCGGCGCGCCGCGGTGACATCCGCGCCCACCGCGGCAACATGATCGGGCTTTACGTGGGCGCGCTCCTGATCGCCGGCGCGTTTGCCTTCATGCCCGGCCGCATGCTGCACGGCCTGTTGTTCAGCGTGCCGCCACCGGCGCCGATGGCGCGTTGATGCCGCCACCAAGCGACCGGTACAAGTCGATCGCATTCGTCAAGCGCAGCAGCCGCGTCTGCACCAGTGACTGCCGGGCTGCGAACAGGTCGCGCTGCGCGTCGAGGACGTCGAGCGAGCTGGCCACGCCGTTCTGATAGCGCAGGTCGGCCAGCCGCAGGCGATCGGCCTGCGCATCGAGAAACGCCTGCTGCGCCACGATCTGCTCTTCCAGCGTGCCACGCGCCACCAGCGCATCTGCGACTTCGCGGAAGGCGACCTGGATCGTCTTTTCATAATCTGCGACAGCGAGGTTGGTCCGCACTTCGGCCAGCGTCAGGTTGGCGCGGTTGCGTCCCGCATCGAAAATCGGCAGCAGCAGTTGCGGCCCGAAAGACCAGGTGCCCGAGCCGGCGTCGAACAGACCCGAAAGTGCCGGGCTGGCGGTGCCGAGCGCGGCCGTCAACGAAATGCGCGGGAAGAATGCTGCCCGCGCCGCGCCGATGTTGGCATTGGCCGAACGCAGCCGCTGTTCGGCGGCACGGATGTCGGGCCGGTTGGTCAGCAGATCGGACGGCAAACCGGGCGGGATGCCGGTGACGATCTTTTCCGACGACAGCGTCTGCGTCGGCGGCAGGTCGGTCAGCGGCCGGCCGACCAGCAGCGTCAGCGCGTTGCGCGCCTGCGCCTGCTGCCGTACCAGCGTGGTCGCCGCCACGCGTGCCGACAGTATCAGGGTCTCCGACAGGCGCAGATCGAGCGCTGATGATGCGCCGACGTCGAAGCGCTGCCTGGCGAGGTCATAGGCTTTCTGGCGGCCGTCCACCGTGCTCTGCGCCAGCGCCAGCTGCTCGGCATAGCTGCGCTCGGTCAGATAGGCCTGGGCGACTGCGGCGACCAGGCTGATCTGCACCGCCTGCCGCGCTTCACCGGTGGCGAGGTACTGCGCCAGCGCCGCTTCGTTGAGGCTGCGTACCCGGCCGAAAAAGTCCAGCTCGAACGACGACAGGCTCAGGCCGACCTGGTAACTGCTGCCAACCACCCGTTTGCTCGCACCCGGCTGGGTCGACAGCACCCGTGCGCGGGTCGCACCGGCCGTCACGCCGATGGTCGGCAGCAGATCGGCGGACTGGATGTCGTAGAGCGCGCGGGCTTCTTCGATGCGCAGGGCAGCGCTGCGCAGGTCGCGGTTGTCGGTCAGCGCGGCGTCGATCAGGGCCTGGAGGCGCGGGTCGGTGAAGAATTCGCGCCAGTCGGTATCGAGGGCGCGTTTCGCCCCGGCGTCAGTGTTTGCAGCGGCGTTGGGGAAGCTGTCGGCCACCGGGGCCGCAGGCCGCAGGAGTTGTGGCGTCAGCGAGCAACCTGAAAGCAAGCCCGTGGTCAGCAAACCTGCAGTCAGCAGCGCGGCGATGCCTGGCCTGAATGCGGCTTTCGATCCGACCGTCGAGAACCCTGAAAAATCACTCATGCGCCTGCGCTCCTGCTGGTGACGACCCGGCTGCCGCCGGACTTGCGTCCTTGTGTACGGGCGAAATGCCCTTTCTGGCCGCCCACTCCTGCTGGCGTTTGCTGCCCTTGAAGATCTTGCGCACCACCACGAAGAATACCGGCACCAGGAACACCGCCAGCACCGTCGCCGTGATCATGCCGCCCATGACGCCGGTGCCGATGGCGCGCTGGCTGGCCGAACCCGCGCCGCTGGCCACTACCAGTGGCAACACGCCGAGAATGAATGCCAGCGAGGTCATGATGATCGGCCGGAACCGCAGATGCACCGCTTCCAGCGTCGCCTCGATCAGGCCCATGCCTTCGGCCTGCAGGTCCTTGGCGAATTCGATGATCAGAATCGCGTTCTTGGCGGACAGACCGATGATGGCGATCAGGCCTACCTTGAAGTAGACGTCGTTGGGCAGGCCGCGCAGGCTGGCGCCCAGCAGCGCACCGAGAATACCGAGCGGCACCACCAGCAGCACCGACAGCGGAATCGACGTGCTTTCATAGAGGGCCGCCAGCACCAGGAACACCGCCAGCAGCGACAGCGCGAACAGCGCCGGCGCCTGCGATCCGGAGGTCTTTTCCTCGAACGACTGGCCGGTCCATTCGAAGCCGAAACCGGCCGGCAACTGCTTGGCCAAACGTTCCATTTCATCGAGTGCCTCGCCGGTGCTGCGGCCGGTCGCAGCGTCGCCGGCGATCTTCATGGCTGGATAGCCGTTGTAGCGCGCCAGTTGCACCGCACCCGCGATCCAGTGGGCGCTGGCAAACGAGGCGAACGGCACCATCGCGCCCTGCGCGTTGCGCACGTACAGTTTCTGCAGGTCTTCCGGCGTGACCCGCTGCGGCGCATCGGCCTGCACGATCACGCGCTGCTGCCGGCCCTGGTTCGGAAAGTCGTTCACATACGACGAGCCGAGCGCCGTCGAGATGGTCGCGTTGATGTCGGCAAACGACAGGCCGAGTGCATTTGCCTTGTCGCGGTCGATGTCGACCTGCAGCTGCGGCGTGTCTTCCAGACCTTCGGGACGCACGCCTTTGAGCACAGCGCTTTTCGCAGCCATGCCAAGCAATTGATTGCGTGCGGCGAGCAGGGCGTCATGCCCCAGCCCGGCGCGGTCCTGCAAGCGGAACGTAAAGCCGGTGGCGTTGCCAAGTTCGCGGATCGGCGGCGGATTGGCCGGAAAGATGATCGCATCCTTGATCTGCGAGAGACCGCCGAAGGCCCGGGCGGCAACCTTGCCGGCTTCCTGGCTGGCATCGCGTTCACCCCAGTCCTTCAACGGCGTAAAGACCAGGCCGGCGTTCTGGCCACTACCCGAAAAGCTGTAGCCGGTCACCGCGAAGATGCGGGCGATCGCAGGCTGCTTCTTGTAGTACTCCTCGACTTGTTTCAACACCGACAGGGTGCGGTTGGCGCTGGCGCCCGGCGGCAGCTGCACGTTGGTGATCAGGAAGCCCTGGTCCTCGCTCGGCAGGAACGACGACGGCAGCCGCACGTACATCAGACCGACTACCGCGACGATGAGCCCGTAGACCACCATGTAACGCCAGGTGGTGCCGAGCATCTTGCCGATCACGCCCTGGTAGCCGTCCGCGGTGCGCACGAAGCCGCGGTTGAACCAGCCGAAGAATCCCTTCTTCTCGACATGGTGACCGGCCTCGACCGGCTTGAGCAGCGTGGCGCAGAGAGCAGGCGTCAGGGTCAGCGCCATCAGCGCCGAGAACAGCATCGACGACACCATCGACAGCGTGAACTGGCGATAGATCGCGCCGACCGCACCGCCGAAGAAAGCCATCGGGATAAACACCGCCACCAGCACCAGCGTGATGCCGACGATGGCGCCGGTGATCTGGCCCATCGCCTTCTTGGTGGCGTCGCGCGGCGACAGACCTTCCTGGCTCATGATGCGCTCGACGTTTTCCACCACCACGATCGCATCGTCGACCAGGATGCCGATCGCCAGCACCATGCCGAACATGGTCAGCACGTTGATCGAATAGCCGAACGCCGCCATCGAGGCGAAGGTGCCCATCAGCGCCACCGGCACGACGATGGTCGGGATCAGCGTGTAGCGGATGTTCTGCAGGAACAGGTACATCACCAGGAACACCAGCACCACCGCTTCGAGCAGGGTCTTGACCACTTCCTCGATCGAGATCTTGACGAAGAGCGAGGTGTCGTACGGGATGTCGTAGGTCACGCCCGCCGGGAAGTATTTCGACAGCTCCTGCATCTTGGCCTTGACTAGCGTTGCGGTCTGCAACGCGTTGGCGGTCGGTGACAACTGTACTGCGATCGCGGCGGTGGGCTTGCCGTTCAGGCGCGCGGAGGTCGCGTAGGCCTGGCCACCGACTTCGATCCGCGCAACGTCGCGCAGGCGCACCGTGGAGCCATCGGGATTGGCGCGCAGGACGATCGCACCGAAGTCTTCCGGCGTCGAGAGCTGGCCGGTCACGACGATCGGCGCCGAGGTCTGCTGCGAGGTCGGACTGGGCAGGTCGCCCAGCGTGCCGGAGGCGACCTGCGCATTCTGGTTGCGGATCGCGGTCGTGACGTCGGCTGGCGTCAGCTTCAGGCCGACCAGCTTGGTCGGATCGATCCAGATCCGCATCGCGCGTTCGGTGCCGAACAGCTGCGCCACGCCGACGCCGGGCACGCGCTTGATTTCATTGAGTACGTTGCGCGACAGGTAATCGCCGAGCGCGATCGGATCGAGCCGGCCGTCGGTAGACGACAGGGCAGTAAACAGCAGGATGTTGCTGCGCGCCTTGGTGACCTGCACGCCCTGTTGCGTGACGGCCTGCGGCAGGCGCGCCTCGACCCGCTTGAGACGGTTCTGGACATCGACGGCGGCGAGGTCAGGGTTGGTGCCCGGGATGAAGGTGACTGTGATCGTGGCCTGGCCGTTGGCCTCGCTCTGCGATTCGACGTATTGCAGGCCTTCGGCGCCGTTGATTTCCTGCTCGATCAGGCTGGTCACGCTTTCATCGAGAATCTTGGCAGATGCGCCTGGATAGTTGGCGGTCACGACGATGGAGGGCGGCGCGATGGTCGGATACTGCGACACCGGCAGCTTGGTGACCGAGAGCGCGCCGCCGAGCAGGATGAACAGGGCGATCACCCATGCAAAGACAGGGCGGTCGATGAAGAATTGCGCCATGCGGACTCCTTAATTGGTCTTCGATTGCGCGGGCGGGGCGACAGGTGCAATCCACGCCACGGTCCTGACGGTGCTGCCGGGCTTGGCCTTCTGCAGCCCCTCGACGATCACGCGGTCGCCGGCGTTGAGGCCAGCGCTGACGATCGCCAGGTTGCCCTGCGAGGATTCGGTCTTGATCGGCCGCGCGGTGACCTTGTTGTCGGCACCGACCACCAGCACGGTCGCGCCGTCGGTGGTGCGCTGCACCGCCTGCTGCGGCACCGTCAGGGCGGCATCGTTGACCGCCTGCTCCAGCCGGGCACGCACGTACATCCCTGGCAGCAGCAAGCGGCCCGGGTTCGGAAACTCCGCGCGCAGCGTGACCGCACCCGAGCTTTCATCCACCGACAGATCGGAGAACAGCAGCTTGCCCGATTGCGGATAGACCTGGCCGTCTTCGGTCACCAGGGTGACGCGGGCTGCATTCTGTCCGGCCGCCTGCAGCTTGCCGCTTGCCATGGCGCGGCGCAGGCGCAGGATGTCGGTGCTCGACTGGGTCAGGTTGACGTAGATCGGATCGACCTGCTGCACGGTTGCCAGCGGGGTCGCCTCGCCCTGGCCGACCAGCGCGCCTTCGGTCACCTGGGCGCGGCCGATGCGGCCGGCAATCGGCGCGCTGACAGTTGCGTAGCCAAGGTTCAGGCTCGCGCTCTGGCGCGTCGCCTTGGCCGTCGCCAGGTCGGCTGTCGCCTGTTTTTGCGCGGTCAGCGCGTCGTCGTATTCCTGCTTGCTGATCGCGTTGGTGTCGACCAATGGCTTGTAGCGTTGCACCTTGAGCGCCGCCTGCGCCAGGTTGGCTTCGGCCTTGGCCACGGTCGCCTGCGTGCTGGCAAACGTCGCCTGCAGTGGCGCCGGATCGATGCGGAACAGGACGTCGCCCGCCTTGACGTTGCTGCCTTCGGTAAAGGTGCGCTTGAGGACGATGCCCGGCACCCGCGCCCGCACCTGCGCCACGCGGCTCGCTTCCAGCCGGCCCGGCAGTTCGGTGGTCAGCGCCAGGCGCGTCGGCGCGACGGTGACGATGCCCACTTCGGGTGGCGGTGGCGCGCTGGCCGTGGCAGCCGGCTTGTCGCCGCATGCAGCGAGCAGGGCGGACAGGATCAGGGCCGCGGACAGTTTTGAAGTGACAGACAGCGTAGGGCGGCTTGCGCGCATTTGTTTTCTCACACGGTGGAAATGATCGGGAACGCTTTGCCTGACACGCGCACCCTGTTGGCTGATATTATATATACATTCGTGATTGTATGTATGATGTCACATGAAGCGGTCCGATCCGGATCGCACCACATGGCGGCACAGGAAGACTCGATGGCCCGTTCCACCAAAATCGAAGCGCAGGAGACCCGCAACCGCATCCTCGACGCTGCCGAGCGCGTGTTCCACGAACAGGGCGTCTCGCGCACGTCGCTGCAGCAAGTCGCGCTAGCGGCGCGGGTTACGCGTGGCGCGATCTACTGGCACTTCAAGAACAAGGGCGACCTGTTCGACGCGATGTCGCAGCGGGTCAAGCTGCCGATGGAGGCGATGGTCGAAGCCAGCGGAGACGCCAGCGAGCCCGACCCGCTCGGCAATCTGCGCACGACGCTGATTTTCGTGTTGCAGGAAACCGCTCTCAACCCGCAGTCACGCCTCGTCTTCGACATCATTTTCCTGAAGTGCGAACTGGTCGACGCCACCGATACGCTGTGGGTCCGGCGGCAGGAGGGCGCTCGCAAGGCGCAGGCGAATTTCGAGCGGATCATGGGCAATGCAGTGTCGAAGGGTCAACTGCCGGCGGACCTCGATGTCCCGCTGGCGGCCAGTGCGTTGCGCGCGATGATTGGCGGCCTGATCAACAACTGGCTGTTCACGCCGGCGCAGTTCGACTTGGCAAAGGATGCGCCGCGGCTGGTGGATGGGGTGCTGGATATGGTGCGGTATGCGGGGGCGATGCGGGGGTGAACGAGTAGTGCGATTGTCGACATAGAGACTGTTACCCAATTATTTGGGCCAGTAACCACCCCTCGCGATCGTTGTAGTGGCTCCGTCAGGATCGTTGGACATCCTTTTTAACACCCATTGAAATTCGGGAACATCGTTCCTTACATAAAAATTCAGCGAGACGGTATTCTGAAATGAATAGTCGTCAATCTTGCGCAATACCGAGGTCGGGATTTTTGAACGCACCTTTATCTTCTGTGATTTTGGATATTTTTCGCCCTCCAAGCGCCACATGAAATCGATCTCCTCCGGAATTCTACTGAGGCCACCTGATACCCCGATAAATTTATTTACGTCGAGTATCATAATCTTCTTGTCATCGCTAATAAGGCTCCCCGCGGCCAATTTATCGAAAGCGCCGCCATATATATTCGGCCCTCCACCCCAGATCCCGAAATCAATCATTGCGCTGCGCGGGGAAACATAATATGCCGTACCCGCTAAAACGAAAAAGACCAAGATAAAAGCTGCTGTTTTTTTCATTTTTTTTAACGAAAAAGATTATTATTGATTGCTCGGGAAATCAGAAATTCTTTACTTCAGCATGGATGAAGGCGAGTACCAATAAAGAATTTTAGATGAAATGTTATTTCACACAAACGATATTCTGACTTTCGTTATCTGCTTTGAGCATCTTGAGGCCGTACTGTTTTTCCAGCCATGCACGGTAAGCTTTCATGTCCACCGCACCGGCACAATTATCGATGCGGGTTTCCCAGTCTGGCGGGCGCCTGATGATGTTTTCCATCAATGGACCAAATTTTGGATCAGCGCCGCCGAAGTCCGTTTGCGAAACTGACTTGCCATCCAGTTGCCTGACATTCCGCTCGCCTGCCGGTTCTGTGCCAATGAGAAGTCCGCTCGAAAGATCATACTGCGGCTGATCGCTCCGACTGCCGTAAAAATAGTTCGTATTCCGCTCGTCGTGCACGACGGGGCGCGTGACCTGCTTGAATTCTTCATCGATGTAACTGAATTTCACACCGGCTTTCTCGGCCTGTTGAACCATCCACATCAGGGCA
>JACMOV010000009.1 GCA_014377845.1 Herminiimonas sp.
CCAGAAAGAAAAGATCGAGCGCAGCCTGGAAGAAAGTGAAGATCGCTACCGCTCGGTGGTGAATTCCCTGAACGAGGGCATCATCCTGCAATCGCGCGAGGGCATCATCCTGGCCTGCAATCCGAGCGCCGAGCGCATCCTGCGGGTCGACCCGGGAGGACTGGTCGGTATCCGGCGCGGTACCTACTTCAAACGCGTCATGGCTGAGGATGGCAGCACGATCCCCGTCGATGCACTGCCGTCGCAACAAGTGTTTGCGACCGGCGAACCGCTCCTCGGCCTGGTGCTCGCCGTCGAAGCAATGTCCGGCGAAGTCGTCTGGGTTTCGGAGAATGTCCTGCCGATCTGCAAACCGGGCGAGGCCGAGCCGAGTTCGATCCTGATTTCGTTTTCCGACATCAGCGCCGTCAAGGATGCCCAGCAACGACTGCAGTACATGGCCACGCACGATTCCCTGACCGGCCTGCCGAATCGCGCATTGCTGATGGAACGCCTCGGCGAAGCCTTGCGCCTGGCGGAGAATCCGGGCAAACGCAGCGATACGACACATGCCCGTAACATTGCCGTGATGTTCCTCGATCTCGATCGCTTCAAGAACGTCAACGACACCATCGGCCACGAAGCCGGCGACGATCTTTTGCGCCTGGTCGCCGGCCGGCTCAAGGCGTGCATCGCCGGCGGCGATACGCTGGCGCGGCTTGGCGGCGATGAGTTCGTGATCCTTGCGTGCGGATTCGCCGACCCCGGCTATGCGGCGCAATTAGGCGAACGCATACTGGCGACACTGGCCGAGCCGTTCACGCTGGAAGGCAACGAATACTATCTCGGCGTCTCGATCGGGATCGGCTCCTATCCGGACGATGCCCGCGATGGCAGCGATCTGCTGCGCTGCGCGGATGCGGCGATGTATTACGCCAAGGAGTCGGGCCGCAACAATTACCAGTTCTTCACCTCGCGTCTGAATGCCCGCACCCAGCGCCGCTATAACCTCGAGACGAACCTGCGGCGTGCCTTGGTCAACAACGAACTGTTCCTGCACTATCAGCCGAAGATCGATGCGCGCACCGGACGTATCGTCGGCGTCGAGGCACTGCTGCGCTGGCAGAATCCGCAGGCGGGCCTGGTGCCGCCGGTCGAATTCATCCCGGTGGCCGAAGAAACCGGCCTGATCGTGCCGATCGGTGCCTGGGTGCTGGAGCAGGCTTGCCAGCAGGCGGTGATCTGGCGCCGGGAGGCGGCGCCGGACCTGTGCGTGGCCGTCAACCTGTCGCCGCGACAGTTTCAGGACGAGCAGCTGCTGTCGGTCGTGACCGCGGCGCTCGAAGCGTCCGGCCTGCCGGCCCATGCGCTGGAACTCGAAATTACCGAGGGCCTTCTCATGGGCGAGAGCGATAAACTGATGCCCCTGTTCGACGCACTCACCGCGCTTGGCGTCCGCTTTTCCGTCGATGATTTCGGAACGGGATATTCCTCGCTGTCGTACCTGCAGCGTTTCCCGATCAGCAACCTGAAGATCGACCGGTCCTTCATCAACCGCATTCCCGACAACCGGGATTCGGTTGCGCTCACGCAGGCGATCATCGCCATGGCGGGCGCACTCGGCATGAAAGTGACGGCCGAGGGCGTGGAGGAAGTGCGCCAAATGGAATTCCTGAAGCGCGCCGGTTGCCAGGAGATGCAAGGCTACCTGTTCAGCCGGCCGCTCGATGCCGACGCGTTCTGCCGCTTGTTGCGCTGACTTCGGCAGAAAATCTTTTACGAAATGCCGGGATGTGCGTTGTGTGTCACGCAGCGCCAACGCAAAAAAGCGGATACTTGCGGCTGTCGCATACAGATCGTTTCCGGGATCGACGCGGCGGTAACGAGAGGCTTGCATGTTTGCTGCGGTTGACCTGGGTTCCAACAGTTTCAGACTGCATGTCGCGCACCACGATGGCGAGACGATCCAGGTCATCAAGAGCGCACGTGATCCGATTCGCCTGGGTGCCGGACTCGACAGCCGCGGGAACCTGACCGAAGCCGCGATGCAGCTCGCCCTCGATTCGCTCGCGCGCTTCAGGACCACCCTGGCAGCGTATCCACTGAGCGCGGTACGTGTCGTGGCAACCAACACCATCCGCATCGCGCAAAATTCCGCGACTTTCCTGCCGGTTGCCGAAAAGGCGCTTGGCTATCCGATCGAAATCATCTCCGGCGAGGAAGAGGGACGCCTGATCTACATGGGGGTCGCCAGCACGGTGGGGGCGCCCGGCGAGCGGCGACTGGTGCTCGACATCGGCGGCGGCTCGACCGAACTGATCGTCGGCGCCGGCCAGGATATCGAGCGAGTGGAATCGTTCAGCATCGGGACCGTGCGCGTGAGCCAGGATTTTTTCGTGGGTGGACGGATCGACGCCGCCGCATTTGATGCCGCCATCCTGTCGACCCGGTCCCTGTTCGAAGATGCGGCGCCGCTGTATCGCCCGGAACACTGGAGCATTGCCTACGGATCGTCCGGTACCCTGCGCGCCATCGGCGACGCGATTGCAAAGAATGGCATTGGCGACGGCAAGCTGACCTTCGCCAGCGTCAACGCACTGCGTGCCCGCCTGATCGAATTCGGTCACATCGACCGGATCGTCCTGACAGGAATGAAAACCGATCGTGCAGCAGTGATCGTGGGCGGCCTGTCCATTCTCATCGGCGTCATGCAGGAACTGGGTATTCCGACCATGCTGCCGATCGAAGCCGGCCTGCGCATGGGCGTGCTGTGGGACCTGCACCTGCGGGCCACCAAGCGCGACCGGCGCGAGCAGTCGGTGCGTGGTTTCCTGCAGCGCTTCCAGGCCGACGAGGCGCGCGCCGACCGTGTCGCCAGCTATGCCGGCCAGCTGTTTGCCATGATGAAGCCGAACGACGACGTGCTCGCCCGCCACCTGCACTGGAGCGCCCTGCTGCACGAGGTCGGTCTGGCGGTGTCGCACAGCGGCTACCACAAGCACACCGCCTATCTGATCGAGCATGCCGACTTGCCGGGCTTCACGACCCGCGAGCAGCGCATCATGGCGCTGCTGATCCTGGCCCAGAAGGGCAACCTGCGCAAGATCGCCGATGCCCTTGCCGATCCGGAGTTCGCGCGGGCGGTGCTGGCCTTGCGGCTGGCGGTACTGTTCTCGCATGCCCGGCTCGAACTGGAAGGCGCGCAACTGCGCCTCAAAATGAAGACCCGGATCGAACTCGAACTGGGCAGCGACTGGGTGGCGCTGCATCCCACGGCCGCCTTCTGGATGCAGAAGGAGCGCGCCGCCTGGGAAGAGGTCGGCGTGGAGTTCGCCGTCAAGGCGGCCTGAACAGGCTTTCGACGCGCTAGAGCGGGTTTGGCGTGACCCGCTTGCCGCGACGGGACG
>JACMOV010000010.1 GCA_014377845.1 Herminiimonas sp.
GCGCCGGATGAACTGGTCAACGCAATCCGGCTGGTCGCACAGGGTCACAAGTACATCAGTCCGGCGCTGGCACAGCAACTGGCCAACCAGATCGGCGATGATCGTGCGGTGCCGCCGCACGAAACCCTGTCCGACCGCGAATACCAGACGCTCACCATGATCGCCTCCGGCAAGACCGTCAGTGAAATCGCCGCCGAGCTGGTGCTGTCGGTAAAGACCATCAGCATGTACCGCACCCGTCTCTTGCAAAAAATGAAACTGCGGCACAACGCCGACCTGACGCATTACGCGATCAAGAACAACCTGGTGGAAGAAGAATGACTGCGAGACGCGGCTTCTGACAGGTGTACCCAACCCGGCTTTCTTCACAAAAGCCAGAACACCGTGGTGATTCGGGCACAGTTCTCCGACGCAACTTCAGCACCGGCATATTATGATCGTGCAGCATCCCGGACAGTTGTCTCGGCACCGGCGTTGCCATCCTTGTATTGAACACCACCGAAGCCACCGATGCGCGACAAATCAGCACCGCCCAAGAACCCCGCCGAAGTCGCGCGAGAAACCTTCAGCCGGCTCGCACGCGAGCGGATCGCGCCGACTCCGGATAATTACCGCGACATCTATAACGAGATCGTCGGCATCGTCTCCGAATCGAATGCGGAAAGCGTTCTGGCTGGCTTCGCGCAGCACCTCGTGGCCATGCCGGGCGAAGCAGCGACCGTCGGCGAACAGCTGCGCACGGCGCTGAAGGCGCGCGACTGGACCGACTACAGCGCCTGCCTGATCGCGCTGGGCAATCGCCACCTGCTGCCAAAACCGGTGATCGCAACACCGGCCCCGGTGGTGACGTCGCGTCCGATCGAAGCGCCACCGGCCGACGTCGATATCCAGGTCAAGCAATTGCGCGAGATGCTGAGCCGCACCCTCGGTTACGCCTTGCCGCCGCTGCTGATCAACGCCCCGGAGCTGATCGCGGAAGCCGAGGCGGTCAGCGCCATGGCAAAGGACGCGCGATCCGACATTGCGCTGACTGACCTCGCTGCACGCCTCAAGAAATTCTGCTTCAAGCTCGACACCAAGGGTGGCGACCTGGCCGAGCAGCAGGAGTTGCTGCTGCAGCTGTTCCGGCTGCTGCTGGAGAACGTCGCCGAACTGCTGGAAGACGACAGCTGGCTGCGCGGCCAGATCGGCGCGGTGCACAAGCTGCTGTCCGGCCCGATCACGCACCTGGCGTTGAAAGACGCCACCGCCAGCCTGAAGGAAGTGATCTACCAGCAGGGCCTGTTGAAGCATAGCCTGTCGGAAGCCAAGATCACGGTCAAGAGCATGATGCTGACCTTCGTCGAGCGGCTCGGCGCAGTCGCCGACAGCACCGGCGACTATCACCACAAGATCGACCAGTACGCCAAGAAGATCAGCGTGGCGCAGGACGTCAAGGACCTGAACCAGATTCTCGACGGCGTCATGCGCGAGACCCGGGCTGCTCAGGAAGAGGCACTGCGCTCGCGCGACCAGATGGAGAGCGCGCGACAGGAGATGACGGCAGCAGAAGACCGCATCCACAAGCTCGAATCGCAGCTCGAACACCTGAGCGAACTGGTGCGCGAAGACGAGCTGACCGGCAGCCTGAACCGGCGCGGCCTCGACGAAGTGTTGGAGCGCGAGTTCGCGCGGGTCGACCGCAAGGGCACCAATCTGTGCGTGGCGATGCTCGACGTCGATGATTTCAAACGCCTCAACGACACGCACGGCCACCTGGCGGGCGACGGTGCGCTGGTGCACCTGGTCGGCATCGTCAAGGACACCCTGCGCACGATGGACGTGGTCGGCCGCTTCGGCGGCGAGGAATTCCTGGTGATCCTGCCTGACACCACGCTGGCTCTCGCGACCCAGACGATCACCCGGCTGCAGCGCGAGCTGACCAAGCGGATTTTCATGTTCAACAACGAGCAGCTGCTGATGACCTTCAGCGCCGGCGTGGCCGCACGCCAGCCCAACGAAGGCGTGCCGTCGCTGATCAGCCGGGCCGATGGCGCCTTGTACGATGCCAAGAAGACCGGCAAGAACCGGGTGGTGGCGGCGCAATGAGGCAAACCGACCCACTTGGAACACGGTGCAGGGCGCGCGCCGCGTGACATCGCCCTGACGCAGACGTCGACCCCCAAGATGACGACACAGATCCCACCAGCCAGCCTCGATCCGGAAGACTGGCCCGCCTTCCGCGAACAAAGTCACCGCATGCTCGATGACATGCTGAACTACGTGCAGAACATCCGCCAGCGTCCGGTCTGGCAACCGATCCCCGACCCGGTTCGCGCCCGCTTCCAGGAGCCCCTGCCGCATCAGGCCGGCAGCCTGAAAGATGCGCACGAAACCTTCATGCAGCAGGTCCTCCCCTACGCGGTGGGCAACGTCCATCCCGGCTTCATGGGCTGGGTGCATGGCGGCGGCACACCGGTCGGCATGGTGGCGGAAATGCTGTCTGCCGGCCTGAATGCGAATCTTGGCGGCCGTAACCAGATGCCGGTCGAAGTCGAGCGCCAGGTCGTGCGCTGGATGCGCGAACTGTTCGAATTTCCGGAGACGGCCAGCGGCGTGTTCGTCACTGGCACGTCGATGGCCAACCTGATGGCCGTGCTGGTGGCCAGGACGGCAGCGATCGGCAAGTCGGTCCGGCACGACGGCCTGGGTGAGCATGGCGCGCAACTGGTCGCCTACACCTCGGCGGCGGCGCATGGTTGCGTGGCCCAGGCGATGGACTTGTCGGGACTGGGAACGGCGGCGTTGCGGCGCATTCCGGTCGATGCCAGCCAGCGGATCGATATCGGCCAACTCAAGGCGGCGATCGCAGCGGATCGCGGCGCGGGACTGCAGCCGTTCTTCATTGCGGGTACCGCAGGCTCGGTAGACACCGGCGCGATCGACGATCTGACGGCATTGGCCGATCTGGCGGCGCGCGAGGCACTCTGGTTTCATGTCGACGGCGCGTTCGGCGCACTCGGCATGCTGGCGCCGGATGTCGCACCGCTCCTGGCAGGCATCGAACGGGCGGATTCGATCGCACTGGATTTTCATAAATGGGGGCAGGTTCCCTACGATGCCGGTTTCCTGCTGGTGCGGGACGCAACCAGGCACATGGATGCGTTTGCCGCTCCAGTGGCATATCTGCGGCGGGAAGCGCGCGGCCTGGCAGCGGGCTCGCCGTGGCCTTGCGATTTCGGGCCCGACCTGTCGCGCAGTTTTCGGGCATTGAAGACCTGGTTCACGTTCAAGGTCCATGGCGCCGACAAAATGGGCGCGGCGATTTCGCAAACCTGCGCCCTGGCCCGGTATCTCGCAGGACGGGTCGAGGCCGATCCGGCGCTTGAACTGCTGGCGCCGGTCGCACTCAACATCGTCTGCTTCCGCTATCGCGCCGCTGCTGCCGATGTCGACGACCTGAACCGCGAACTCGTCGCCG
Organism: Herminiimonas sp.; assembly: GCA_014377845.1. Lineage (GTDB taxonomy): Bacteria > Pseudomonadota > Gammaproteobacteria > Burkholderiales > Burkholderiaceae_D > JANXSS01. The sequence continues at coordinate 3,461 of JACMOV010000010.1, forward strand.
ACCTGCACGAGTCTGGCATCGCCGTTCCCTCCACCACGATGATCGACGGTCACCTCGCGATCCGGGCGGCGATCGTCAATCACCGCACCTGCAGCGACGACATCGATCGCCTGCTCGATGCCGTCGTGTCGTTCGGCACACGCCGTTGCAATGGCAGCAGCACCTCACTGGAACCACCATGTCCGACTTGATCGAAGCCGCAGCCATACCGTATGCACCGCTGATCGGCGTCGCCCCCCTGATGCGGCGCGCATTTCTCAAGGAAGACCTTGCGCCGCTGGCGGCAGCCCTGGTCAAGCGCGCGCAGGCGCATCCGGATGACGCCAATGCCTACCTGGATTGTTCGACCGTGCTGCAGTTGAGCGGGGACCGCGATATCGCGCTTGCAGTGCAGGCCCAGGCGATCCAGATCCAGCCGCTCTACAACCGGCCGGCCAGTACCGCGACGCCGGGCCTGCGCCTGCTGGTCCTGATGGGACCGGGCGACCTGATGTCGAACACGCCGATCGAATTCCTGGTGGAAGACTCCGACGTGGCGCTGGAACTGCTCTACCTGACCGTCGACACGCCCTTCCCCGACAACGTGCCCGACCATGACGTGATGCTGGTCGCCGTGGCCGAATCGGATAGCAACCAGCCACTGCTGCAGAGCCTCTACGGCATCGCCGATGTCTGGCCGCGTCCGGTCGTCAACCTGCCGGAGCGCATCGCGGTGCTGTCGCGTGATGGCGTCTGTGCCGCCTTGGCTGGGATCGCGGGCGTGGACATGCCGGTCACTGCCCGCATCGACCGCGCTGCATTGGCGGCGCTTGGCGCCGGCGCCGGCAGGCTCGACGACTTCCTGCCGGGCGATGCCTTTCCGTTGATCGTGCGTCCGACCGGCTCGCATGCCGGTACCAACCTCGACCGGATGGCCACCGCCGGCGACCTCGCAGACTACGTGGCGCGCGTCGACGCCGAACGATTTTATATCTCGCGCTTCGTCGACTATCGCAGCGCCGACGGCCTGTTTCGCAAGTACCGGATCGCGCTGATCGAAGGCCGGGCCTTCGTCTGCCACTACGCCGTGTCGGCCCACTGGATGATCCACTACCTCAACGCCGGCATGAGCGAAAGCGCCGAGAAGCGCGCCGAGGAAGCCGCCTGCATGGCCAGTTTCGACCAGACCTTCGCGGTGCGCCACGCCGACGCCTTGCGCGCGATCGACCAGCGCATGGGCTTGCCCTATGTCGGCATCGACTGCGCCGAGACGCTGGCCGGCGACCTGCTGATCTTCGAAGTCGACAACGCCATGATCGTGCATGCGATGGATGACGAGGCAATGTACCCCTACAAGAAACCGGCGATGCAGAAAGTGTTCACCGCATTCCGCCAGATGCTGGAGCACGCACGCGTCGCGACACCCGCGAACTGATGCCATCCTGCCCGCCAAGCGAACCGGTGCTGGCGGACACGCGCGCCCTGCTGGTGTCGGGCGGCGATGCCCGCATCCGGCGCGACCCGGCCACCGGCCTATCGAAATACGGCTGCGGCGCGCAACCCGACCCGGACCTGATCGCGCTCGGCTCGTGCACTGCATCGACCATCTCGACAGCCGGCATGGCGGCAGCCAATGCCTTGCGGACCGCATGTCTTCAGGCCCTGAAAGACCAACCCGCTACAACCGTCTACGCCACCCGTGCCCAGCGTCTGCGAACGACCCTGATCGATCTGTGCGGCTTCACCGAAAGCGATCGGGTCGACGCGGTGCTGGCGGCCTCCGGCACCGATGTACTGCTGCTGGCTGCGCAATGGCTCAAGCCGGATTGCACCGTGATGGTCGAGCCCGGCGAAACCGGCAGCGGCGCGGTTGCCGCGTTGCGCGGCCAGCATTTCAACCCGCGCACGGCGCATCGCGCCTCGGTCACCATCGGTGACCCGATCGGCGACTGGCGCGGCACGCTCGTGACGCTGCCGGTGCGCGAGGCAGATGGCAGCCTGAGGCAAGCGGCCGAGATCGATGCCGAATGGATGGCACGCGTGAACGCAGCGGCGCAGGCTGGCCAACGCGTGCTGCTGATCCTGACCGACGTCACCAAGACCGGATTGATCGTGCCCGGTATCGACACGGTGCTGGCACTCAAGCGACGCTGGCCGGCGCAGGTCGAGGTGCTGGTCGATGCCTGTCAGTTCAGGATGTCGATGGCGACCGTGCGCGCCTATGTCGCCGAAGGTTGGATGGTGGCGCTGACCGGCTCCAAGTTCGTCGCCGGTCCGACCTTCAGCGGCGTGCTGCTGGTGCCGCCGGCAACTGCCCACCGGTACCGGGACGTCGCGCTTGGTTCCGGCGCAGGTGCGTATTCCGGAATCGCGGACTGGCCGCGGGGCTGGGCGGCCGGGGCGTCTCTGCCCGCGACCACCAACTTCGGCCTGTTGCTGCGATGGGAAGCGGCGCTGCCGAACCTGCGCGCGTTTGCCGCCCTCTCCGATCAGGCCGTCGCGGCATTCCTGCGCCGGTTCGGCGAGACCATCACCACGGCGCTCGCCGCCAACCCATGCTTCGAAGCCTTGCCGGTTGCGGCGCTTGCGCGCGGATCGCTCGCAGGGAGGAAGAACCGGGATGCAGACTGGGGGGCAGAATGGGCGGCTGAATGGGACACAACCCAGACGATCTTTCCGTTCCTGCTACGCGCACCGGGCAGCCTCCGGCCGCTGCAACGCGACGAAACCGAAAAGGTGCACCGCGCCTTGCAGCTGGCCGGTGACCTGCACGGCGGGAGGCGTTTTCAACTGGGTCAGCCGGTCGCATGCGGACTCCGCGACGCGGTCGAGGTCAGTGCGCTGCGCTTGTGTGTGAGTGCGCCGATGATGGTTGCGGCGTGCACGGGGGGCGAGGCCGCGGTTGAGGCCGCACTGGGCGCCGCGCTCGCGGCCTTCGACCGGATCGGCGAACTGCTGGCAGCGCGTCACGCCGCCGGGCGCCGTCCCGATGCCACACACAACCTGCACATCGGCTGAAAGCTCAGTCCGCCCTTCGCCCGGATCAGGAGACAAGCCTGCCTGTTTCAAATCCGGATCTGTTGAAGAAATCCCTGCCTGTTCGACCGACTGCGACGCAACCGAAAGTATTATTATGGAGCAATAAAAAGACGCCATCACCACGGCCGTCATTGTCGTTTTTGCCATCACGGGATGGCGTCAACACGAACACCGCAGGGATGGGCCACATGCGCGACACCAAGCCGATTTACGTTACCCAGCCTCACCTGCCGCCGCTGGCGGAGTTCCTGCCGTATCTCGAAAAAATCTGGGACAGCCGGGTACTCACCAATGGCGGTCCATTCCATGCCCAGCTGGAAGCGGCGCTGTGCGACTACCTCGGTGTCGAACACCTGGCGCTATTCACCAACGGCACGATCGGTCTGATCACGGCATTGCAGGCATTGCGGATCACCGGTGAAGTCATCACCACACCCTACTCCTTCGTCGCCACCGCACACTCGCTGGTCTGGAACGGGATCAAGCCGGTCTTCGTCGATGTCCATCCCGACACGCTCAATTTGGACCCCGCCAGGATCGAAGCCGCGATCACGCCGCAGACGACGGCCATCATGCCGGTGCATTGCTACGGACATCCGTGCGACGTCGATGCCATCGAGAAGATCGCCGACAACTACAATCTGAAAGTGATCTACGACGCCGCGCATGCCTTTGGCGTGAAGTGCCATTGCGGCAGCGTGCTCACGCATGGCGACCTGTCGGTGCTGAGCTTTCATGCGACCAAAGTGTTCAATACCTTCGAGGGCGGCGCCATCATCTGCCCCGACGCAAAGACCAAGGTCCGCATCGATCACCTGAAGAATTTCGGCTTCGTCGACGAGACCATCGTCGTCGCGCCCGGCATCAATGGCAAGATGAGCGAGTTCAATGCAGCGCTGGGTCTCCTGCAGTTGAAGGGAATCGATGCGGCACTGGCGCGGCGCAGGGAGGTCGATGCGCTGTATCGCCGGTTGCTGCCGGAGATTAAAGGTATTCGTATTCTGAGCGACAGCGGCGAGCACACGTCGAACTACGCATACTTTCCGGTCATGGTCGAGGATGACTATCCACTGAGCCGCGACGGCCTTTATACCCGCCTGCGAGAGCAGAATATTTTCTCGCGACGGTATTTTTATCCGCTGATCACGGATTTTCCGATGTATCGCGGTCTTCCCTCGGCCCAGGCGGAAAATCTGCCGGTGGCGACTGCGGCGGCGCGCAAGGCGCTGTGCTTGCCGATTTATCCGGGGTTGACGGATGAGGATGTTTATCGGGTGGTGGACTGTTTGCGAAGCGCATAAAGCATCAAGAAATTCAGTTGGCGATGTTATGCAGCTGCCACGATAAGGACGACTAGGAAGAATCGTTCTAAAAAAATCTGCAGGAAAAAGTTGGTGGTGTGGCGGCGTGTGAAATCGAAAGTACTCTCATGGCACTTCGGTAATTGCTCTTAGTTTTCGGAGGATTCACAGACCAAAAAAATGCTTGAGCAGAGGTCTGGATACTGCTGTCCGAGCATGTAGCACCCTTCCAAATACTGCATTGAAATAATGTCTGTCGAAAGCAGCATGTCCCATTGAAAATTCGCAAGTGCCTTGAAGAAAATTCCTCCACGGTGCACTATTTTCAAGCCTGCTTTGGTAGCATCGCGCTCGAGCGTATCGAGGCGATAGGTAGATCGGTGGCCATGGGCGGCCTCGGATGAAGTGACTGCATCGTTATGCGTGATTAGTCCCATCTTGACTGCGATTTGACGCGATGCTGCATTTGCATTAGGGCAAGCCAAGAAAAGCCGGCCGCCTTCGGCCAGCCATTCAAGGTTAATCCGCTCAAGCACGCCCACAGGATTATCCAGATGCTCCAATACATGCGTCATGACAATATTGTTGTAGCGGCGTGGCAGGTCAACCGTCTCGAATGCGCCATGAATATAGGAAATCCCCACGCACGGCCTCGTTTTCGCTTCAGCAATGAAAATATCCGAGCCTTCTACACAGGTAACGTCGTCGAACAGCGCTGCAAGGCGCTGAGTAAATCGCCCGGTATAACTACCAAGCTCAAGCACGCTGCCTTCATTGAAAAATGGCTGGAACGACCTCACCATATAGCCGTGCATTACATCGTAGTCAAAGCTATAGGCGTATCGCTCTTCAGGTGGGTCACCCGCGTCCCCTCCCTCATTATTAAAAGTGCGCGCAAGTGTCATTTCAAGTGTTCCAGTAACCGCTCTTTTCCACCAACTCAACGTAATCCGTTTTAGTAATACCCACCACGACCTGATCCCAAAAACGGCCCTTTCTGAAAAAATAATTCCGCTTCCGCCCCTCTTCCTTCCATCCCAGATGTCGGCCACAGTAAGTTGCGATCGAATGCTCGTTGTACTCAATCATCGAGCCATCAAGCCGTTCAAGATTCAGTTCGTCAAACGCAAACCGCATGGTTGCCATGATGGCGTCGATCCCGTAACCCTTGCCACGATGGCTGGCGTCGCCGAGAACCAGGCCATGCCACGCATGGCTGTTGCGCCAGTCGATGTTCACAATACTTGAAATTCCGATGATTCCGACATCGGGCACGTCGACCACGAATCGATGATTGAGACGATCATTCTTGAGCCCATCGAACCACGCTTGATGAAAATCCATCGAACTCGGAAAATGTAACTCTCCTATGCCGTCCTGCGTAACAGGATCATTTGCCCACTGGTGTAACAAGGGAAGATCCCGTAACTCAATTGCTCGCAGAGTAAGTTTTTTACCGACGATATTCATTTATGGCTCCAATTTTGCAAGGCCAAACCCAAAACGGCCGAACTCATTGCCGTTGTACAACAAATACACGTCACCATCCATCTCGAACAGATGCGGGTAACACAGCATGTCGGCGTCCCACGCTCCAGGTGTCGGATCGATACCAACTTCGGTATCCTGCCGCGTCCAGTTCACGAGATCATCCGAGTAAGCGTAGCCCAGACGATAGCCGCGTCCAGAATTGTTCCGGAAATCGGACGATTGCCTGTAGCAGAAAAGCATGTGGAATCGGTCGCCAATCCGGATCACGGTAGGCAGCGCCTGGCTCTCGTCGAAATTCAAGCGATCACTGATGATCGGATGGCCATCCCGCCGCACCCAGTCGATTCCGTCCTGAGAAACGGCATGACCAATTTTGTAGATTCTGTCGGGCGGGACGTCCTCGGAAAAAACTTTCCATTCGGTCCCGAAGATGTACCACATGTGGAACTGGCCATTGAACTCACGCACGAACGGATCGCCGATAAGGAATGGCTCGTTCAATGATGCTGCGAGTACCGGCCCGTTGCCGGTACGCTGAAATGTAACACCGTTGTCGTTGCTGATCGCCAATCCGATTGCACCGTCGACCGAGACCGAAACGCGACGATTCCACCCACCGATGTAGCCCAGAATCCCCTGATCCGTTTTAAGGATGTTGAGAGGGAAAATGCCGTGTTCGTCATAACAACCGAGCTCACCAAGCGCGAGCACGGTACCTGTGGAGACGCTACGCACGGCAAACGCCTTGTCGAAGTCAACATAGGCGATATGACTGAGATACTTGCCTGAAGCATCCCGTTCGCGCGTAGAGAAATAAACGCGCACGAAGTCATCAAACACCAGCGCTTGCGGCGACTGCGCAAATTCCTTGCACCGGTTAGGTAACGTAGTTTCAGTGGGATCAAAAATCTTCCCAAGCTTTTTCCACTTCATGGCAGCATTCCAGGTCAGAAAAACAAAGGCGCATCGAGGACGGCGAGCCCGAACCCATATCGTCCGACTTCATTTCCTAGATACATCATATAGAGCTTACCGTCGAGCTCGAACACATGCGGATACGCGACCGACTGGTTGTCCCAACCGTCGCCATCATCGATATCAATCCCGGCCTTTGCGTCATCGCGGTGCCACTGAAGCATATCGTCCGACCACGCGTACCCGATCCGATAGCCGCGATCCGAATTTCTGAAATTCGAACTGTATTTATAGCAAAAAAACATGTGGTATCGATTTTGGTAGAACAAGACATCGGGGCTCGCCTGACATTCGTCCTCCTCCAGAATACTTTCGATGAGGTCGAGATTGTGGCGGGTCCAGTTCACGCCATCCTGGGACGACGCCATTCGAATTTTAAAAATCGATTCGGGCCGGCCTTCCGACACTTTCCACTTGGTGCCGGCGACGTACCAGAGGTACCAGAGGCCATTGAACCGGCGGATTTTCGGCCCGCTCACGGTCATTGGTTCGTGCTGACTGTAAGATAGAATTGGCCCTGGTCCCACACGTTCGAAGCTCACCCCATCATCCTTACTCAGTGCCATCCCGATGGCAACGTTGTAGGGAACGGACTCGCATCGCGTCCAGCCCGCGTAGTACGCCTTGACCAGGTCACCATCGCGAATGACCGAAGTCGGATAGATGCCAAATTCGTCGAACATTCCAAGCTTGCCCAAACCAAGAATGGGCTGATCGGCAATCCGTATAACCTCGGTCAGGTCACAACGGTTCAAATCGACATAGGCTGTATGGCTGACATACTGGCCTTGCAAATCGCGCGCTGGCCGGCACGCAAAATAGACCCTTACGAAATCATCGAAGACAAGCGTTGCCGGCGCCTGGGCGAATTCCTTGAGCCACGGCCTGTCCTGCACATCCTGGGGTGTGAACACCTTCCCCAGCTTTTTCCATTTAAACATGGCAGTCCAATTCGTAGTTTTCGAGTAGTCCGGTCTTGACCGCTTCCAGCGCGTTGAACATCAGAACATCAATGATCGACAGCCACGGCTGGAAAGGTTGTCCGAATTGCGGATATTCGAAGGGTTTCGCACGCATGAACTGCAGTTCGATACCGCATTCACGGAAGTCGCCATGTGAATAAAGCCCGGCACCCCCGCTGGAATTCACGTACACCTCGGCGCCGACAGACGGGCATAGCGCGAGGACCTTGTCCTGGCCTTTCAGATCATGGTCGATCGCGACGTCCGATGATATCTTGATTGTTGTCGAGATCTCAAGATGCTTGCACATGGTCACGATCGAGGCATGTATGTACCGAAACAGGTTCTGCTCTTCATTGCCGATGATCACCTCCACGATCGGGAAGACCTGATTGAAGAACGGTGCGCGGCGATAGGCCTCGCGAAGCTGGTTGAGGAGCTTCTTACGATCAAAATCGGTGGCCAGCTCACGCTGCACGACATCGCCTTCACTTGCGTCTTTTTTCAACGGCAATGTAAATACAGCAGCCCCGCCGTTCTTGAGAAATCGATTCCGATTGATCCAGCCTTTTTTTGTATATTGAATATTGTCGTACACCAGAAACATGTCCACCGCGTGGATCAGCTGGTAGTAGCCAATGTAGGGCAGGAAATACGGTTGCATGATGGCCAGCTTCATCGATGTAGCTTTCTCACACCGTGGATAAGGTCGATCACCGATCAGCGCGTGGCGTCGAAAGACTCTGGTGGCAAGTTCGCACACCAGCGACGCCACATCACGCGAAAGGCTGCCTCGAGGCCTGCCACCACCATCGCAGGTTGAACGAGTGGAGAATGGATCATCCGCTCACGCATCGTGGGTCGAAGCGCTGCCAGCGCTGGCAAGTCGTTTGCGAGGGCGATTCCCTTTTCAACGAAGTCGTCGCCATCCGCGGCCGTGAATCTGTCGAGCCCGAGATGGCCGTTCAAGACGCAGCCCTGGCGACCTGCGGCAGTTCGACCTGCGAACGTCAGCGTCGGCACGCCCATCCAGGCGGCATGCAGGTTCGTCGTGCCACCTGAATAAGGCGCCGTATCGAGACAGATGTCGACCTGGTGATGCAGTGCGAGGTACGCGTCCATGTTGCACCGGTCATGAAACTGCAGCCGGGTTCTGGCGACCCCGCCAGCCTCGAAAAAACTGGTCAGTTCGTCCCGGATTTCGCTCCCTTGCAGAGCGGCAAACAACAGGCTTGAATCGGGTACGGCCTGTAGTAATCGCCGCCAATACTCCAGAGTGGGCTGGTTGAACTTATGCGGCTGATTGAAACTTCCAAAAGTCAGTTTCCCTGCCGTTGCGGCTGGTAAGGGTTCAATACCGGGCGCGCTTTCAGAGGGCAAAAAGACGCACGATGCGGGAAGGCGCACGATTTTTTCCCTAAACTGATCGTCGCAAACACCGGAAGGGAGATAAAAACGGTCCGCGAGATAGTAATCCATCGCCTGCAAGCCGCTCGTTCCCGGATAGCCGATCCACGAGCACTGCACCGGCGCTGGCTTGCGCGCAAACGTCATCAAGCGGTTGCCGGCAGTATGTCCGCTCAGATCAATCAGGATATCGATGTGATCCGCGCGAATCCGGGCAGCGAGATGGTCGTCAGACAGCGTGGCGCATGGCACCCAGTGATCGCACAATGACTGCAGCCGAATCGAGACCGCATCATTCTTGATGTCGTTGTAGTAGCAAAATACTTCGAACGCCTTGGAATCATGCCCCGCAAGAGCCGGCTCGATGAACGTCGCGACGGCGTGATTGTACAAATCAGCAGAAACATAACCAATCCTGAGGCGCCGCTCGGGATCGCTGTCATTTGGGTGCGGCAACCATCGCGCCACCAGCGGGCCTTCGAAGTGGCGGCCGAAGTGACAATGCTGTGCGAATAATTCTGCTGGCGAGCTACTGCTGGAATACTGCATCGCCATGAGCAAATTGTCATGCGCCTGAGCGTGATCCGGATTGAGTTCGACAGCGCGGCGATTGCACGCTACCGGGAAATCGGGATCATCGGAAAATTGCTTCGTGACCAGCAGACTTCCAAGATTGAAAAACGCCTTGGCATTGTTACCGTCAATTTCGATGGCGCGCGCAAGCCAGGCCGCTGCCTGCTCGCTATCGCCAAGCTTGCGCGTCGCAAGACCAATGTTGGCGAGTGTATTCGAATCCGTCGGGTTCAGATCGCGCGCCCGGTCGAGGCAGATCTTCGCCTCCTCTCCCTGCCCGTCTTCCATCAGCGCCGCGCTGAGCATCGCCCAGGCATTGGCATCATTTGGCGCGATTGCGAGCGCCGCCTGAAAACTCGCTATGGCGGGACCGAGTTGCCTTGTTTCAGCCAGTACGGCTGCCAGGTTTGCATGCGCAAGCGCATCGGCAGGATTCATCTCGACAGCAATCCGGAACTGAATCGCTGCGTCGTGCGGCCGACCCGAAGCCGAGAGCACGGTGCCGAGGTTATAGAAATAGCGCGGATCGGCACGGCTTTGAAGGATGGCTGCTTCGATTCTGGCGATGGCGGCGATCTTGTCACCGTTGTGGAAATCGATCAGACCGAGCAAATGCAGTGCGTCCGCATGGTTTGGGACGATTTCCAATATATCCCGGTAGAGTTGTGCAGCTGTGTCCACATCGCCAGCCTGATGTGCCGCAACCGCACGTATGAGTAGCGCCGTGGGTGTCACTGCCGGCAAACCATCACTGCTGGTCTTATTGAAGCAGCAATGCTTGAATTTATTGCCACTACCGCAGAAACACGGATCGTTACGACGCGGTTTTGATTGTGTCAATGTAGTCATTGGCATTTTCGGTTTGATGGGCAGCATATGACATTTCGATAACAGGCAGGTCAGTGCAAGTTGCTGCCATGCTCGTGGTAATCATAATCGCAAGCCTGCGACATTCAAAGCCTGAAGAAGACGCCGGTATCCAGGCTTATATCGGGCATGGCCGCAGCGGTAGGGATCTTATTATCCTGTTCAACATGGCACGTTGCCGATGCGATTGTGGCGAAATTCACCTTTTTAATGGATTCAGGTGCCCGAATCGCACCCGTAATTTATATTTTTATCCACTAAAGTTTCAGAGAATGGAGCCGAGTAGAGGAATACTGGGACGCTGGAAAGAGAGGCTGAGATGCCTGAATCAGGATTTCGTCGCTAAACTTTCAGCCAGTCCGTCCGTTAAAGATTCACAACCGCGGTTTGCAACGCGAATGAGCGAAACAGCCCAAGGTTGACAGTTTTACGACAAACGTCATCGGACCCCAGTATTCAAGGAGATTTACCATGGCCTCATTCATCAATACAAACCTGGCATCACTGAACGCACAACGTAACCTGTCGACGTCGCAATCGTCGTTGGCAACGTCGCTTCAGCGGCTGTCGTCCGGTTTGCGGATCAACAGCGCGAAGGACGACGCTGCGGGCCTTGCAATCGCCGATCGCTTGACATCACAGATCAACGGCTCAACCCAGGCTGCCCGTAACGCCAACGACGGTATCTCCCTGGCGCAAACGGCCGAGGGCGATCTGGCCCAGATCGGTACCAACCTGCAACGTATCCGCGAACTGGCCGTGCAGGCATCGAACGGCAGCAACAGCGCCAGCGACCGTGCATCCCTGAACAACGAAGCCCAGCAGCTGTCTTCGGAGATCGACCGCGTTGCCTCCAACTCATCGTTCAACGGTGTCAAGTTACTTGACGGCTCGTTCAACGCCCAGTCGTTCCAGGTCGGCGCCAACAACACTGCCAACGACAGCATCTCGATTGCAGCGATCTCCAGCGCCCGTACCTCAGCACTTGGCGGCAGCGGTACCTCGACGCAGACGACCGTCACGGGCACGCTCGCAACTTCGTCGGCACTGTCCGCAGGTGACCTGACATTGAACGGCTTCCAGATCGGCGCGTCTACCGTCGGTTCGTCAGCAGGTCAAGGTGCAGATAGCGCCTTCTCGGTTGCTGCTGCGATCAATGCAGTGTCATCCCAGTCTGGTGTCACCGCAACCGCAGTCGCTGCTACCGTCACCGGTGCGACGCCATCATCGTCGGGTAGTGCTGTTTCCGCGGGTTCCTTTTCCATCAATGGCGTCAACGTAGGGGCGATTGCCGCTGGCGGCGATGCAATTGGCGCCGGTGCCAACACCGCAGCTGCCATCAATCTGATTGCTGGCCAGACGGGCGTTACGGCAAAGGCAGATAACGCCGGCTTGGTCACGCTGACTGCTGCTGACGGGCGCGACATCACCCTGACGGCAAATGCAAAGGATTCGGCAGGTACCACCGTCGTCGCGGCTACCGTCAACAGCAATACGGGGCTGACAACGTCGACAGGTACTGGAACCACGACCAGGGGCAAAGTGAACCTGAGCTCCAACGCAGCCGGTGGCATCACGATTTCCGGTGGTAATCCAGCCTATGCAGGACAGGCAGCAGGTACTACGGCGCCTTCCACCACGCTGACGGTCAACAGCATCTCGACCATCGACCTGTCGACGACGGCTGGCGCCAAGAACGCGCTGGCAGCAATCGACGGCGCGCTTACCGGCGTCAACAGCTCCCGCGCTTCACTGGGTGCGTATCAAAACCGTTTCGCGTCGGCGGTCACCAGCCTGCAAACCACGTCGGAGAACTTGTCTGCATCGCGCAGCCGGATTCAAGACACGGACTTTGCATCTGAGACCGCCAGCCTGACCCGGGGCCAGATCCTGCAACAAGCCGGTACCGCGATCCTGGCGCAAGCCAACTCGCTGCCGAACGGTGTCCTCGCACTGCTGCGTTAATCAACGGCAGTACGTCACCGGTAGCACGGTAACAATGTAGTGAAGGAACGGTCCTCTTCCGGATCGTTTCAACGGGACGGGAAGCAGGCAACTGCTTTCCGTCTTCCCACTGAAGGAGTTGCATCATGAGCCTCAGTCCGATTTCAGGTTACGCACAGTCGCTGCCTGCCGCCAGTCCGCCGGCCGATACCGCGCGCGGTACGCCCGCAGTTGCGCTGCGTTCCAATCCACCGGCTGCCGCCGTCGCGCCGCAGGCCAAGGTTGACCCCACGACGTCGATCAGCCCAAATACCCAGTCCGTCAAGGATGCCGCCCTGAACAAGGCGGTCGATGCGATCAACCGGTTCATCAATCCGGTCGCCAGCAGCATTCAATTCAGCGTCGACGAAGATAGCGGCCGCACCCTGGTGAAGGTGGTCGATACCGACACCAACACTGTGCTGCGCCAGTTCCCGTCGAAAGAAGCACTCGCGATTTCGCATGAGCTCGACAAGCTTCAGGGTCTGCTCGTCAAGGACAAAGCGTAAGCTTTTCAAGGAACAATCATGGGTATCTCGTCTCCAGGCATCGGCTCCAATCTCGACGTCAACGGCATCGTCACCAAGCTGATGTCGGTCGAGCAGCAGCCGATTGCCTTGCTTGACAAAAAGACGACTAGCTTCAAGGCGACGGTGTCAGGTTTCGGCACCCTGCAAAGCGTGATTTCCCAGTTCCAGAGCGCCGTGAGTGGCCTGGCAAACGTCAGCAAATTCCAGGGTGTAAAGACTGCGGTCGGCGATTCCACAGTCGCGACCGCCGGCGGATCGTCGGTAGCCCTTCCCGGCAGTTACTCGCTCGAAGTCAGCCAGCTGGCACAGGCGCAGAAGCTCAACGCCGTCGGACAAGCAAGCACGACTGCCGCCATCGGCGCCGGTGGATCGACGACGCTGAGTTTCGACTTTGGCACGATCGCCGGCGGCAGCGTTAACGCTGCGACCGGAAAGTACATCGGCGCGACTTTTACGAGCGGCGGATCGGGTGTCAAGACAGTCACGATCGATGGCACCAACAATTCGCTGGCCGGCATCCGGGATGCGGTCAATGCGGCAAACATCGGTGTGACGGCGACCATCGTCAACGATGGAAGCAACACGCCGTATCGCCTTTCACTGAGTGTCAACAATACTGGCGCCGCGAACAGTCTGAAGCTATCGGTCGCAGGCGACGCAGCCATCTCGTCATTGCTCAGCCAGGATCCGGCGGCCAACAGTGGCCAAGCCCTGTCTGAAACCGTCGCCGCAAAAGATGCGCACTTCAAGCTCGACGGCATCGACGTTACCAAATCCTCCAATACGGTCGGCGATGCGTTGGCGGGCGTGACGCTGAATCTGACGAAGACCAACGTCGGCGCGCCGACCACGGTGAGCGTGACACGTGACACGGCAAACGTGGTCAGTTCTGTCAATGCTTTCGTGGTGGCCTACAACGGCGTGACCCAGGCCTTGAAGGATGCCCAGGCCTATGACCCGGCCACCAAGACCGGCGCGATTCTGAACGGTGAGTCAAGCGTGCGGACGATTCAGAATCAGATCCGCTCGATCCTGACAGCGCCGATTTCCGGCTCGACCAGTACCTTTACCTTGCTGTCGCAGGTTGGCGTCACGATACAGTCCACCGGCTTGCTCGGCGTCGACAGCACCAAGCTGCAGGCTGCGGTCGACAACAACTTCACGCAGATTGCCGGTCTGTTCAGTAATGTCGGCAGTTCCAGTGACGCGCTCGTGACCTATAACGCGGCAAACGGCAAGACTGCTGCGGGCAATTATGCTGTCAATGTCAGCCAGCTTGCTACCAAAGCACAAACGACTGCCGGAGCGGCTGCGAACCTGACGATCACCGCTGGTGTCAACGACACGCTGGGTGTGACGCTCGATGGCGTCACCAGCAACATCACGCTGACCCCGGGTGCATACGCGAATGCCGGTGCGCTGGCGGCCGAACTCCAATCGAGAATCAACGGCAACACCGCTTTCGCTGGCCTCGCGGCCGCCGTAACCGAGTCAAGCGGCATCCTGTCGATCGCCTCGAAGACCTACGGATCGACCTCTGTTGCAAAAATCAACGACGGCAACGGCCAGACCGGTCTGGGATTTGCGAGCGGCGTCACCACGAATCCAGGCGTCAACGTCGCGGGCACCATCAACGGCGTGACGGCAGTGGGTGCAGGACAGTCGCTGGTGGGCGCTGCGGGTGACGCTTCCGAAGGTCTCAGCATCGAGATCACGGGCGGCGTGACCGGCAGCAGGGGTGCGATCAACTATTCGAAAGGGTATGCATACCAGTTCAACCAGTTGACAACGTCGATCCTCGCCACCGACGGACCGATCGCAGCGCGCACCAACGGCATCAACGCGTCTTTGAAAGACATCGCCGATAACAAGGCAAAGCTGAGCGCTCGCCTCGTGGGCATCGAAGCCCGCTACCGCGCCCAGTTCACCGCACTCGACAGTCTCATCGGCAGCATGAGTTCCACCAGTTCGTTCCTGAGCCAGCAATTGGCCAACCTGCCCAAGATCTCATAAGGGAGACATGTAATGTTCGGATCACCTGCAAGAGGCGCCAACGCCTACGCCAATGTCGGCATCGAGACCGGTGTCGCCGCCGCCACGCCGCACAAGCTGATCGTCATGCTGTTCGACGGTGCGCTGGTTGCCGTGACGACTGCGCTGGCGCACATGAAGGCAAAAAACATCGCCGCCAAGGGTCAGGCGATTTCGAAGGCGATCATGATCATCGACAGTGGCCTGCGCGCCAGCCTCGACAAGAAGGTCGGCGGCGAGATCGCCGCCAGCCTCGACGCCCTTTATGAATACATGAGCAACCGGCTCCTGATCGCGAATCTGAAGAACCAGCCCGAGATCCTGGAAGAAGTGCACCGCCTTCTGTCCGACCTGAAAAGCGCCTGGGTCGAAATCGGCGCACGCGGCGAGACTGCCGCAGCTGCCGCATCTGCCCTCTCCGCCGCACCGCAAGTCGCCCTGCAAAATGCAGATACCTACAGCGCCCGTTTAGTGAAAGCCTGATCGAACATGAATAGTCACGAAGTCATTGCGCTGTACGAAACCGTCGCCACCATCACCGACCAGATGCTGGCAGCCGCCCGTCAAGGCGATTGGGAGAAGGTCACGCTGTTGGAAGCAAAGTGCGCCAGCCACGTCGCGATCTTGAAGCGCGACGAACCGCCGGCGCCGCTGACCGGCGAGATCCGCGTGCGCAAGGTGCAGATCATCAAGCAGATCCTGGCGCACGACCGCGAGATCCGCACCATCGCCGAGCCGTGGATGACCAAGCTCTCGCAGCTCATCAACAGCACCAGCGCCGAACGCAAATTGTCGCAGGCGTATGGTAACTGAGCATGGTGATCGCGCGGACCGATAACACTGGTCCCCGCCCTCTGGCGGCGGTTGAATCTGCCCGCGCCATCACGCCGCTGGGCGACACCCGGCAGGAAAGCATCGACCGCCTGGTGCGGCTCGAAGTCGGCAAGCAGTTCCAGGCGCAGATCCTGTCGCGCTTCAATGACGGCACCTTCCTGGTCCGCATCGCCGACACCACCGCGCGGGTCGCCCTGCCGGCCGGCGGCAAGGCCGGTGACGGTCTGTCGCTGACCTTGCTGAGCACGCAGCCGCGTCCTACCTTCAGTCTCGATTCCCAAACCGCTGCCAGTACCACGCCGGCCGCCAGCAACGCTGCCAGCAGCAGCCTGGCCGCCAGCGCCCGTATCGCGCAGGCGCTGTATCTTTCATCCGGCGAAACGACAGCTGCGGCCACCTCCGGCAGTGAAACGGGCGCCGCACCCGCGGTGCTGTCCGATACCGCACGACTCGTCACCGATCTCCTGAACACCGCCCGGCGCGACGACAATGCGACATCGCTGGTCGGCAAGGTGCCGCTCTCGCTCGCCCCCGGCGCGGCGGCGCCGCAGCTGGCGTCGGCGCTGCAGGACACCCTGACCTTCAGCGGCCTGTTCTATGAATCGCATGTCTATCAGTGGGCCAACGGCGAGCGGCCGCTGGCCGACCTGCTGCGCGAACCGCAGGCAAGCAACAGCCCGGCCGGGAATGGTACTGGGAATGGCGCCGGCAATGCAGCGGCGGCGAACGGCGCAGGCAATGTACCGCAACCCCCGGCGCAGGCAAGCGTGCCGGCGGCAGTGCTCGAGGCCCGGCGCAACCTGCTCGACTACTTCAGCGCCGCACCGCTGCCCGGTGATGGCGCAGGCAGTCTCAATCCGGCCTCTCTCGATCCGATTGCCAGTCAGATGATCAACCTCCAGCTCAACACGCTGGAACAGCAGCGCGTGGTCTGGCATGGCGAGCTATGGCCGGGCCAGCAGATGGAATGGGAAGTCAGCCGCGACGATGGAGGCAAACAATCGGCGGGGACAGGCGCCGCGCCCGAGCAGGAAAACTGGCAAAGCGTGGTGCGCTTCTCGTTGCCGAGTCT
The DNA here is from genome assembly GCA_014377845.1 of Herminiimonas sp. Lineage (GTDB taxonomy): Bacteria > Pseudomonadota > Gammaproteobacteria > Burkholderiales > Burkholderiaceae_D > JANXSS01. The sequence continues at coordinate 20,505 of JACMOV010000010.1, forward strand.
GGGTGTGGTGTCGGCCACGATCCACCTGGCGGGCGACCGTGTACAGATCCAGGTCCGCACGCCGAGTGATGCGACGGCAGCGGCCCTGCGCCAGTACGGGCCGCGCCTTGCCAGCGCGTGGCAGGCGGCTGGCTCCCAACTCGACAACCTGACGGTTCAGCGCGAGGTGCCCGGCGATGGCGCCGCCTGAACGCAAGCCGCCGGCGCCGGTCTTCGAGCCGCTGGAGCCGCCCAAGCTGACCCTGCCGCCGCGCACCCGGGTACCCGGGGCGGCTGCCGTCGTGCCGAGCCAAACGGGGAAAGCACCCGCAGCACCTGCCGGCGAAGCGACTTCATCACCGACGCCGACGCTGCCCAAGCCGTTGCAGAATGCGGTCGCCATCACCTACCGCGGCGGCGGCAGCCTGCCCCAGGTGGTGGCGAAAGGACGCGGCCTGATCGCCGAGCAGATCATCGCCAGGGCGCGCGAACACGGCGTCGCGGTGCATGAATCGAAGGCGCTGGTGGCGCTGCTGATGCAGGTCGAACTCGATGACCACATTCCGCCAGCGCTATATCGCGCCGTGGCAGAATTATTGGCATGGCTGTACCAGATTGAAAAGGTCACGTTGGGCGGCAGCAAGGTATCATGACGCTCACTTCACCGGCAGTCGCCACGCCGACCACGAACGAGCCAGAACCCAGATGGATGCCACCCCAGAAAACCTGTCCGACGATCTGAGTCCCTACCAGGTTCACTCACGCCGGGAGATCGTCACGCTGCTGCACAACATCGGCGAACAGAAACAGCTCATCAACATGCTGGGCAATCGCGGCGGCGCAGCGATCGTCACCTCGATCCTGCAAGTCGACGACGATGCTGGCGTGATCGTCCTGGATTGCGCACAGCGCGAGCAGATCAACGAGCAGCTGCTCGCCAGCGACAACATCTCCTTCGAGACGGCACTGGAGCAGATCCGCATCCTGTTCTTTGCCACGCAGGTTGAACCGTGCGACTTCGACGGCGCGCCGGCGCTGCGGATCGCGCTGCCGGCGACGCTGATCCGGCTGCAGCGGCGCGAATTCTATCGGGTACCGACGCCGCAGGTGAACCCCGTATCCTGCTCGATCACGATTCCGCAGGAAACCAGCGGCGAGCTGCGCGCCATCAGCGTGGTGCTGCAAAACGTCAGCGGGGGCGGCATCGCCTTGATCGACGAGCACGGCCTGCTCGACAAGACCGTCGGCAAGACCTACAAGAATTGCAGGATCGACCTGCCGGGCGGCACGTTGGTGGTCGCCTCGCTCCAGGTGCGCAACGTGCAGGAAATCCGGCTGCCGAACGGCAAGCACGTGCGGCGGCTAGGCTGCCTGTTCGTCGACCTGCCGCACGCAATGATGGCGGCGATCCAGCGCTACATCACCAAGCTCGAACGCGAGCAGAATGCCCGGACGGCGGGCCGGCTGTCCTGAGTTAGCCGCTACACCTGCATCGCCATGATGTCGTGGTAGGCCGACACCAGTTTGTTCCGTACCTGGATCGTCGCCTGGAATCCGATGTTGGCTTTTTGCGACGCGATCATCACGTCCGACAGGTTGACGCTGTCGTCGCCCATCGTGAAGCGCTGGCCGAGCTGTTCGGCCCTGTTCTGGGCGCCGCTGACCTGGTCGAGCTGGGCCTTGAGCGCTTCTGCGAAATCGGGCTTGGCGACTGCGCCGGTCGCAGCGGGTGCCGCCGCCAGCGGATTGGCGACGCCCTGCGCCCGGCTGGCTGCACCTTTCAGTTGCGCCACCATCGCTTCGATGCGGCTGGTATCGATTGCCATCGCCATGATTGTTCTCCCGATCTCCGATATCCGATGTGCCGTTGCGGGAAATGCCCGGCAACGACGGTACTGGAACGGGTTACAAGGTATCAACTCGCCAGCACCGGCGTCACTCTGATAAGCTGGACAAAGATTGCTCTATTCCAACGATTGAAATTTCCGTACAGGTTGACAATCCGTGCTGAGGCAACAGGTTCGACTTGGCGAGGACATCATGGAACACGCGGTGAATGAAACGATCATGTGCATTTGGCAACAGCAGCGCCGGCTCCGGCAGGGGGGCGCATCATGGCTGTAGCCGCCGAAAGCACCGGCATGGGTGGCCTGTCCGGCTTCACCGAGTCCAACGCCGCCCGCAACCTGGCGCTGGCGATCGGTGCCGCGCTGGTCGTCGCCTTGATGGTCGGCGCCTGGCTGTGGAGCCAGCAGCCGGATTACCGGGTCCTGTTCTCCAATTACTCCGATCGTGACGGCGGCGCCATCGTCACTGCCCTCCAGCAGATGAACGTGCCCTACAAGTTTGCCGAAGGCGGCGGTGCGATCCTGGTGCCGGCGGCGCAAGTCTACGATGCGCGCCTGAAGCTGGCGTCGCAAGGCCTGCCCAAGGGCGGCAGTGTCGGTTTCGAGCTGATGGAAAACCAGAAACTGGGCGTCTCGCAATTCCTTGAACAAGTCAATTTCCAGCGCGCCCTCGAAGGCGAACTGGCGCGGTCGATCCAGGCCATCGGCGCGGTGCAGACCGCCCGCGTCCACCTGGCTCTGCCGAAAGCGTCGGTCTTCGTGCGCGACCAGCAGAAGCCGACCGCCTCGGTGGTGCTGAATCTGAACCAGGGCCGCACGCTCGACGCCGGCCAGGTCAGCGCGATCGTGCACCTGGTTGCCAGCAGCGTGCCGGAACTCTCTTCCAAGAGCGTCACCGTGGTCGACCAGAGCGGCAATCTGCTCTCGGAATCCGACAAGCCAGGCGCCAACAACGGTCTCGATCCGGCGCAACTGAAGTATGTGCAGGATCTGCAGCAGAGCATCGTCAAGCGCATCGAGTCGATCATCTCGCCGCTGGTCGGACCTGACAACGTCCGTGCAGAAGCCACGGCCGATGTGGATTTCTCCCACAGCGAGCAGGCCGCCGAAGTCTACAAGCCGAACCAGACACCCAACAGCGGCACCATCCGCAGCCAGCAGACCAACGAGACCGGCACCGGTGCCGCCGCAGCCGGCGCCTCGGGTGTGCCGGGCGCGCTGTCGAACCAGCCGCCCTCGCCCGCCACCGCGCCGATCACCGCAGCCGCCGCACCGGGCGCCGCCACTGCCACCGGTGCAGCCGCACCGGTGGGCGCCAACGGCCATCGTGAGTCGACCGTCAACTACGAAGTCGACAAGACCATCCGCTACGTGCAGCAGCCAATGGGCGGCGTCAAGCGCCTGTCGGTGGCGGTGGTGGTCAACTACAAGCGCGATGTCGACAAGGCCGGGAAGGTCACCAACCGCGCCCTGACGGAAGCCGAAAAAACCCAGATCAGCGACCTCGTCAAGGAAGCCATGGGCTTCAACAAGGATCGTGGCGACACGCTCAACATCGCCAACAGCCAGTTTGCCGGTGTCGAGGCGCCGGCCCCGGTCGATGTCCCGATCTGGAAAAATCCGGACAACATCCAGACGGCGAAAGATGTCGGCAAATACCTGCTCGGCGCGGCCGTCATCCTGTATCTATTCTTCGCCTTCCTGAAACCGATGCTGAAAAAACTGATGGCAAATGCGCCCAAGCCGCGCGTCGTCGTCGAAGAACGGGACACCATCGTCGACCTGCACACCAGCGAGCCGATGGGACAGAAACCACGCGGCTACGAAGAAAATCTCGACGCCGCCAAGACGCTGGCGCGCAACGATCCGAAGGTCGTGGCCAACGTCGTCAAGGCCTGGGTAGACGGCAATGAGTGATGGCGGTATCCAGAAAGCAGCGATCCTGCTGCTCGCATTGGGCGAAGACGAAGCCGCCGAGGTCATGAAATTTCTCGGCCCGCGCGAAGTGCAAAAACTCGGCGCGGCGATGTCGGCGATGAAGGCGGTGCAGAGCGAAGAGCTGGAAGCGGTGCTGGAGAACTTCCGTACCGAAACCGAACAGAACACCTCCATCGGCCTCGATTCGGACGAATACATCCGTTCGGTGATGACCAAGGCGCTGGGCGACGACAAGGCATCGTCGCTGCTCAATCGCATCCTCGGCGCGCGCGACGCCAGCGGCATCGAAAGCCTGAAGTGGATGGATGCGCAATCGGTGGCGGACCTGATCCGCAACGAGCATCCGCAGATCATTGCCACCATCCTGGTCCACCTGGAGCGCTATCACGCGTGCGAAGTCATCGGCCATTTCATCGAGCGCCTGCGCAACGACGTCGTGCTGCGCATCGCCACGCTCGACGGTGTGCAGCCGGCGGCGCTGCGCGAACTGAACGAAGTGCTGACCAAGCTCCTGACCGGCAATGAAAGCCTGAAGAAAAAGCCGATGGGCGGCGTGCGTGCCGCCGCCGAGATCCTCAACTTCCTGTCCGGCGAAAACGAAGCCTCGGTCATGACCAACCTGAAGAATTACGACGGCGACATGGCGCAGAAGATCATGGACGAGATGTTCGTCTTCGATAACATCATGGACATCGACGACCGCGGCATCCAGGTCATGCTGCGCGAGGTGCAGTCGGAGTCGCTGATCGTGGCGCTGAAAGGCGCCAACCAGGATCTGCGCGAAAAGATTTTCAAGAACATGTCGCAGCGGGCGGCCGAGATGATGCGCGAAGACCTGGAATCGAAAGGACCGGTGCGCCTGTCCGAGGTCGAGGCGCAGCAGAAGGAAATCCTGCAGGTGGTGCGCCGCCTGGCCGACGAAGGCCAGATCATGCTTGGCGCGAAAGGCGACGACGCCTATGTCTGAGCCGCTGCCGAAAGAACAGCAGTCCGCCTACCAGCGCTGGGAGATGGCATCCTTCGGCGACGAGCGTGCCAGCACCCGCGCAGCGGTCGCCACCGTCAGCGAAGAAGAACTGGAGGCGATCCGCGAAGCGGCGCGCCAGCAGGGATTTGCGCAGGGGATGGCACAGGGCCACGCCGCCGGACTCGACATCGGCCGCGTCGATTCGGCGCAGGAGATGCTGCATTTGCAGCAGATCGCCGAAGCCTTCGGCGGCGAGATCGCCCGCGCCAATGAAGTGATCGCCGACGAAATGCTCGACCTCGGTCTGGATCTGGCCAAGGCGATGCTGAAAACCGCGCTGGAAGTGCGGCCTGAACTGGTGCTGCCGGTGGTCGCCGAAGCGATCCGCTACCTGCCCTCGCTGCAGCAACCGGCGCTGCTGTTCCTGCACCCGGAAGATGCGCGTCTGGCGCGCGACTTCATCGGCGACGAACTGGCCAAGGCCGGCTGGCGCGTCTCCGAGGATATCAATCTGGAACGCGGCGGCTGCCGGGTCGAGACGCCGACCAACCAGATCGACGGTTCCATCCAGACCCGCTGGCAGCGCATTGCCGCCGCGCTCGGCAAGAATACCGACTGGCTGGCCTGATGAGCGCCGTCGCCGACGCCCCGTCCGCGGCCGCGCCGCTGTCACCCAACCACAGCCGCTGGAAAGCCTACCTGCGCGATTGCCGCGAACTGCTGGCGATCGCCGAACCGCTGCAGGTCTCGGGCCGGGTCACGCGCGTGGCCGGCCTGGTGATGGAAGCGGTCGGCTTGAAACTCGCCGTCGGCAGCGCCTGTACCGTGCCGCTGCCGAACGGCGCCCGCATTGAGGCCGAGGTGGTCGGCTTCCAGGATGAACGGATTTTTCTGATGCCGCAAAGCGATGTCGAAGGCATCGTACCGGGCACCCGGGTATTCCCGGTGGAGGTGGTGCATTCGCTGCCGCGCCTGGGTTCGGTCGCGCATCCGCGCCGCCGGCCGAGCGACCGCGGCCGCCACCTGCCGGTCGGCGACGAACTGCTCGGCCGGGTGCTGGACGGCGCCGGCCGCCCGCTCGACAGTCTCGGCCCCTTGAATGCAGCACATGCAGCGCCGCTCAACGTGCGCGCCGCCAATCCGCTGGGACGAGCACCGATCACCGATGTTCTGGATGTCGGCGTGCGGGCCATTAACAGCATGCTGACCGTCGGGCGCGGACAGCGCATGGGCCTGTTCGCCGGTTCGGGCGTGGGCAAGAGTGTGCTGCTGGGGATGATGGCGCGCTACACCACCGCCGACGTGATCGTGGTCGGCCTGATCGGCGAACGCGGCCGCGAGGTCAAGGAATTCATCGAACAGATTCTCGGGCCGGAAGGCCTGGCGCGCTCGGTGGTGGTGGCAGCGCCTGCCGACACCCCGCCGCTGATGCGCCTGCAGGGCGCGGCCTATACCACCGCGATCGCCGAGCATTTCCGCGACCAGGGCAAGCACGTGCTGATGATCATGGACTCGCTCACCCGCTATGCGATGGCGCAGCGCGAGATTGCGCTCGCCATCGGCGAGCCGCCGGCCACCAAGGGTTATCCGCCATCGGTCTTCGCCAAGCTGCCGGCGCTGGTGGAGCGGGCCGGCAATGGGCGCGAAGGCGGCGGCAGCATCACCGCGTTCTACACGGTGCTGACCGAGGGCGACGACCAGCAGGACCCGATCGCCGATGCCGCGCGGGCGATCCTGGACGGCCATATCGTGCTCGACCGAAAGCTGGCCGAAGCCGGTCACTATCCGGCCATCGACGTCGAACAATCGATCAGCCGCGCCATGCACAGCATCACCTCGCCGCAGCACCAGGCGCTGACGCGCCGCGTCAAGCAGCTGACCTCGCGCTACCAGCGCAATCGCGACCTGATCAGCGTCGGCGCCTACAGTGCCGGCACCGATCCGGTACTGGACGAAGCGATCGTGCTCAATCCGCGCATCGAGCATTTTCTGCAGCAGGGTATCCAGGAAAAAGCCGGCATGGCCGAGAGCTTGGGGCAACTTGCAGCGCTGTTCTCGTGATTGCGGCAGTTGTCCGCAACCTATAATTTCTAAAAATGGCCAACCTTTCTGCACTCGAGACGCTGATCGAACTGGCAACCAAAGAGACCGAAGAGGCGGCCAAGCGGCTTGGCCTGGCGGTCAAGGCGGCAGCCGATACCGAGAGCAAGCTGATGCTGCTGCAGGATTACCGGGCCGAATACGCGGCCCGCTTCCAGGCCAGCATGGCGACCGGACTGTCGGCGATGGGTTGCCGGAATTTTCAGCTGTTCATGGACAAGCTCGACACCGCGGTCGCCAGCCAGCAGAACGTGGTCAATGAAGCACGGAAGCGGGTCGAGGAACGCCGGACGGCGTGGCAAGCCGGCGAGCGCAAGCGCATGTCCTACGGCACGCTGGTCACCCGCGCGCAGCAGGATGAACGCCGGCGCGACGACAAGCGCGACCAGAAGGCCATGGACGAACACGCGGCACGGCAGCACCTGTTTAAAAGATAACTTCGGCGCGAATTTCGACATCACCTTCGACGACAACAGCGACATTCACTTCGACGCCATCATCGAAGAACAACGGGACGACACATCATGCTTGCATCGAACATCAACAACCTGACCGGCGCGCAGCCAAGCCCCGCCTCCGTAAAAACCGGGCAGTCCAATCCCGCCGGCGCACAGGCCTTCGGTGCGCTGCTCTCGCGCGAAATCGATGGCCGCCAGAACGGCGCGAACGCAGACACACCCCCTGCCCGTCCGGACAACCCGTCAAGCCGCTCGTCGTCCGCTGCGCCCTCGCAATCGTCACAGCAGGCCGATGCCACCAGGGCCTCTGCGCGCAACGACGCCCAGGTCCGGCAGGACCGGCAGAGCGCGCAGAAGAACCAGGACGCGCAGGATGTGCAGGACCGCCAGGCTGAGGCGGCCCAGTCCGCCGATGCAGCGGCGAATGCAGCCGCCGCTGCCGCGACCGGCGCGAAGGCACTCGCAGGGACCGCCAGGAAACCGGATGCTGACGAAGGCGCCCGCAAAACTGCTGCCGCCGCCGATACCGATGAAGCGCAACGAGCAGGCGCCGCCGCTGCGGATGCCACGCAGGCAGCCGGGCTGACAACCGCCTCGGTCGCGCTGCAGGCGCTGGTCAACAGCCTCGTGCCAAGGCCTGCTACTGCGGCCGCGACGCCCGCGGAAGCCGCGACAACGACTGCTTTGGCGTCCGATCCGAAAACGGCGGGCGCGAAAGGTGCCGCCGTGCTCGCCGCCAGGGATGGAAAAATCGATGCCGATGCCGGTCCTGCCGCGGCCAGCGACCCGGCATTCGACGCCCTCCTGGCGCAGGCGGCACAACTGACGCAGCAGGCCCGCGACAGCAGCAAGGCAGGCGCCGGCAAGGCCACGATCGCACTCCGCAACGACGCTACGGCCGCGACCGCACCCGATATTGATACGACCCGAATACGCGAACCCGCAGGCGCGCTCAAGGCAACGCCGGACGTGGCGCTGCAGGTAAAAACCGATCAGGCCGCCAGCAGCATCGCACGCGACATCGCCAGCGCCGGATCGGCCAAGGCGGCAATCGAGGCATCGCCGGTCGCAGGATTGCCGATGACGGCCGCTGCCCTTTCCGCCGGCCTGGTGCAGGATGCTGGTACCACGCACGTCGACACCTTGACACCGCACGTCGGCACACCCGCCTGGGACCACGCGCTCGGACAGAAGGTGGTCTGGATGGCGGCCGGCGCGCAACAAAGCGCATCCCTGACACTGAATCCGCCCGATCTGGGGCCGGTGCAGATCGTCATCAACGTCAGCAACGCACAGGCCGATGCCGCATTCACGGCAGCGCAGCCCGAGGTGCGACAGGCACTGGAAGCGGCCATGCCGAAGCTGAAGGAAATGCTGCAGGACGCCGGCATCTCGCTGGGCCAGACCAGCGTCAATGCCGGCTCGCCGAACCAGCAGGGCGCGCCCGGCCAGCAGCAGGCGCGCGCCGATGCACGCCGCGCCAATGGCGGTCCGGGCAGCGGCAATGGCGCCGCCGAGGGCGCGGACCGCGATCTTGCGGTGCGTACCGGCAGCCGTCAAATCACGCGCGGCAACGGGCTGGTCGACACCTTCGTCTGACCCGCCGCGCCGACCAAAGCCCGCGCCACCTGTGTCCTCCGGGCTGATTTTTTCAGCGCCGGATGTGTTGCGTATCATTAAAAATGTTTAAATGTCGGACATGCCGCAATGCATCATCTGCGCGTACTGGCGGCGACGAAAACCAGGAAGGTTGCGTCTAACGCGCGATCTGTCACACGTTCCGGCCTCTTTTCCGCGCATCGCAACGGTGGTTTTCTTTCGATAATCTGAACATGATGTGCCACTGCGGCGCAGGCAGCGACAACAAGGAACACGATGGCGACTTCAGCCCCCAAAGCAGTACCGAAGGCAGTACCGAAGGCAGTACCGAAAGCCGGTGCCGAGGCAGCGGCCGAGGAAGAAGTCGTCCCGGTCAAGAAATCGCGCAAGAAGCTCGTCATCATGCTGGCGGCAGTGCTCCTGCTGGCCGGCGGTGGTGGTGGCGCGGCCTGGTACTTCCTGGGTCACAAGGCCAGTGCCGCTGGCGAAAAACATGCGAAGGTCGAAGCACCGAAGCCGCCGGTGTTCGTCATGATGGAGCCCTTTACCGTCAACCTGCAGACCGAGGGCAGCGAACAGTTTCTGCAGACCGCGTTCACCCTGCAGGTCGCCAACAACGAGGAAGTGGAACTGCTCAAGGTCTACATGCCGCAGGTGCGCAGCCGCCTGCTGCTGCTGCTTTCAGCGAAACACGCCTCCGAAATCAACACGCCCGAAGGCAAGAAAAAGCTCGGCACGGAAATCGCCGCGTCGATCAACCAGCCGTTTTCGGCCGGTGGCAAGAAACAGGAAGTCTCCGATGTCTTTTTTACCTCTTTCGTGATCCAGTAAGACCATGGCCGAAAATTTTCTGTCCCAGGAAGAAGTCGATGCGCTGCTAAAAGGCGTCAACGGCGACCAGGACGATGTTGGCGCCACGGTAGACACGTCCGGCGTCAGGCCGTACAACCTGGCGACCCAGGAACGGATCGTCCGTGGCCGCATGCCGACGCTGGAAATCAACAACGAGCGCTTCGCGCGCCTGTTGCGCATCGGCCTGTTCAATTTCCTGCATCGCACGGCAGAGGTATCGATCGGCCCGGTACGGGTCTCGAAGTACAGCGAGTTCATCCGCAACCTGGTGGTGCCCACCAACCTGAACCTGATCCACATGAAGCCGTTGCGTGGCACCGCGCTGATGGTGTTCGATCCGAACCTGGTGTTCCTGCTGGTCGACAACCTGTTCGGCGGCGATGGCCGGTTTCATACACGCGTCGAAGGCCGCGACTTCACGCAGACCGAGCAGCGCATCATCCAGCGCATCCTCGCCATCGTGTTCGAGAACTATGCAAAATCCTGGGAGCCGGTCTATCCGATCGAGTTCGAATACATCCGCTCGGAGATGAATACCCAGTTCGCCAACATCGCCACACCGAACGAGGTGGTGGTGGCGACCACGTTCACCATCGAGCTCGGTCCGGTCAGCGGCGAGATGCACTTCTGCACGCCGTACTCGATGATCGAGCCGATCCGCGACATCCTGACCTCCAGCCTGCAGGGCGAAACCCTCGAGATGGACAAGCGCTGGATCCGGCTCATGACGCAGCAGATCCAGACCGCCGAAGTGGAAATCATCGCTGACCTCGGCGTCGGCAAGAGCACGCTCGGCGGCTTGCTGAACCTGAAGGTGGGCGACGTGATTCCGATCACGGTGCCGGAGTACGTCTCCGGCAAGGTCGACGGCGTGCCGGTCATGGAATGCAGTTACGGAAAATTCAACGGACAGTACGCGCTGCGCGTCGAGAAGCTGATCCAGAGCGCAAACGACTTCACGCAAGGAGATGATCATGGCTGACGAAAACGACAACCAGGCGGCTGCCGAGGACGACTGGGGCGCAGCGATCGCCGAGCAGGCGCAGGCCGAAGCGGCCGCACTCAAAGCGCAGCAGGCTAGCGCCACCGTATTCAAGGATTTCGCCGGCGCATCGACCGGCGGCACCACCCACAACGACATCGACTTCATTCTCGACATCCCGGTACAGCTGACGGTCGAACTGGGCCGCACCAAGATCGCCATCAAGAACCTGCTGCAACTGGCGCAGGGCTCGGTGGTCGAGCTCGACGGCCTGGCCGGCGAACCGATGGACGTGCTGGTCAACGGCTGCCTGATCGCCCAGGGCGAGGTGGTGGTGGTCAATGACAAGTTCGGCATCCGCCTGACCGACATCATCACGCCATCCGAACGCATCCGAAAACTGAACAAATGACATCAGCGTTTTCCACCGCGCTGCGCGCCACCTGCCTTGGTCTGACCGTAACCGTCCTGCTGCAAAGTGCTCTGGCGGAGCCCGCCGGCGAACCGCGCCAGACCGGCCCGGTGGTTGCCGCGCCGGTGGCAACGGTTGCGGCTGCGGCTGCGCCTGCGACCGCACCGACATCGGCGGCGACCGCCGCAGCGATCGATACACCCCCGGCTACCGCCGTGCCGCCCGGACCGTACGCTGCGGCGCGCGCCGCGCAGGCTGGACCCGCAACCGCCGTCAGCACGTCGTCCGCCGCCGGCAGCGCCGTTGCCTCGGCTGGCAGCATGACCCAGGTCGCACTGGTGCTGCTGCTGATCGTCGGTCTCATCGGTGGCGTCGCGTGGCTGCTGCGCCGTCTCGGCATGGTCCGCAACGACAGTGGCACCGCGGTGCGGATCGTCAGCGGCCTCAGCCTCAGCAATCGCGAGCGCATCCTGGTGGTGGAAGTGGCAGATCAGTGGATCGTGGTCGGCGTCGCGCCCGGCGGCATCAACACGCTGGCGACCATGCCGCGCCAGGAATCGCCGGCGCCAGGCGGTGCCGGCATCGTACCGCCCGCAGGCAAGAACTTCGCACTCTGGCTGAAGCAGACGATTGAAAAACGGAACAACAGCAGCAACAGCAGCAACAGCAGCAACGGCGGCAACAGTGGCAAGGGCGGCGAAAGCAATGGCAACTGAGCATCGCCCGCAATCCCGGGCCCGCGCCCTGCTCCGCCTGATCATTCATCCTGCACCGCGTGCGCTGCTGGGGTTGCTGCCCTTGCTGGCCTTGCCATTGGCGGCCATGGCACAGCAGAACGGCCTGCCGGCGATCACCAGCATGCCCTCGGCCGGCGGCGGCCAGACCTATTCCCTGTCCCTGCAGACGCTGCTGCTGCTGACCTCGCTGTCGTTCCTGCCGGCGGCGCTGATGATGATGACCAGCTTCACCCGCATCATCATCGTGCTGTCGCTGCTGCGCCAGGCGATCGGCACCCAGTCCGCGCCACCGAACCAGGTGATCGTCGGATTGGCGCTGTTTCTCACGCTCTTCGTCATGGGGCCGGTGTTCGACAAGATCTACGTCGATGCCTACCAGCCGCTGTCGGACAACAAGATCACCATGGGCCAGGCGCTCGAGCGCGGCGTCGCACCGCTGAAGACCTTCATGATGAAGCAGACCCGGCAAGGCGACCTGGCGCTCTACGTCAAGATGTCCAACACCCCGGCATTGCAGACACCGGAAGACACGCCGCTGCGCATCCTGATCCCGGCCTTCATCACCAGCGAACTCAAGACTGCGTTCCAGATCAGCTTCGCGATCTTCATTCCATTCCTGATCATCGACATGGTGGTGGCCAGCGTGCTGATGTCGATGGGTATGGTGATGGTGTCGCCATCAACCATCTCGCTGCCCTTCAAGCTGATGCTGTTCGTGCTGGTCGATGGCTGGCAACTGCTGATCGGCTCGCTGGCGCAGAGCTTCTACTAGAAAGAAAAAGTCATGAGTCCAGAAAGCGTCATGAGCCTGTCGCGCCATGCAATGGAAATCACGGTGATGGTCGCAGCACCGATGCTGCTGGTGGCGCTGGTGATCGGCCTGGTCGTCAGCATCTTCCAGGCGGCCACCCAGATCAACGAAACCACGCTGTCGTTCATCCCGAAGCTGATCGGCATCTTCGTCGCCCTGGTCGTGGCCGGGCCGTGGATGCTGGGCGTCATGCTGGACTACATGCGCGAAGTCTTCACCGGCATTCCGGCCATGGTCAGCTGACGGTGCGTGCAGCCTTCGGCAACGCGCTGAAACACGGGCTGAAAAACCGGCTGAACCCCGGCCCGCGCGCCACGCTGCCGATGCATCGAGGCTGATCCTGCAACCATGATTTCCTTCACCAGCACCGAGCTCTACACGCTGATCGCCAGCTTCCTGTGGCCGCTCACCCGCATCATGGGTCTGCTGGCGGTCGCACCGCTCTACGGCAATGTCAGCGTGCCGGCGACCGTCAAGATCGGCCTCGGCGTCATGCTCTCGCTGATCATCGCCCCGACCATTCCCGCCGTACCGGCACTGGACCCGATGTCGCTGGGCGGCGTGCTGATCCTGGTGCAGCAGATGCTGATCGGCCTGGCGATGGGATTTGCGATGCGGATCGTCTTCGCCTGCATGGAACTGGCCGGCGAACTGGCAGGCCTCACCATGGGGCTGGGATTCGCCACGTTCTTCGATCCGCAGACGCAGGGCCGCTCGATTGCGATCAGCCAGTTCCTGTCGCTGGTGACGATCATGCTGTACCTGGCGCTGAACGTGCACTTGTCGCTGTTGTCGGCGCTGGCCGACAGCTTCACGACCATGCCGATCACCGACCTGCCGATGCACATCAAGCTGTTCGAGCAGATCACGGCCTGGGGCGGCAAGGTGTTTTCGACCGGAGTGCAACTGGCCATGCCGATCGTCGCCGCGCTGCTGATCACCAACGTCGGCCTGAGCATCCTGGCGCGCTCGGCGCCGCAGCTCAACCTGTTCGGCATCGGCTTCCCGATCACGCTGATGGTGGGTTTCGTGATGCTCGCGGTGGTGGTGCCCTACATGGGCGCGCCGCTGGCGCGGCTGTTCCAGGACGGCCTGGAGATGATGCAGATGATGACCAGGGCGGCGCCGCTACCGCCGGGTTAGAGCGTATTTCAGAGCAGGCTGAACAGAGACAGACTGGAGACCTTGACGAAGGTTTTCTGGGCCGCTTCGAGATTGGTGTTCTGCTGCGTGAAGTCGCTGATCGCCTTGTTGTAATCGACGTCCTGGATCTGCGACAGCGACGTTGCGAACTGGATGTTGCGGTCGTCACCGGAGGTGTTCAGCGAATCCAGTTCCTTGAGCCGCGAACCGATCGAGGCCCGCACCGTCAGCACGTTGTTCAACGCATTGTCGAGGTTGGCGCCGGCGACCTGCAGCGAATGGGTCAGGTCGACGTGTTGGGCAGCCGTGCTGACCGGGGTCTGCAGCGCCGTGATGAGGTCTGCGATCGTCTTGAACACGCTCTGGTTCGGTACTGCGCCGACCTTGAAGCTGTCGCCGGTGGCGGGCGCGCCGCTGAGGGTCAGCTGCTGGCCGTCGATACTGATCTGCTGGCCGGCCGTGTAGGTCTGTGCGGAACCGGTGGTACCGAGGGTGGAATCGGTGACCGTGTATGACGTCGCGCTGGTAAAACTGATCTTGTAATCGTGGCCGGTCAGGGGCACGCTGCCGTCGACGCTCACGGCCGACGCGGCGCCGCTGCCGGTGTTGCCGGTGGCCGGCGTGACGCTGAGCGCGCCGGTATTGGGGATGTTCTGGAACACGGCATCGCCCCGATCGCTGAGGGCGATCTGGCGCGAAGTTGCGACCTGCACCAGCCGCTGCCCCTGGTCGCCAGTGTATTGCGCCCCGGTGGCCGCCGATGAAAACGGCGGATTGGTGACCTGGAAACCTGCGAAGATGTAGTTTCCCGTGCCGTCAGTCGCATTGGCCTGGCTGATCAACGCATCGAGCCGGCCGCGCAGGTCGATGGCGATCGCCGCCCGGTCCGAGTCGTTGAGTGTGCCGTTGCCGGCGCTGATGGCCAGCGTCTTGGAATCCTGCAGCAGCGAGGTGGTCCCCTGCAAAACGCTTTCTTCCGTCGACAGGGCGTTGCCGACTGCCTGCCGGTTCGCGGCGAACTGGGTGTTGATCGACTGGCTCTGGGTCAGGTCCAGTGCCCGCGCCGCGCCCACCGGATCGTCCGATGGCGACAATATCCGATGGCCGGTCGAGATCTGTTGCTGCGTCTTGACGATGCCGGACTGTATTTCCGAGAGCCGCGAGATGCCTGCCGCGTAGAGGGTGTTGGTGCTGATGCGCATGAATTTTTACTCCTAGTTTCCGCCCAGCGAGAGCAGCACGCCGAACAGGGTGCTGGCCGTCTGAATCAGCTTGCCGGCCGCCTGGTAGGCCTGCTGGTAGCGCAAAAGATTGGCGGCCTCTTCATCGAGGTTCACGCCGGATTCCGACTGCTGGGACGCCACCGACTGCGCCAGCAAGCTATCGGCAGCAGCGCTGGTAGCCTGGATTTCATGCGCCTTGCTGCCCACGTTGCTGACGAGCTGGGAATAGGCGCCCTGGAAGTTGGTCGTACCGCCATCGAGCGTATTTGCAGACTGCAGTTTTCCGAGCAGCAGGGCATTGCGGTTGTCGCCGAAGCCGGTCGCATTGCCCGTGATCTTGAACGTATCGCCGTCCGATGGCGCGCCGCTGATGGCGACGCTGACACCGCCGAATGCGAACGTCGCGCCTGGCGTGAACGGCACCGCAGTACCCGGTGGATAAACCGTCGAGGTGCCATTGGCCGTGACAGTGATCGACAGCGGGATCGGAAAACCGCTGAAGGTCTTGCTGGCCGCGTTGTAGGTCAATGTTGAATTCGGACCCGGAATCGTAATCGTGCCCGGCACAGTCGGCGTTGGTGCAGCAACCACCGCGGTGACCCCGCCAAACGAGAGGGTCGCAGCAGACGCCGGGTCATACTTGACCGGAGTGCCGGCCGGATAAGTGACTGTCGTGGCCGGCGAGCCGTTGGTAATGGTCACCGGCAGGTTGCCTGGAAAGCCGGTGAGCGTGCTGGTAGTTGGACCGGTATTGGCGTTGTAAGTCAGGTTGAAACCCGATGGCAGCAATGTTGTCGCGTTGACCGTCGGGGCAGTAACGGTCCCGGTGCCCAGGTTGGTAGACGTTGCTGAACTTGCGACCGGCGCGGCAAGCGCGATGTCGGACTTGTTGGTGATGGCCACCGAGAATCCGCTGGCGCCGTTGGCGACCGGCCGCACCAGGAATTCATCCCCGACCGTCGAGGTGCCGTTGACGGTTAGATCCACGCCATCGACCGTGAAGGTGGCGCTTGCCGGAGACGTTGGACCATCGAAATTACTGACGGTGCCATCGGACAGCCGGGTCACCCGGTACTGTACAGGTGCGGTCGAGGGCGACACCGTCGCCACGGCTTGCACCCGATAATCGCTGACGGTGAGCTGCGACGCGTCCGAAATCGTCGCCGTCAACTTGGCCGTGCTGGCGCCATTGTTGATGCTGCTGGCCTGGACCGTCGGGACGCCGACATTGAAAAAATTCCCGCCGAGTGCGCCGGTCTGCGTCTGTCCCAGCGCATGCTGTGCATTGAAGATGCTGGCAAGGTTGGTGGCGACCCGGCCCAGCGTGTTTTGCGCGACGTCGAGGGTGCCCGAACGGAAGTCGAACAGTCCACCCAACGCGCCGCCCGGCAGACTGCTTTCATCGAGCAGCGTCGACAGTCCGCTGGAGGTGCGCACCCCGACTTCAGTGCGGGTCGGATCGGTCGGCGAACTGGCGGCGTAGAGGGTGGAGGTCTTGACACCGACCACCAGTGCCTGGCCGCTGCCGATGAAGACGTTGTAGCTGTCGCCCTGATGCACCACCGAGACCTTGACCTCCTTGGACAGCTGGAACACCGCCTGGTCGCGCTGGTCGAGCAGGTCGTTGGCGGTCTTGCTGCCGCCAGCCTGGGCCTTTTCGATGGCATCGTTGAGCTTGGCGATCTGGCTTGCGTAGACATTGATGTTGCTGATGCTGGCGCCGATCTGGCCATTGAGGCTCTGGCGTACATCGCTGATCTGGCCCGACAGGGTCTGAAAGCGCGAAGACAATGATTCGCCCGACGACAACAGGGCCTGGCGCGAGGCCGATGAATTCGGGTCCGAGCTGACGCCCTGGATGCTGGAAAAGAAATCTTGCAGTGCCGGTGACAGGCCGGCATTCGGGTCGGCCAGCAGATTGTCGACCTGGGTGATCTGGGTGTTGAAGGCGGAAAGCTGGCTGCTCGATGTCTGCGCCGACAACACCTGGCTAGTCAGGAACTGGTTATAGACGCGGGACACGCTGATGACCTCGGTACCCTTGCCGACGAACGCAAAACCCGCATCCTGCGGCGCCACGGCGCCCTGCTCCACTACCTGCCGCGTATAACCGGCGGTAGAGGCATTGGCAATGTTATGGCCGGTCGTGGCGACGCCGATCTGCGCCGCGTTGAGTGCACTCTGGCCGATCGAGAGGATGCTTGAGCCCATGATGATTTGCCTGCTTTAACGCGATACACCTGTCAACGGCACATCCGGTCGAAACTTGAGCGCGCAGGCGGCAGCGCGCCATCCGGCTACGACGGGATGTTCTTTTTGTTGCCAATCCCACAAGCGCCCGGCAATTGCCAGCGCGCGTGGTGCTTACCGATGCTGGTTATCGGTGTTGTTGTCGATTCGTCATGCCGAAAGCGTGTGGTTGATGATGCGCGCCAGCTTGTCCGCATAGTGCGGGTCGGTCGCATAACCGGCGCGCTGCAGTCCCTGCGCGAAGCCGAGCACGTCCTTCGCATTGGACAGCACGGCCTGGTAGCGCGGATTTTTCTGTAGTGTCGATGCGTAATCGCGGAAGGCGTCGGCATAGGAATCGTAGGCCCGGAAGCGCTCGACCTTGCGTTCCGGTACGCCGTGCACGTATTCCGTGGTCGCGGTTTCCACGACCTTGCCTTTCCAGCCGGCGCCGGCCTTGATGCCGAAAACGTTGTGACTGCTGCTGCCGTCGGCGGTCAGGATCTCGCGCTTGCCCCAGCCTGATTCGAGGGCCGCCTGGCCCAGCATGAATTTTGCAGGGATACCGGTGGTGCGGGCGGCTTCTTCGGCATGCGCCGAGAGCTTGTCTTCGAAGGCGCGCACATGTGCCGATTGCGCGCCGCGCGGACGATCGGCCGGCGCCGCCGGCAGGCCGCTCGCGCCTGCCAGGGCGGTATTGCGCACGCCCGACAGCACAGCTTTCAGGACACCCGGGATACCGGATTCGAGCGCGGTCTGCAGGTTTTCCTTGAATCCCGATTCGAACGAAGCGGCTTGCGACAATGACGCCGCGCGCGGCTTGCCCGGCAATGCGGGATCGACGGTTGCGCCGCCGGTTGCGCCGGTTGCAGTATTGGCACCCGCTGCACCTGCTGCGCCGGCCGCATCCGGTGCCGGCAGGCCCTGCTTCGGCGACAACTGGCGAATCAGGACATCGGCCAGGCCGACGCCGCGCTTGGCGAAATTCTGCGACATCTGCTGGTCCAGCATCGATGTGAACATCTTGCCCTGCTCGTTGTCGAGCAGCCCGTCCTTGGGCGTGGCTTCGCGCATGCTCTTCATCATCATGTTCATGAAGAGCCCCTCGAACTGCTGCGCCACTGCCTTCAGCGCCTCCGGCGAATTCTGCTTCGCCGACTGGCGCAGCGCCTCGATCTGCTTCGGATCGATCGAAATGCCGGCGTTGTCGTTGATGGCGGGCTGGCTGATCATGATGTCTACCTCGAACCGGATATCAGATGATTTCGAGCTCGGCGCGCAAGGCGCCCGAGGCCTTCATCGCCTGCAGGATGGCGAGCAGGTCCTGCGGCGATGCGCCGATGGCGTTCAATGCCTTGACCACCTCGGCCAGCGATGCGCCGGCCTTGAGCAACAGCACCTGGCCCGGATCCTTCTTGATGTCGATCGTGGCGTTCTGCACCACCACGGTTTGCCCCGCTGCCAGCGGCGCCGGCTGGCTGGCCTGGTTGTCGGCGTTGATGGTCACCGACAGGTTGCCGTGCGAAACCGCGCAGCTCTCGAGCGTGACTGACTGATTCATCACGACCGAACCGGTACGCGCATTCAGGATCACCTTGGCGCTCATGAGCGCCGGCGTCACGCTGATGCTTTCCAGCGCGCCGAGGAAGCTGACGCGCTCGTCGCTGCCCAGCGGCGCATTGACGCGGATGACGCGGGCGTCCACTGCCGAGGCGGTCTGCGCGCCGAAGCGCTGGTTGATCGCATCGACCACCTTGGCCGCGGTCGAAAAATCACTCTCCTTCAGTTCCAGGTTGATGGTGTTGCCCTGCCCGAGCGAGGATGCAACCGCACGCTCGACCGTCGCGCCGCCGGAAATGCGGCCGACGCTCAGGTGATTGACGACCTTGGAGCTGCCAGCAGCCGCCGCGCCAACGCCGCCGACCAGCACGTTACCCTGCGCCATGCCGTAGATCTGGCCATCGGCGCCTTTCAACGGCGTCATCAGCAGCGTGCCGCCGCGAATGCTCTTGGCGTTGCCCATCGACGACACCGTCACGTCCAGCGTCTGGCCGGGCTGCGCGAAGGCCGGCAGCGAGGTGGTGACCATGACCGCTGCCACGTTCTTCAATTGCAGCGTGGTGCCGGCCGGCAGATTCACGCCCAGTTGCTGCAGCATGCTGACCACGCTCTGCACCGTGAACGGCGTCTGCGTCGTCTGGTCGCCGCTGCCATCCAGACCGACCACGAGACCGTAACCGATCAA